>JAEXYZ010000088.1 GCA_023405135.1 Bacillota bacterium | reverse complement strand
TTCGCTCGACTTGCATGTATTAGGCACGCCGCCAGCGTTCGTCCTGAGCCAGGATCAAACTCTCCATAAAAGAAAAATTTGATAAAAGCTCTAAATTACACTGGCATCATATTTGATGTCCAAAATTATGTTTCATTCACTGACGAGGGTCAGTTACTAAAAACTTTATTCATTAACGTTTTGTTGTTCAGTTTTCAAGGTTCATACATACTATTCTTTCAACAGCAACTTTTGTATTCTATCACATTTCAAACATTTCTGTCAAACGAAATTCTAATTATCATTTAAACAGTCTTGCTATTATTACTTATCCAAAAGAAAACAAAGGATACTATTTGAAAATATCTTTCTAAAACTAATATCGTCCTTAAGGACAAGTAATAATATATATCAAACAAAAATATAAATCAAGCATTTTTTATAAAAAACTTACTTATTATTTTAAAATCTACAACAAACAGCATAATTCCCGCGATTACAATTATACCACCAATAATTTGAGTCGCTATTAGTTTCTCTACAAAAATAAAATACGCTAAAATTGCAGCACCAATTGGTTCAAATAATACCGCGACCGAAATAACATTTGTACTTACCCATTTCAAAGCCCAATTAAACAAAGTATGCCCTAATAGATTTGGGATAATTGCGAGTAATAAAAACCATACCCAGTCCATTGTAGAGTATGGACCAAAGGATTCTCCCTTTAATAGTACATAAAAAAATAATACAACTGTACTTATCGAGTATACTACCATTGTATAAGTAATTAATGTGATTCGTTTACGTACATCTTGTCCAAAAAGTAAATAACCAGTTACTAACGCACATGCTATTAACGCAAGAATATCTCCATAAAACGCATTACCACTTATTTTAAAATCTCCCCAACTAATTAATACACTCCCTAAAATTGCAACGATACCCGAAATAATTGTTTTTGCCGATATTTTTTCTTTAAAGAAAAAATATGTACCTATAAACGCAAACAACGGTTGTAATGTAACAAGGACAGTTGAACTTGCTACCGAAGTGTAATTTAACGATTCAAACCATAATATAAAATGAAAAGCTAAAAAGATACCTGCAATTGATGAAAAGATCCAATCTCTTTTTGACAGTATTTTAATTTCATGTACATATTTATAAAAGAAAACCGGACTCATAATTAATACCGAAAAAAGCATTCTATAGAAAGCAATAATTCCTGCATCAGCATTAGCCAATTTAACTAAAATTGCAGATAAAGAAATTGAAATAACACCAATAATAATAGGAATATACGGAGGTATACCTGGTTTTTCCATTTTTTATAACCCCATTCTTTATATTTTTTGCTATATTAATAAAACAAGAGACTAATTCTTATTCTGGCATTATTAACCACCGTTATCAATAAGAAAAAAGGAGGACCCTAATTGAACATAATTTTTAGTGAACCTTTCTCTTACGAAATTATCGTAAAACTTGTTGTTGCAGCGACTTTAAGTTTAATTATCGGTATCGAAAGAGAATTGAAAAAGAAACCTATTGGCTTAAAAACAAGTTTAGTAATTGCAACTTTTAGCTGTTTATTAACAATTATTTCGATTGAAACTGCATATAGTACACCTGCACGTGACGATATTAATATTACAATGGATCCTCTTCGTTTAGCAGCCCAAATTGTTAGCGGTATAGGTTTTTTAGGTGCTGGCGTTATTTTACGAAAAGGAAACGATAGTATAACTGGCTTAACAACCGCTGCAATGATTTGGGGGGCTGCAGGAATTGGCATAGCTGTTGGCGCTGGATTTTATATAGAAGCTTTTGTAACAGTTGTTATTGTCGTTATCGGAATAGAACTTATCGCACCGTTTTTACTAAGGATTGGACCTAAACGAATACGAATGAAGGAATTAGCTTTAAAAATTAGATTAGATGATAAGGAAAATATCGATAACCTCCTTGTATTTATGAAAGAAAATGAGATGTATATAGATAACATCCGTATAAAAGACATCCTAGTTTCATCAAATCAATTTCTTTATGAGGTCGATATAAGATTCTCAACTCTATTTCGAACAGATACAATGACCATTTATCGTACATTACATTCGCTTCCTTATGTAAAAAAAATCGAAATTGAAAACTTAGGTTAATTGGAGGAAAATTTATGAGTGAAATTTTCAAATTATTAAAGGGTGGAAATAAGCCTTCACTAGTTGCATCAATCGTTAACTTATTTCTAGGAATTCTTAAAGGGGTTGCTTATTTTTTTACAGGAAATGTTGCAATGTTTGCAGAAATGATGCACTCTCTAGGCGATGCAGCGAACCAATTTTTTGTTTTCGTTGGTTCAGCCCTTTCAAAAAAAGCGCCAACAAAACGTTTTCCAAATGGCTTTGGTCGTGTTGTTAATCTAGTATGTTTAGGTGCCGTTTTAATTGTAGCTATTCTTTCATACGAAACAGTAAAAGAGGGGTGGCATCATTTTATACACCCTGTTGTTGAATCGGAAGGAGTATGGATTGCCCTTGGAGTGTTACTAATCGGGACAATTTTAGAAGGAACTGTACTTCATAAAGCTGCGAAGGAAGTACTTCATGAGGTCGGTCAAGATCATGCGGGATTTTTTGCTATTCCAAAATCAATTCCTTTTGTAAAGCGTGCAAAGCCTGCTACAAAACTTGTATGGATGGAAGATTTAGTTGCTACGAGCGGGAACATATTAGCATTCTTAGCAATTATTATTGCACACTTCACAGGATTTGCTGCTCTAGAAGGTATCGTTTCAATGATTATTGGGATTATGATGTTTTATGTAGTTGGCCGTGTATTTTTAGATAATGCTCGTGGGGCAATTGGTGAAACAGATGAAGAAATGCTTATTCATATCGGAAATCTTGTCATGGAAGACCCTAACGTTAGTGATATTCAACGATTAGAAGTTGTAAAAGAAGGTGAATTTTTACACGTAGATCTTGTTGCCGAAACAGATCCTAATAAATCCCTTGCCTATTTAGATGATGTACGAGACCATCTTGTGGAATTAATCTTGAGTCAAAAGGGTGTAACAAAAGTAATGATATCTTTTGATGAAGAAGATAATGTTACTGAATGGGAGCACCATTTAAATAAAAAGACAACAGATCCATCAGATGGAATGAAATAAAAAGATTTAATCAGTCATGCAAAATAAAAAGTCGATTCGCCACTATTATTATTTAGTGAGCAATCGACTTTTAGTTTTTTAAAACACTATTCACAATTTATAAAGACATTTCTAATATTTTGCGAACATCTTCTGCTTGTAATGTTTTAAATCTACCAAACGGTCCATTTACCATTGATTTTTCAACAAGTGTCTCCAACTCTGAATCATCAATATTATAATCAGCGAGTCTGCTCGGAGCTCCAATGGATGTCCAAAATTCTCTCAAACGCTCAATTCCTTCAAGAGCTATTTGTTCAGATGTTTTTCCATTTGGATCAACGTTAAATACTCTAACAGCCAACCCAGCAAAACGTTCAGGATCGACAGACACATTATAACGCATCCAATTTGGAAAAATAATCGCTAATCCACCACCATGAGGAATATCATAAACGGCTGATACAGAATGTTCTATATTATGTGTTGCCCAATCTCCTCTTGATCCAATCGATAAGAAACCATTAAGAGCAACTGTGCCAGCTAATAAAATTGTTTCACGTAGCTCGTAATTTTCTAAATCCTGAATTAATTTCGGTGCTGTATTAATTACTGTGCGCAATACACCTTCACACATCTCATCTGTAATAGGTGTGTTCGTCGCATTGTGAAAATATTGTTCAAAAACATGCGACATAATATCAACCATTCCGTAAACTGTATGATTTTTCGGTACAGTGAACGTATAAGTTGGATCTAAAATTGAGAACTTTGGAAATACCAATGGATGTCCCCAACCATACTTTTCTTTTGTTTCTTCATTTGATATTACAGAACCTGAATTCATTTCTGAGCCAGTTGCTGCAAGGGTAAGAATTGTTCCTAAAGGAAGAGCATCCTTAACCGTTGTTTTCTTAACAACTATGTTCCAAGCATCTTCATCTACTTTAGCTCCAGCACAAATCAATTTAGAGCAGTCTATTACAGAACCACCGCCAACAGCTAAAACGAAATCAATAGATTCTTTTTTACAAATTTCAATACCTTTTCTTGCCGTTTCCACTCTCGGATTTGGCTCTACACCGCTCAACTCAAAAACATTCATATTTAACTGTTTTAAGAGGGTCATTACTTCATTGTACAAGCCACTTTTCTTTATACTTCCTCCTCCATAGACAACTAAAATATTATGCCCATATTGAGGTAATTCCTGTTCTAACTGACTTATTTGTCCTTTTCCGAAATGTAGACGTACTGGATTGTAAAATGAGAAATTGTTCAATATTCCTCTCCCCTTCAATGTTTTCAATAAAAAAAGCTATGTAAAGAAATTCTTTACATAGCCCATTCTATCTGATTATACCCAACCACGGAAGCGAGATGCTTCAGCTGTACGACGAACTCCTACCATATATGCAGCCAATCGCATATTAATATTGCGAGTTGTAGCAGTAGTATATACATTTTCGAAAGCTTCTACCATTTTTTTATACAATTTTTCGCGGACTTCATCAGCAGACCAGTAGTAACCTTGGTTATTTTGTACCCATTCAAAGTAAGATACAGTTACACCACCAGCAGACGCTAAAACGTCAGGAACTAATAGAATGCCGCGATCTGTTAATATTTTTGTTGCCTCTGCAGTCGTTGGTCCATTAGCAGCTTCAACAACAATACTAGCTTTAATATCATGCGCATTTTCAGCAGTAATTTGATTTTCAATTGCTGCAGGTACTAAAATATCACAATCTAATTCTAATAGTTCTTGGTTTGAAATTGTGTTTTCAAATAAAGTAGTTACTGTTCCAAAACTGTCACGACGATCTAGTAAATAATCAATATCTAAACCATTAGGGTCGTGAAGTGCACCATATGCATCTGAAATACCAATTACTTTTGCACCTAAGTCACTCATAAATTTCGCTAAGAAACTACCAGCATTACCGAATCCTTGGATTACAATTCTTGCTCCTTTAATATCGATACCACGTTTTTTCGCTGCTTCTTGAATAACAATTGTTACACCTTCTGCAGTAGCACGATCTCGTCCTTGAGAACCACCAAGAACAATCGGCTTACCTGTAATAAAACCTGGAGAATTAAATTCATCCATGCGGCTATATTCATCCATCATCCAAGCCATAATTTGCGCATTCGTAAATACGTCTGGAGCAGGGATATCTTTCGTTGGTCCTACAATTTGACTAATTGCACGAACATAACCTCGACTTAAACGTTCTAGTTCCCCCATTGACATTTGGCGTGGGTCACAAATAATTCCGCCTTTTCCTCCTCCATATGGTAAATCAACAATACCGCATTTTAATGTCATCCACATTGAAAGCGCTTTAACTTCATCCTCATTTACCATTGGGTGGAAACGTACCCCACCTTTTGTAGGTCCAACAGCATCATTATGTTGCGCACGGTATGCTGTGAAAACTTTTGTAGTACCATCATCCATTTTCACTGGAATACGAACATGTAGCATACGAAGTGGTTCTTTTAATAAATCATACATTGCTTCATCATAACCCAGTTTATTTAACGCTTCTTTAATTACATCTTGTGTTGAAGTAAAAAGATTTAAATTTTCAGCCATAGATATCGCCTCTTTAAGTTTAGTAATGATAATATCTCGCAAACATTGTAACATAATTTAATTCTTATTTGGCTACTAATATCTCCACAATTTCTAATGCATCCTTTTTAATTAGAATTGTGACAATTTGTATTAAATTAATATCATTTTTTGTAAAAATACATCGTATTATACCAATGGCGTTTAATACTTAAAATTTGAAAAAGCAGACGTCCAATAACGCCTGCTTTATAATATGTTAATTAAAGAGTTTCTGAAACGGTTTTAGGTTGCATATGAAGGAGTAAATAATCTGGACCACCTGCTTTAGAGTCAGTACCTGACATGTTAAAGCCACCAAATGGTTGGTAGCCAACAGTCGCAGCAGTACATCCACGGTTAAAGTATAGATTACCTACATGGAAATCTTCACGAGCTTTTTCTAAATGGAAACGATTTTTTGATATTACTGCACCTGTTAAACCATAAACAGTATTATTTGCAATATCAATCGCTTCATCAAAGCTATTTGCTTTTGTAAGAGCTAACACAGGTCCAAAAATTTCTTCTTGCATTATGCGAGCTTGTGGATCTACATCAGCAAATACTGTTGGGTGAATGAAAAAACCTTTTGAATCATCTACTGTACCACCAGCAACTAGGTGGCCTTCACTTTTACCTATTTCAATATATTCACTAATTTTTTTAAACGCTCCTGCATCATTTACTGGTCCAATGAATGTTTCTTCATTTGTCGGGTCTCCAACGATTAATTCATTAGTTAATTCTACTACACGGTTTAATACAGTTTCATATGCTTTATCACCAACGATAACAGCACGTGAACAGGCTGAGCATTTTTGTCCACTAAAACCAAATGCACTTGTGACAATTGATTGAGCGGCTAATTCTAAATCTGCATCATCATCGACTACAATCGTATCTTTCCCACCCATTTCTGCAATGACACGCTTAATCCAAATTTGACCTTCATTCAATACAGAAGCACGTTCGTTAATACGTAAACCTACATCACGAGAACCTGTGAAGCTAATAAATCGAGTACGTGGGTGGTCTACTAAATAATCCCCAACTTCAGCACCTGAACCAGGAATATAGTTCACCACACCCGGTGGCAAGCCTGCCTCCTCCATGATCTCCATAAACTTATATGCAATAACTGGAGTTGTAGAAGCCGGTTTTAACAGCACAGTGTTCCCAGAAACAACTGCTGCTACAGTTGTACCTAACATAATTGCAAATGGGAAGTTCCATGGTGAAATGACAACACCTACACCTAATGGAATATAAGTATATTTGTTAATTTGCCCTGGATTTTCAGTGAGAGGTTTACCTTTTGCAAGTTCCAACATTTGACGACCATAATACTCTAAGAAGTCAATCCCTTCTGCAATATCACCATCGGCTTGTGGCCATGGTTTACCTGCTTCTTTCGTTAACCAAGCACAAAGTTCAAATTTGCGACGGCGTACGATGGCAGCAGCTTTGAATAAAATTTCTGTTCGCATAACTGGATTCACTTTTTTCCAAGTATTGAAAGTAGAATCTGCTATTTGCATTGCTTTTTCAGCTAATTCTTGGCTAGCTTTAGAAACAACACCTACAACTTCATTTTTATTTGAAGGATTATATGAAGTAATTTTTTGTTCAGTTGTTATACGTTCTCCACCGATAATTAATGGATACTCCTGACCAAGTTGACTCTCAACTGTTTTTAACGCTTCTAAATAAGCTTGGCGATTTACTTCAACTGAAAAATCAGTTAGTTGCTCACATTTGTACGGAATCATATAATTTTTCCTCCTTAAGATGATTACTATTAGATTGCGTGAATTATCCAAAAATCATAAGTGCAAAATATTTTTAATTATTTCTATGATTTCAACATCGATTAACTATATCTTTATTATTATTTTGCTTTTATAACTGTTTCTATTCCTTTTCTTTTGTCCAAACAATCTTTATAATCCCAGAGAAGATTTTGTATGCCGTGAGCTTCGGGAGCTATGGAAGTTTATAGAGGATAGAATTTATTTTTCCCAATTGGTTATTACAAGGTGAATTTTTTAATTTCAAAAAAAGTGTAGACAAAGTTAATTTTTCTTTGTCTACACTTCGATTATTGAGCAATTACTACTTCATTAATGTCCAGACTGCTCAATCCAATCTTTTAATTTTTCTTTTAAAGATTTAAATCCGTTCGCATCATTTTCATCAACATGATCTTGTAACGTTTTTCTAGGCTGTTCTTTTTTCTTTTGAGGAGGTGCAACTTGTAACGCACGAGTTGACAAGCTAATTTTCTCAGAATTCTCATCAACATCTAAAATTTTAACTTGAATTTCATCCCCAACTTTCAAATAATCAGCAACGTCTTTTACGAAACCATAAGTGATTTCAGAAATATGGACGAGACCTTGTGTTTGTTCATCCAAAGCAACAAACGCTCCATAAGGTTGAATTCCAGTTACTTTACCCGTTACAACTTCACCTACTTCATATTTTTTTGCCATAAACCTTTTCCTACTTTCTTTATCTACGTAAATGTCATGTTAAATTATAACATATGTATATTCACTGAACAAAGAATCGCCCTAGTAACTAAATAACCAAACCATGTATCATTAAAATCTAAATAAATATATTTATTAAATTTTGTAATAACAAATAAAAAGTTTCATCTTTTAGACAAAATATTCGCATAATTTAGTAAAAAAAGTAATTATAATATATATTACTAGAAAAGTTGAGAAAGGAAGTGATTCAAGTTGAAACAAAAATTTCACGAACAATTAAAATTTTTAAGAGAAGAACGAAATTGGTCGTTAGAGGATTTATCGAAAAAAACACAAGTAGGCGTTGAAAAATTAGCACTTTATGAAAAAGGTGAGCTCATCCCTTCTGTTCAAACAATATTGAAACTTTCAAATGTATTAGAAGTACCAGCTTCAAATTTAATGGACGGTATACAAGCATAAAAATAGAGGATTTCCTTAAATCTTAAGGAAATCCTCTATTTTTATTTTAAACAATACATTTTGCTTCAAATTTTATCGCAATTAATTTATAAGAAATTGCGACACATTTGTCAAAAGGTATCCACTGTTCAAAAGAATGTTCATATGTCGTTTGAATTACTTTTGCTAGCTTTGAAGGATCATCAATCCCTTGAAGCGCAGCGACAACATCAGCACATTCTGTATCATAGCTATCTTCACCAAGTTGAAATGGGTCCCATTGTTTTAAAAGTTCTATCGCTTTCCGATTCATCTCAATATTTTCCAAAGTTTTCACCCTATTTTAACAAATTCGTATGCTATTATATAATACATAACAAAAAAAAGAAATGAGTGAGCACCGTGTTTAATTTTGATGAACAATTTAATCGAAAAAATACAAATAGTTTAAAATGGGATCTATTTAAAGAACGTGTAAAAGCACAATATCGTGTTGAAGATGCGTCAGAAATATTACCTATGTGGGTAGCTGATATGGATTTCGCAATTGCCCAACCAATTACAGACGCTATCAAAGAAAGACTAGATCATCCTATATTCGGATATTCATATGTAAGTGATGCTTGTAAAGGAGCAATTCAAAAATGGTTTGAACGTCGTCATAATTGGACGATTAATCCAAACACAATCTTGTTTCATCAAGGTGTAGTTCCAGCATTAGCAACAATCATTGAAACTTTTACTGAACCGGGTGATAAAATTTCTATATCAACTCCTGTATACCCACCTTTTTTCAGTATTCCTAAAGCACAAAATCGCGAAGTTGTTGAATGTGACTTGGTAGCAATCAATAACTCCTTTGAATTTGATTTTTCGAAGCTTGAAGAACAATTTAAATTAGGTGTTAAAATGTATATTCTATGTAGCCCACACAACCCAGGAGGTGTCGTGTGGTCAAAAGAAGATTTAGAAAATCTTGTTCAGTTATGTATTCAATATGACGTTTTACTAGTTTCCGATGAAATTCATGCGGATATTGTATTTGAAGGATATAAACATATCCCTACTTTAACAGTTAAAGATGCGGATAAAGCTAAAATTATTACATGTATTGCACCGACAAAAACATTTAATATAGCAGGGATTCATGCTGCAATGATGGTTGTACCAAATGTAGACATGCGCAATAAGTTAAATTTAAACAAAGCAGCTCATGGTCGTGATGATTTAAATATTCTTGCATCTGCAGCTGTAAAAGCAGCCTATGAAGAAGGCGAACAATGGGTTGACGAAATGATCGCTTATGTATCAAACAATATGGATTATGTCGTTGAACAACTAAATGACTTTAAAGGTATTCGTGTAACTAAGCCCCAATCAACATATTTAATTTGGATTGATTATCGCGAAACAGGTTATTCAGAAGAAGAAATGATGCTTCGTTTACTTGAAAAAGGAAAACTAGCACTTGAGCCAGGTACTAAATATAGTGAAGCTGGTAGAGGATTTTTACGTATGAACGTTGCTTGTCCATTGGCAACTGTAAAAGATGGAGTTGAACGATTTAAGTTAGCTTTATCATAATTTCATAGGTAATTTAGCACCTTCTTTCATTTTTACTTCATAGGGCTATTTAGAAAGTCTTCTTGATATGCTCCCTATTAGGTAGACAGATGAAAAAATAAAAATTCATCTACCTAATAGGGGGCTTTTCTTATGAGCTTTTATAAGTATCCAAAAGAATTTATGTTAAAAATCATTCAACTTTATTTAACAGGCGACTACTCATTTGAAAAACTTGGACACAAATTTCAAATTCATAAAAGTACCTTGAAAGAATGGTATGTAAAATATGAAGTATTTGGGGAGGCGGTTTTTGAGCATGGTTTTCCGCAACGGAAGTATACAAAAGAACAGAAGTACCAGGCTGTGGAAGATTATTTATCTGGTCACTATTCATTACTGGAGCTCATGAAAAAACATCAAATTTCGGGTAGAACCATTTTAATGAAATGGGTAAAAAAGTATACTAGTCATAGTGAATTAAACGATTCAGGTAAAGGAATGAGCCAAACTATGACAAAGGGACGTAAAACAACAGTTGAAGAGCGAATTAAGCGCAATTATTGATTTACATGATAGTTCTATTGTGAGTTATGAATTTGGCCACTCAAACAATAATGCATTAGTATTTAAGACGATTAAAAAAGCGATTAAAACCTTAAATGAAGGCGAACATCCATTAATACATAGTGGTCGTGGGTTCCAATATACATCAAAGAAGTTTAAGGAAATCATTGACGAAGCAAAACTAACTCAAAGTATGTCTCGTGTTGGACGTTGTATTGATAACGCTCCGATCGAATCATTTTGGGGTACGTTAAAATGTGAGAAATATTATTTGAATAAATATGATTCATATGAGGCACTAAAACTAGCAATTGATGAGTATATTTATTTTTATAATCATTATCGTTATACAAAAAAATTAAACGGCTTAAGCCCTTTAGAATTCCGAGCTCAAGCCGCTTAAAATCTTTTTATTATTTACACTGTCTACTTGACGGGGAGCAGTTCA
>JAEXYZ010000070.1 GCA_023405135.1 Bacillota bacterium | reverse complement strand
ATATTTGTATTTACGTCAATTTTCATATACATAACATTCCACCTCAGGAATATTATGTAGCTTATTGTCGAAACTGTACATATTTAAACGATCATTACTGTACATTATTAAGTTAGCATTTATATTTAGTAACTGCATATGAAAGGTCAACATACTTTATTTCTGATTTTCTTTAATGAGGCCAGGCAGAAAAAACATTGGATAGATTAATAAAAATAAATTAGGGATCCACCATGATGGATCGAAGTCACTTCTAATTATCCAGAATGAAATTGCTTGAAGGCCAGAACAAGATGTTAATACTAAAGATATAATAGCTATTTTAGTCCAAGAGGGATATCCTTTTTTATAAAAATATAAACTTATGAACCCAGTTATTGAAATTAGTAAATCAAGGGGAAAGAATGACCAGTTCCAAGCAGAAAGAATAGGATTGTTATAATCCTTAAACAGATACTTATCGGGAATAATATGTAATAAAGTGATGACCCAATATATTACAAAACCTATATCAGTTACCCAAAAAAAAATAACGAAGCGATTTCATTTTTCTCCTCCTAAAAATTTAACTAGTAAATACGTTTGGAGGCAAGAATGGTTTCATAGAAATGAAAAGTAAAGATGGCTAAATACCGATACTTTTTGATATGATTTACGTTTATTATCATGGCTGCTGAAATAAATTTATTATTATATTACCAATCCAAATTATAAATGCTGCCCAAATCAATATAAAAAGGATACCAACATACCAATTTTTAGGTTTTCCATTTTTCTTTATTTCTTCTGCTCTAAATCTATACTCTTCGATTACATGTGGTGGGATTAGTTTTAAGGCCAAGAAAATTCCAATGGGAACTATGATT
The DNA here is from genome assembly GCA_023405135.1 of Bacillota bacterium. Lineage (GTDB taxonomy): Bacteria > Bacillota > Bacilli > Bacillales_A > Planococcaceae > Ureibacillus. The sequence goes on along the minus strand of JAEXYZ010000070.1, from coordinate 20,438 downwards.
AAATCATCAAGATAACCTAGCACTGGAATGAAATCTGGAATTAAATCTATCGGACTAAAAGCATAGGCTACTACACAAATAGCAAATACTTTAGCATACCAAGGAACTCTATCATCCTTATATGAAAGATATAGTACGAATAAATTTTGTTTTAAGTTTCCTGCAAAATTCTTCAATTTAGTTAATGTGTTTTGTTGTTTCACTATAGTTAAGTCTCCTTTAAATAAGAAAGGATACAAACAGTTTCCAAAATCCCGCTTAAAAAACGACTTATTTGAAATTTCTTATGTATCTTTGAGCTTTTAATCTTTTAAAAATCTCATCAACTTGTTCCATTAATATGTTGAAGCCGTTTACTCCTGAGATTAAAAATCCATGTAACTTAGTTTTTATACATCAATGTAACTAATATCGTAAATATTATCCATTTATTTTACCTTAAGTTAAAATAAGGAAATATTTATATATATATAGTACTAGTAATAATATTCGAAAAATATATTCCTTTCTACAAAATTTGTGGCTGATTATAAAGGATGATAAATTTTTATAGAAACTTATCGTTGTTTTTAAGTTGTTAGGTAAAAGGATATACTCAAGAGTATTATGAAAGCGCTTTAAAAAAGGTATAATTGCTTAGATCAAATTTCACATATAACACATTTATTTAATATACTTAACATAAAAGTAATAAAAAAAGTGTTGAAAATGTGAAAATTGAGTTTTTTTACCCATTTTATTACCAAAAAATTTATGAAATAATTTGTTATAATTCTAAATTAAGAAAATTTTGTAAATAAAGAATAAATTAAGTCATAATTGTTTTGTGTCAATAATAGAATAAATGTAAAAGATTTGCGTGAAATAGAGAGGGTATTTTCCAAATGGAAGGATTGGTGTTTGCGAAATGGTGAAAACTGTTAGTCCTATTTTTAGGAAGTTGTTTCAAACCGTTAAAGATCCATTACTGATTTTAAATACTTCTTGTCAAATCGAGTCAATTAATGACTTTGCAGCGCAATTATTAAATATAGATAAAAATACAAAGCAATTGCCAATGGACGAGCATTCAAAAAATCGTTGGTCTTTATTTTTAGATAAGATTCGCTCAGAAATGGGTGGATTTTGTAAATTAAATATTCATGTTGGTGCAGGAAAATATCAAGAGTTTTATTTAATTGGCTATTACCATGAAGGTAAAAATTTGATTTTTGCTAGAATTTCACCTGCAAAATTTGAAAATAATGTTTTAGAAACTGGTAAACATGAAATTTATTCAATGTTTAATGATATTACACACGGAATATTATTTACTAATATTAATGGTGATATTGTTGATGTAAATGACAAAGCATTACAATATTTACAGTGCGAAAAAAGTAAAATTATTAATAAACAGCATGAATCAATATTTATTAATTTTGTTGACTATCAGTTTAATAAACTTCAATATTTTGCAAATTTAATAAATTGTGGACGAGCATCAATAAATGTATCTAGTATAAATCAGCAAAACGAAGATGTTTATTTTAGATTAGAAAGTAAATTAAATTATAAAATGAATTTGATTGTAACAACGATTACAGATGAAACTGAAAAAGTAGTCTTAAAACAAAAAATGGAACAACAAGAAACATTAAATTCAATTGGACAGATGGCAGCAAGTATCGCTCATGAAATACGCAATCCAATGACATCATTAAAAGGATTTGTGCAATTATTAAAACAAAGTTCCCCAGATGATAGTCAAAAATATTTAAAAGTAATGGATAGTGAACTTCAACGAATGGAAGCAATTTTAACGGAATTGTTATATCTTTCAAAGCCTAAAGAAAGAATGTATAAAGAAATTTCAATTGTTCAAGTAGTTGAAGAAGTTGTTGAGCTTATGCTACAACATGCATTAGCAAACAATATCATTATCAAGCTTGAAAGCTATGATTATTATAAGACAAAAATTATTGGAAATGATAATCGTCTTAAACAAATGCTTATTAACCTCGTGAAAAATGCAATAGAAGTAATGCAGAATGGCGGAACAATTACAGTAAAGCTAGAAAATTTAAATAGTGGGGTTCAAATTTCTGTAATTGATGAAGGGCCAGGGCTTTCAGAGATGGAGTTAAGTCATTTATTTACGCCGTTTTATACAACGAAAGAAACTGGTACAGGTCTAGGTTTAGCTTTAGTAAAAAAAGTAATTGAGGAGCATAATGGTGCTATTAATGTAGAGAGCACTGTCGGGGTAGGGACAACCTTTAAAATTAGCTTGCCAATATGTGAAGAATCAATTTGCGGTGAAAATGATGACAAGATTGTTGAATTGTGGTTTAAAAATAAATTATTAAACCGCTTGCCTGTTGTTTAAATATGTAGTTTAACTAGAGGTTTTTTGACAAATCTTTCTCTTTATCGCTATAATTCATTTATATATTGGTAAAGGATGATTTGTCGTGTCAACTAAAGAAATCAAGCAATCGCTTAAATTATACATTGTTTTATCAAGGGCAAATAAGGCAATTAATGAAGTAACAAATCAATTTTTTCATGAAAAAGGATTAAATCCAACCGAATTTGCGGTACTGGAACTGCTATATCATAAAGGACGACAGCCGTTGCAACAAATAGGTAATAAGATTTTATTAGCAAGCGGTTCAATTACTTATGTAATCGATAAGTTGGAAAAAAGAGGTTACTTAAAACGTGTCTCTTGTCCTTCTGATCGACGAGTAACATTTGCAGATATTACTGAGGAAGGTACAAAATTTATGCAGCAGATGTTTCCAGAGCATGAAAAAAATTTGCATGAATTGCTTAGTGTACTTACTCCAGAAGAAAAAGATACAGCAATTGAACTATTAAAAAAATTAGGGTTGTCTATAAAAGATTTGTCTTATTAAGTTCCATTAGAAAAGGGGAAGCCTCAAATGCTTCCCCTTTTTTTACTCAATTGTTAAGCCCATTTTAATCATAGCATCTGATAAATCGTATTCTTCATTATCATAAATTGTAAGTCTTACAATTTTGTCTTCTTTTTCAAAAACTACCGCTATAACTTCTTCATTTTCAAAATTAGCAATATATGCAGCTGAATTTTCTATATTATTTGCTTCTGAAATATATGGTGCTAAATCAAATGGTTCGTATTGTTCATTAATTACCGCCATTGTTTCTTCAGTGTTTGCAATTAAGTCACTGTAAGACTCATTAATTGCTTCAATACGCATAGAAACGGAATCATCTTTTTCATAATACAAAATATCTTTGCCAGGTTCTTCTGCAGTTAGTGCAAATCCTGGAATTGCTTGTAGTGTATATGTTTCACCTGATATTGGCGTAATATCTTCAGTATATTCCTTGTCATTTGAAGTGAATGTTATAGATGTGCTTTCTTCATTTGTCTCTGTTGTAGATCCTTCTTGTTGTTCCTCTTCATCTGTTTGTTCCTCTTCATTTGTTTGTTCTTCTGCGTTAATATTATCATTATCGCCGTTTGATGTTACTGAATCATTGTCTGGCTCCGATGATGGCTTTTCCGCAGTATTACACGCTGCTAGTACCATAATCGATAGAAATATCGTTATGAAGAAACGAATATTTTTTTTCATAAAAATAGCCTCCTTGATGTGTTAGACGTTTAAAATTACGAAATGTTTCACATCATTATTTTTAATTTTGAATAAAATTGATAAATTATGAAAGTGGTAAAATCATAAACAATAGTAATACAAATACTTCATGGGCAATAATAATAAGCGGCATACTTTGTTTCCATTCATAAAGAGTGCCTAAAATTACCCCCGCGAATAGTGCTGCTACAGCACCAGGAATAAATCCACTGATGATAACAGACAATGCAAATAAAATACTTGTAATAATAACAGCAATTGCTGGTGACATCCATTTTTTTAGTTGCTGCTGAACATATCCACGCCAAAATAGTTCTTCTCCGACGACAACAATAAAGATAAGCAATAAATAGTGCCAAATATTAGTTGGGCCGTAAGTATCTAAGAATTTTGAAATTGATTTTGCAATACTTCCATCGATATTAGTAAGGAGTATATATCCAAGACGCACTATCCCATAAAGAATGGTTCCGTATCCAATACCAAAGATAAAATACTTCCATGTAGGAAGCTCGTCTTTAAATTTATTGGAGATAATTGCTATGGACATCCCGACAAGTAGTGTAAACGTGTATAGATACCAGAAGACTTTGGATTCTTCAAAAGAGTAAGAGAGCATGATATAAATGAATAATAATGAAAGAAGGAGTCCGATTAAATGTTTTGTAATTCTCATATGCTTGACCTCCTTTTTAATATATTAACAAAAAAAAATTCCCCTATCATCTTTTTAACGATAGAAAGGGAAATTAAATTTAATACATTATCTGTCAGAGGCTCTCAAATTCAAATGGATTTAAGAAAAAAATCGTAAAAAGATAGTAATCGGTTTATATATTGGAGAGTAAAAACTCCTTAATGTTTGCTTTAATTCGTAGATTATATTTCATTCGGGTGATTTAAAATCTTATATCGTTTATGGTTTACAACAGTTTTCTCTTCTATTTCAAGTTCGTGGAAATTCTCCATAATTGTTAAGTCTACAATGACAGAATTTTCATTTACTTTTTCCACGATTCCTTGTAGACCTTCTTTAAACTCGACAACATTTCCAACTTCTGCTATTTTCATAAGAGTCAGCTCCTTATCGACTAATATTCTGAAAGTGTGCATGAAAAATCAAAAAAAGTAAAGAGATATTTGAATAATTAATTATTTTTAACTATTTTTTACAGGAAAGATTGGTGAAATATATGGAAAAATATAAAAATATGATTGAACAGTTAAAAAAGGGGGAAATAAATAGTATAGAAATCCCTAAGGAAGAATTTTTGCAGTTCCGTGAGTTGTTGGTGAAGGATGAAATGTTTAAACATTTTCGTGGTGAAGCAAAACAAGGGGGAAACGTAATATTTACGTTTTTAGATAAGCCTAGAAGTTAAGGGTGTCGAACTTTGTCTAATGATTTTGCTGCTTTAATGGCTAGAAAAACATTAAAATAGGAGAACACCAACGAATTATTAGGAGGGGTTTTGTGGAAAATAACCTTTTGAAGAAACTTGAACAAACAAGGCAATTGATGATTGAATCAGGAATTGAGAACGGTCTTCAAAACCCAAAAACAATTCGTCTAAGCAAAAGATTAGATCAGCTTATGAATCAGTATGATGGTGAAAATTACAGAAAAATAAATAATGTGTATAAAAATATCCAATAAATTTTTATAAAGTTGTTTAAAATTTTAACAGGTTGGTGATATTATATTTGAACACAGCAACATTCTCATTTCCCCCTTTAAGAGCAGAGGCTTCGGCTTGCTGCTCTCTTTTTTTTGTAAAATACATATGTATCAATAATATTATGAAAAAAGTGCTATTTATTCATGTAGGCTGCAGCTGATATTTGAATCAATGATTTATTTGCATTTTTTATATTAAAAGTTTTAATCGTCGCAAAAAGCATTTCCATACTATTAATGATTAAGTAATATTAAAATATTATTTATTTTTTTTGAAAATATCTACAATTCCTTGTTGATTTGTTAAACTACAATAAAATGGAATGGTAACATGATAAAAAAGGAGTAATGATATATGGAACAAAAAAATCGAATCGCTTTTATCGGAACTGGTGTAATGGGAGCAAGTATTATTAAACATTTATTAAAAGCAAATCATGAAGTTACAGTATATACACGGACGAAAGCAAAAGCTGAAAACCTTTTAGAGCTTGGTGCAAAATGGGCTAAAACACCTCGTGAAGCGGCGGAAGATAAAGACATTATTTTTACGATGGTTGGTTTTCCATCTGATGTGGAAGAAGTTTATTGTGAGGAAAACGGTATTTTCCAATCTGCAAAGGCAGGTTCCGTCGTAGTTGATATGACGACATCTGAGCCGTCATTAGCAAAAAAATTGTATGAAATAGCAAAAGAAAAAGGCATATCAAGCATAGATGCACCAGTATCGGGTGGCGATGTGGGGGCCCAAAACGGAACATTATCTATTATGGTCGGCGGCGACAAAGTAGTGTTTGAAAAGATATTGCCAATTCTACAATTATTTGGTTCGAATATAGTATATCAAGGAGAAGCTGGCGCTGGACAACATACGAAAATGTGTAATCAAATTTTAATATCAACTAATATGATTGGGGTTTGTGAATCCATTAGCTATGGATTGAAGGCAGGGTTAGATGTTGAAAAAGTTCTTCAATCTGTATCAACTGGAGCTGCAGGTTCATGGTCATTAAGCAATCTAGGTCCTAGAATGATAAAAGGTGATATAGAACCTGGATTTTATATTAAACACTTTATAAAAGATATGAAAATTGCAATTGATGAAGCGGAGAAAATGAATTTAGATTTACCAGGTTTAAAGCTTTCAAAACAGCTGTATAACACTTTATTGGAAAAGGGCTATGGTGAAAAAGGTACACAAGCCTTGATAAAATATTACGTAGCGGATTAAAAAGTGAAATCAACCAATTTAGGAGCGATATAATGGGGAAACCTTTTAAAAATCAATTGCCAGGGGAAAGAAGTCAACTTGCCTTGTACTTGTCTCTACCTGTATTATCCTGGGCTTTCTATGATTTTGCTAATACGATTTTCTCATCGAATATTAATACAGTCTTCTTCCCCTTTTATATGGATGAAGTATTAGGTACAGATGAAGTGATGCAGCAAGTAGCAAGTACGTTTATTTCTTATGCGAATGCAATTGCAAGCTTTTTTATCGTTATTTTTTCCCCTCTTTTCGGCGTATGGGTTGATAACACTGGGTATAAAAAACGTTTTATAGTTTGGTTTGCATCAATCTCAATAATCTTTACATTTTTAATGGGTATTTTCGCGAGTATTAATTTTAACGTTGATTACTTGGGCATACCTTTAAGTTTATTCTTAGTAATTATATGTTTTGTTATAGCAAAATTTTTCTTTAATTCGAGCTTAGTATTTTATGATTCGATTATGCCGGATTTAGGCACAAAAGAAGAAATGCCGCTCATCTCTGGTTTTGGAGTAGCAGTTGGATACTTAGGAACAATATTCGGACTGCTCGTCTATTTTTTCGTTAGCGATGGAAATTATCATCGAACTTTTATTCCAACAGCTATCATGTATTTACTTTTCTCTTTGCCTTTATTTTTCTTTGTAAAGGATCGCCCAATTCCTAAAAGTGAAAGAGAAAAGTTAGGTTTTTTCAGGGGCTATCAGGAAATTATCCAGACATTTAAAGAAGTGAAAAAATATAAAGCTATTTTTACTTTTATGATTGCTTATTTTTTCCTAAATGATGCAATTGCCACAACAATTGCAATGATGGCAATTTATGCAACGACGATTATCGGATTTAGCTCTGGTCAATTTATTATTTTATATTTAATTAGCACTATTTCTTCAGTGATTGGTTCCTTGGCGTTTGGCAATATTTCAAAAGCGATTGGAGCGAAAAAAGCTGTATCCATTGTTGCGTATATTATGATAGCTGCACTGTTGCTTGCTGTTTTTGCAAATGCAGAGTGGATGTTCTGGATTGCAGGTAGTATGTTTGGGATTTCTCTTGGTTCCATGTGGGTTACTTCTAGAACATTAATTATAGAATTAACTCCTGAAGAAAAAAGAGGCCAGTTTTTTGGACTTTTTGCATTTTCCGGAAAAGTTTCATCCATAATTGGTCCAGCACTATATGGAACTGTGACTCTTGTACTAAAAGATTATGGAACATTGGCTAGCCGCATTGCTCTTGGCTCCTTAATAGTACTAACAATTATCGGTGTTCTCGTTCATTCAAAAGTTAAATTAGAAAATGAAAATCGAATATAGGAGAAAAGCTTTACCTATGATACAATCTAGTTATATATAGTCAGAGAAGGAAATAAAAGGAGCGAGAAGTGATGCAGCAAAAAGGTATCTTACTTGAGAGTGGAACTAACGAACTTGAAATTGTTGAGTTTGAGGTTGCTAACAATAAATTTGGTATAAATGTCATTAAAGTAAAGGAAATTATTCAACCAATTCCGGTTACTTTTATTCCACATGCTCATCCACATGTTGAAGGAATTGTACAATTACGGGGTGAAGTATTACCTGTTGTAGATATGCTGAAAGTTCTTGGGATACCTAATGGTGCATTTAGTGCACAGCAAAAATATATTGTTGCGGAATTTAATAAACAAAAAGTCGTATTCCATGTAGATAATGTTACACAAATTCATCGTATTTCTTGGGATAAAATTGAAAAGCCTTCTGATATGTATCAGGGTGGTTCATCACAAGTAATTGGTGTAATCAAGCAAAATAATTCTATGATTTTATTATTAGATTTTGAAAAAATTATGGTAGATATTAATCCGGATTCTGGCATTAATGTTGAATCAGTGAAAAAGCTAGGTAAACGTGAACGATCTGAGAAAAAAATCGTATGTGCAGAAGATTCTCCGCTATTGCGCAAATTGCTGTATGATACAATGCACGAAGCTGGGTATGTAAATCTAGAGTTTTTTGAAAATGGACGTGATGCTTACGACTATTTAGAGGGGCTTTTAAATACGGATAAAAACATTGAAGAACTTGTTCAATTAGTTATTACAGATATTGAAATGCCACAAATGGACGGTCATCACTTAACAAAGAAAATTAAATCAAATCCTGATTTAGAAAAAATTCCCGTTATTATATTCTCAAGCTTAATTACTGACGACCTTCGTCATAAGGGAGAAGAAGTAGGTGCGGAAGAACAAATTAGTAAACCTGAAATTGCTGAACTAATTTTAAAAATAGACGAATTAATTTTATAAAAGTCAAATACATTCAGGTATCCACAAATTTTATATTTCGTATTACATATGGTCGGATACCTTTAAAAGGAAATTCGACCATTTTTTATTCGAATTTTGATTAAATTAACATTGTTTAAACCATTCTTATACTAGAAGGTTACGTATAACGATTTGCAAAAATCACTTAGTAGCCCACTTGAATTTACAAAGAGAGAAGTGATGCCTGTGGAAAGAGTTAAAACAGCTATTATAGATATTGGCTCTAATACAATTCGACTCGTCCTTTATAAATACAATAAGCAAGAAGGGCTACATGAATTTGGGAATATTAAAAAGGTAGCTAGATTAAGATCTTATATTCAAGAGAATGGTGAAATGTCAGAACAAGGGATCCAAGTTTTAGCAGATACATTAACATCATTTAAAAAGATTTTAGATGACTTTGAAGTGAATGATATTAAAACAGCTGCTACTGCGGCCGTACGCCAGGCAAAAAATAATATGGAAATAATTAAGCGTATGGAAGAACAAACAGGAATTTCCATTGACTTACTATCTGAGGAAGAAGAAGCTTATTTTGGTTTTGTAGCAATTGCACATTCTATGGATACACCATCTGCGGTTACAATCGATATCGGTGGAGGTTCTACAGAAATTACATTATTTAAAAATAAAAAGTTGCAAAAAACAATTAGTTTTCCTTTTGGTACAGTTTCACTAAAACAACGATTTGTTTCTGGCGATATAATTAATGAAGATGAAAAAAAGCTTTTGCGCCAATACGTTAAAAAGCAATTTGACAATTTAGAGTGGATAAAAAATGTACAATTGCCTGTTATTGCGATTGGAGGAAGTGCACGAAACATTGCACAAATTCATCAGCATTTAATTAATTATCCCATTTCAGGTGTACATCAATATGAAATGACAAACAATCATTTAACAGAACTTAGCAATTATCTTGGTGGCATGACGTTTGAACAGTTAAAACAACTGGATGGACTTTCTTCAGATCGAGCAGATATTATCGGAATTGCATTAGAAGTGTTTCGGGTGTTAATGTCTCAAGTTGACGCAACTTTCTTTCAAATTAGTAAAAAAGGATTGCGTGAAGGTCTTATTATAAACCGTGTTTTACAAAGTGATCCTGAAGCATTCGATAAATACAATGTATTTGATGAAAATGCGAAAAGAATCACATTTAAATACGGTCGTTCTGAGGAAGAATGTAAAATGCTTTCTTCTCTTTCGGAACAATTATATAAAGAATGTTGTACATTAAATTGCTTTTCCTTTAATGAAAAACATTTAGACTTAATAAAAAAGGCAGCACAAGTATATTTAATTGGAGAATATATCGAACTTGACTCATCCAATCAACATACTTTTTATTTAATTGCAAACCAATCAATTGCAGGAATGAACCATGTAGATCGTGTGAAATTAGCTTTGCTAGCCTCATATAAAAATAAAGATTATTTCCGTCGTTTTTCAGCACCATTTACTGCATGGATTGATCGAGAAGAATTAAAACTATTGAAGGATTATGGAGCAATTTTAAAATTTGTTTATTCATTAAATGTGTCCAAACGAAATGTTGTCAAATCAGTCAAGCTAGAAAAGTTACATGATACAATTTTAGTAAATGTAAAAGCAGATAATCTTCCAATGGCTGAAATTTATCAGTCAGAGCGACAAAAGAAATATATTGAACGTATTTTAAAAAAAACAGTACAAATTCAATTTCTTTAAAGGGTGAAACGAGATGACAATGGATATTCAAATTGATACTCCTGAAGAGCGTAATAACCAAGAGAGTTTTTCGTATACAGAGATGTTAGAGGAGATTGCAAAACCACAGTATTACAATAATCGAGAGTTAAGTTGGCTAGCATTTAATGAACGTGTTTTAGAAGAAGCTGAAGATGTTAATAATCCACTGCTGGAAAGATTAAAGTTTTTAGCCATTTTCAGTTCAAATCTTGATGAATTTTTTATGGTGCGTGTTGCGGGGCTTCAAGATCAAGTACGTGCTGGTTTTCATAAGCCAGAAAACAAATCAGGTCTAACGCCAAAAGAACAATTAACAAAAATTGCTGAGCGTACACAAGCACTTGTTCGAAGACAAATGGAAGTATTTCATCATATTATTTTCGAATTGTTACCTCAAGAAAAAGTATTTATTCGTGAGGTTGGTTCTTTAAATGATAGTCAAAAAAATTATATCAATTTATTATTTGAAGAAACGATTTTCCCGGTTTTAACTCCTGTCGCTGTTGATGCATATCGTCCTTTTCCTACGTTGTTAGGAAAAACGTTAAATCTACTTGTCATGTTGGAAGAAAATAATGTTTATGAAGATAATGAAAAAGTAGCAATTGTACAAGTTCCATCAGTTTTAGAGCGCTTTATCGAGGTTCCGAGTGAAGACGGAGAAAAAGTTTTTGTGCTACTGGAAGATGTCATTACAAGTCAAATTGATAAACTATTTTATGGCTATAATGTAAAGTCAACACAAGCGTTCCGATTAACAAGAAACGCCGATTTAACAATCCATGAAGAAGGTGCTCAAGATTTACTTGTAGAAATAGAAAAGGAATTAAAGAAGCGTAAATGGGGCGTTGGTAGCCGTTTAGAAGTACGAGATGGTGAAATAAGTGATGAAGTACTTGATTATTTGTTAGATGAGTTTGAAATCGAAGAATCTGATGTTTTCAAAATAGATGGACCACTTGATTTAACTTTCCTATTTGGTTTTGTTAAAAAAATATCCGTAGGTCGAGAACATTTAGAATATGAAAGTTTTATTCCACAAAGGCCAAAAGATTTAGATTCTCATGAAAATATTTTTGAAAAAGCATTAACACAGGATCTTTTATTCCATCACCCTTACGAATCGTTTGAACCGATTGTTGATTTTATTACAGAGGCGTCAAAGGATCGAACAGTTTTAGCTATTAAACAAACTTTATATCGGGTAAGTGGCAATTCGCCAATTATTCATGCATTAAAACAAGCTGCAGAGAATGGTAAACAAGTAACGGTTTTAGTTGAATTAAAAGCTCGTTTTGATGAAGAAAATAATGTTCATTGGGCAAAGGAATTAGAGCAAGCTGGATGTTTAGTTATTTATGGAGTAAACAATTTAAAAACACACTCTAAAATTACCCTCGTTGTTAGACGCAATCAAGGGAAAATCGAGCGTTTTGTTCATTTAGGTACGGGAAATTATAATGATGCAACTGCAAAAATTTATACTGATTTAGGAATTATTACGACAAATAAAGAATTTGGCATTGATGCAACAAATTTCTTTAATTATTTAAGCGGTTATACCGAAAAACCAAAGTATCATCATCTTGTTGTCGCACCCTTTGATATACGCGATGAATTTATAAGATTAATTGACGAAGAAATAAAACTTCATAAAAAATATGGAAATGGCTTCATTCGTGCAAAAATGAATTCTTTAACAGATAAAGATATAATGATGAAGTTATATGAGGCGTCTATTAATGGCGTTAAGATAGATTTACTAATACGTGGTATTTGCTGTTTACGTCCAGGTATTCCTGGAATAAGTGAAAATATAACTGTAACTAGTATAGTAGGAAGATTTTTAGAACATTCTAGAATTTATTGGTTCCATCATAATGGAAAAAATAAAATGTATTTATCTTCTGCAGATATGATGACCCGTAACATGGTAAAACGGGTGGAAATTTTATTCCCATTATACTCTAATGAAATAAAACAACGAGTAATGGACATTTTATTAACAGAGCTGGCTGATACAGTAAAAGCTCGTATACAAGATTCTTCAGGAAAGTATCACTATAAAAAAGTTCATGATGATGTAGAGAAATTAAATTCTCAAGAACATTTTTTGTTAGAAGCAATGAGTACAGTCGTAGTAGAAGAATAAAAAGTTTATGATGTACGCATATAAAGTGTAGTTTTATTAAGTTATAATCTTATAGCTACACTTTATTTTTTAAAAGCAACTTTGTGTAATTAATGGAGGAAATACAATGATAAGTTTTCCAAGGATGGAGATTGAAAAATATTTGCGTGATATCATAAAACTTAATCCATTTGATGCTGTTGTCATTTTAAAACAACAAGATGTAAAAACATATTCTGTAGAGTTTATTAATTCAAAAGCATCAATTTTATCTCCTATACCATTTAGGAAAGGAATAGATGCTGAAAAGTTCCTTCAGTATATGAATTGGACGAAAATTTTAGAGATTATCCAAGATCAGCAACAAGATATACAATACATAACAATTAATGAAAAGAAACGTTTCTCAATCTTTATAGAAGGAATTTCTTCAAATGAAGAGGTTTATTATGTAATGATTATTAAACAATTAGAACAAGATAATAATCCATTTAGTTTATTTACTTTTCAAGATGAAAATACCGGTTTATTAAACCGACGAGCTTTAAATGTTCGTTGGTCAGAGTATTATAGAGAGTATAAAGATGATAAAAATATTGCCTTATTACTCGTTGATTTAGATCGTTTTAAAAAATACAATGAATCTCTTGGAAAAAACAAAGCAGATCGAATGATTAAGCAAATTAGTGAACGTTTTAATAATTTGCGTAATGAATCATTGGAATTGTTTCATTATAATGGCGATGAATTTATCTTTTTAATTCGCTATCAACTTCGAGAAGAAGTAGAAATAATTGCGAATTTAATTTTTGATCAATTGAAAGAATCCCTGATTATTGATGGTCAAGAATATTTTGTAACATGCTCAATCGGTATTTCAACTATTTTAGCCGATCAAAGTCGAGATTTAGAATTATTATTATTTCAGGCAGAACAAGCATTATTTTATGTGAAAAAACGTGGACGTGCTCATTATCGATTTTATCGTGAAGAAATGAGCCATTCCTTCCAAAATGAAGTATTAATGGAAGCGCATTTAAGACGTGCTATTGAATTTAATGAACTTTCTATACATTTACAACCACAAATTGATTTTGACACCTATGAAATTGATAGTTTTGAAGCTTTAACTCGATGGAATAATCCTAAATTCGGTTTTGTTCCTCCTTCTCAATTTATTCCACTAGCAGAATCTTCAGGACTTATTATTCAAATTGGTGATTGGATATTAGAACAGGTGTGTAAATATCAAAAGCAATGGAGAGAAAAAGGGTATCGTCCTGTTCGTGTAGCAGTAAATATCTCACCTAAGCAATTTAAACAAGAGAATTTTGTGGAAAAAATTAAACAATTATTGTTGAAATATGACATAGATCCAAAATATATTGAATTAGAAATTACCGAAAGTTCAATGGTAAATGTTGATGAAACAGAAGCCATACTTAAAAGCTTAAAAGCACTAGGTGTTTATGTCTCGGTAGATGATTTTGGGACAGGCTATTCATCTTTAAGTTATTTAAAAAAATACCCGATTGATATTATAAAAATCGATCAATCTTTTATTTCAGATATTAATAGAGATGAAAAAAATGAGGCAATTATTAAAGCTATTATTGCATTGTCACAAAATCTTGGAATGGATGTTATAGCTGAAGGTGTGGAAGAAAAATCACAAGAAATTTTTCTAAAACAGCATAGTTGTAAAAAAGGGCAAGGATATTTATATAATAAACCTCTTCCTGTTGAAGAAGTAGTAAAACAATATTTATTAAAATAAAAACATGGCTGTCCATAATTTAGGCCGTCTACTGCCTTCTATAGTTTGCTTAAAAATAATATTACTTCGGTGGTCACATCACCCTTGTCACCATTTATCTGTATCGAAAATCTAATCGTTAAATATAATGAGCCGTCCAAAATAACTTTCTGGGCGGCTCTTTCTCTATTTACTTCTATTTATCCTTACTTATATAGTAAAATAAACTTGAATATTCTAAATTTTGGGGAAGATGGGGGATATGGGAATGTTAAAAAATGAGACAATCATTATTACAGGTGGATCTAGTGGAATGGGACTAGCTATGGCTAAGCAATTCGTTAAAGAAGGAGCAAATGTAGTAATAACTGGAAGAGATAAAGATAAATTACAAGCTGCTAAAAGTGAAATTCAATCAGTTGGAAATACAATTGAAACATTTCAAATGGATGTGCGTGAAATAGAACATGTCAAAGAAATGGTGAAATTTACAGTAGAAAAATACGGAAAAATTGATGGCTTAGTTAATAATGCAGCCGGGAACTTTTTAGTTGCAGCAGAACAACTTTCACCCAATGGTTGGAAAGCAGTAATTGATATTGTATTAAATGGTACTTTTTATTGTTCATCAGAAGTTGGAAAGTATTGGATCGAACAAGGCATTAAGGGGAAAATTTTAAATATGGTTGCTACCTATGCATGGGGTGCTGGGGCAGGGGTTATTCATTCGGCTGCAGCAAAAGCAGGGGTTTTATCGTTAACTCGAACATTGGCTGTGGAATGGGGACATAAATATGGAATTCGTGTGAATGCAATTGCACCAGGTCCAATTGAGCGTACAGGTGGAGCAGGTAAGCTTTGGGAATCAGAAGAGCAAGCAAAGCGAACAATCCATTCAGTACCGTTAAAAAGGCTTGGAACTCCAGAAGAAATAGCGAACTTAGGTACATTTATTATGTCTGAAAAAGCAGCATATATGAATGGTGAATGTGTAACCCTCGACGGTGGACAATGGTTAAATCAATTTCCATTTTAATAATTAAAAGTAAGATTTTTTATTTTCAGTATATGAAAACAATGCCAAATGTACTCCAATTTATATAGAATAAAATGAGTCAGATTAGACGCATACTAACTACACTTTCAATTTAAAAGGAGGTGTAAGTAGATGGGTATGTGGACAATACCGACAATTATTACTGGGGTAATCATTGTATTTGTTTCATACTATTTAACAGTTGGTGTCATGAAAAAAACGAGAGAGCGTGCATCAGCTATGGATACACCGATTAGCAAGGTAGTGCGCGATCATCCGATTGCAATGAACCCAATAATTATTATGTACATTATTTTTGGTTTATTTACAGGGATCATCATCTTTTATTATTGGTCAATTTACGGATATTAGTATGTGAAGTTTTTCTAAAATTAACCTTCTACTCTAAAAATACTAGCCGCTTATCATGGTCAATTGTGAACAAATTGTGATATGATAGTATAAGTGGAGTATCCTGTTGTGAAAAGTTATTGACAGGCAAAGGAGTAGAAGGTCATGATTTCAACAAATTCAAGAGAATTATTAGATACACCAATTAGTGACTTCATTATTTCATCAGAAAAAGTTGCTCACGTACAAATTGGAAATAGTGCTGAACATGCTTTACTCGTTTTAACTAAAACTGGTTACTCATCGGTTCCAGTGTTAGATACTAAATATCGTTTACATGGTTTATTAAGTATGAAGATGATTACAGAATCAATTTTAGGACTTGAGCAAATCGAATATGAGAAGCTTTCGAACATAAAAGTTGATGATGTAATGGATAGTAACGTTACTTATTTAAAAATTACCGATACATTTCAAAGAGCTTTAGATTTAGTAATAAATCATGCATTTTTATGTGTTGTCGACGAAGAGGGAACTTTTGTAGGCATATTAACTCGACGTGTGATATTAAAACAATTAAAAAAATACATTTATCAAGTAGATTAATAGATTTCGGCAAAATCCCAACAATTTGGATTTTGTCGATTTTTTTATTAAAATGTATAAAAAAGTCTCTCTCAAACAATTTGAAATAAAGGAAGATTAGGGTTTATTTTACCTATTATAATCTCCGAAAGTGAGTGATGGATATGACTGCAACTGAAGCAGAAATAATAAAAGTTTTAGCTGAAGAGAAAAATATGAGAAAAGCAGCAGAGCGACTTTTTTTAACACAGCCCGCATTATCTCAAAGGCTACAATCGATTGAAAAAGATTGGGGTGCCCAATTATTTATTCGTTCTCAAAAAGGATTAACTCCAACACCAGCCGGAGAGCTTGTTATTCAATATGCAAACGAAACTATTATACGTAAAGAAGAAATTTTCGAAACGATTCAAGCTTTGAATTCAAAAGTTCATGGGACGTTAAAAATTGCTTGTGCTTCAATTGTTGGACAAAATTGGCTCCCAAAAGTATTAAAGGATTTTGTTACTCAATATCCAGATGCAAAAATTTCATTAATTACAGGTTGGAGCTCTGAAATCGTTAAAGCTCTTTATGAAGGAGAGGCACATGTTGGAATTGTGCGTGGACAAGCTGAATGGAAAGGTAAAAAGGTACATCTTTTTAGAGATATGATGTATTTAGTTGATAAGGAAATTAAACATATTGATGAAATTTTAACGACAGACCGTCCATTTATCCAATTTAAAAGCGACTCAAACTATTACCAAGAAATACAACTTTGGTGGCAACGACATTTTTCGTCTAATCCACGACGCCAAATTATTGTAGATCAAATTGAAACATGTAAACAGATGGCGATGAACGGAATTGGTTATGCTATTTTACCGTCGATTACACTAAATGGGGAAGAAGATGTTAATAAAATCCCATTAACTAACACTGAAAAAGATTTAGGGCTTACACGTGATACTTGGTTAATAGGTTATGACGCTTCATTTGAATTAAGACAAGTTGCTGCCTTCGTTGAAGTAGTAAAAGAGCATGCAAGCTGCTTATATGATTATTCAAAGTAATATACTTAAATATTAGTTTAATAAATACTTGGTGACTTTTGTGGAAGGCGACGAGATTTTTGCTCCTGCGGTTACTCGTCGCAAAAACCCGATTGCTCCTGCGGTTACTCGTCGCAAATCCTATTTGTGATGGAAATCAACAATTAGAAAAACGTGCTATTTGATTGAAAATTTAGTACAATTAGTCACATAAAGTGAAATTACATAGATAGGAGCAAATATAATGTCTAAAAAATTAAATGCACAAGAAATTATTCAATTTATTTCAGAATCTAAAAAAGTAACACCTGTAAAAGTTTATGTTAAAGGCGAAGGTGTTGCCAACCTTACATATGGTGAAAATTCAAAAGTGTTTGGTGAAAATAAAAATGCTGTAGTGTTCGGTGAATGGTCTGAAATAGAAGCAGCTTTAAAAGAAAATAGCGACAAAATTACAGACTATGTAGTTGAAAACGACCGCCGTAATTCTGGTGTTCCTTTACTAGATTTAAAACACCAAAACGCACGTATTGAGCCAGGGGCAATTATTCGCGATCAAGTAACAATTGGTGATAATGCAGTTATTATGATGGGAGCTATCATCAATATAGGTGCAGAAATCGGTGAAAAAACAATGATCGATATGGGTGCAGTATTAGGTGGACGAGCTACTGTAGGTAAAAACTGTCACATTGGTGCAGGAACAGTTCTTGCAGGTGTAATTGAGCCTCCTTCAGCAACTCCAGTTATTATTGAAGACGACGTAGTTATTGGTGCAAACGCGGTTGTATTAGAAGGTGTTCGTGTAGGTAAAGGTGCAGTAGTTGCTGCAGGTGCTATTGTAATTAGCGATGTGGAACCATATACAGTAGTCGGAGGAGTTCCTGCACGCGTATTAAAACAACTTGATGACAAAACAAAATCAAAAACTGAAATTATTGATGCACTTAGAAATATTTAAGAAGGTGACATGATGGATTCACTTATCCAAATTCGACGAGAATTACATCAAATACCTGAGTTAGGTTTTCAAGAATATAAAACTCAACAGTATTTACTTGAAAAAATAGCTCAATTTCCTCAAGAGCATATAAATGTTACGACGTGGAGAACAGGTATAGTTGTAAAAATTACAGGAAGTAATCCATCGAAAACAATCGGATGGCGAACAGATATTGATGGATTGCCAATCGTTGAAGAAACAGGATTGCCTTTTTCCTCTATCCATGAAGGAAACATGCACGCTTGCGGACATGATTGCCATATGACTATTGCTCTTGCTTTAGTTAAGGCATTTTCGACAACGCAGCCTATGCAAAATGTTATTGTATATTTTCAGCCAGCAGAAGAAGGTCCAGGAGGGGCTGAACCAATGTTAAATTGGTTAAAAGAAGAACGTCCTGATCTGCTACCAGATGAAATCTATGCACTTCACATTGCACCTGAATATCCAGTAGGAACAGTTGCGACAAGAGTAGGCTTATTATTTGCTAATACGTCCGAGCTTTTTATTGATTTAAAAGGTCTTGGTGGACATGCTGCTTATCCACATAAAACACGAGATATGACAGTAGCAGCTGCTAATTTAATTTTACAGCTACAAACAATTGTAAGTCGTAATGTAAATCCGTTAGATAGTGCAGTTGTCACAATTGGTAAAATGACGTCTGGGACGGTACAAAATATTATTGCAGAAAATGCTAGATTAGAAGGGACGATTCGTACGTTGAATGCTTCAGCTATGGCAGAGGTTAAACGTCGGATTGAGGCCATTTGTGCTGGTATTGAAGCTTCTTTTGAATGTAATATTACAATCGATTATGGTTCAATGTATTATGAAGTTAATAATAATGAACAATGTGCAAATCAATTATTAGCATTTGCTGAAAGTTTTGATGGTGCTCAAGCAGTTAATTGTTCTGCAGCTATGACTGGTGAAGACTTTGGTTATTTCTTAAAGGAAATACCTGGCGCTTTGTATTGGGCAGGGGCAAATTGTGAACATGGTTTGCATCATGCGAAAATAAATCCTGATGAAGATTTATTATCATTTAACGCTAACTTTGTAGAGAAATTTATTAGAAGCTTATAAAAAAACGGCTCATCCATAAAGGATGTTGCCGTTTTTTTCTTATTCTAGTTTGCACGCATTAGTTGTGGTGCTTTTTTAATTGTCCAAGTGTATGCTAATGCAAAGCATCCTAATAAAATAATACACCCTAATATAAATGGAGAAGGCATTTTCCATTCAAGTAACACTCCAGCTAATGCAGGTCCTATCATATTGCCTAAACTCATATATGCGTTGTTCATCCCAGCTGCAAATCCTTGATCAGCACCAGCGAACTTAGAAATTAACGTATTTGCTGCAGGTCGAATAAATACAGCTGCGACTTGGAATAAAGTTGCAACAGCTAAAATAATGAAAAATCCACCTACATAAATCATTAATAACATTGAAAGGGCAGCAACGATTAAGTTTACTAAAATAACTTTCATTTCACCGAAACGTTTAAATAAATTGTTGATAATAAACATTTGAAGTATAACACCAAGAAAACCACCAACAGTAATAACAATTGCTATATCAGTTGGAGTATAATTAAATTTATGGGTTAAAAACATAGATAATGTTGCTTGGAAATTTGCAATACCAAAGTTAAAGGTAAAAACAACAATTAATAAAATAAAGTAAGGTGTTTTTACGGATCGAACTAACTGTTGGATAATGTTATCTCTAGATTGTTTAACTGCCTCTTGAATTTGTGGCTTAATATTTGGTAATACGATAAATGAAAGTACAGCAGCACCAAGAGCTACAAAACCAGCTGCAAAAAATGGAAAATGCAAATCTACTTTTGCTAAAAATCCACCTAAACCAGGACCAATCATGAAACCTAAAGATATAGCAGCACCGATC
>JAEXYZ010000071.1 GCA_023405135.1 Bacillota bacterium | reverse complement strand
AGTTGAGGTTATTCATATGAACAACGAAAGTCACCGATTAAAACATCAACAAAAGATTTTCAACTAATCAAAAGTGTTCATCGTAAATGAGCAAAAAATGTTCATTTGGGGTTGACGTTTACAACTTTTCTGCTCCTTTATGTATTCATTACTCAGATACCGGTTTAATTTTATCGTTTTTGCTTTTATTTATAAATGATTTGTTCTTCTCTAGGCGTGTTCTTCAATCTAGCCCAAAAGCTAAAAGAGCGCCAATTCCTCAGAATGGCGCCCGATTATTGAATCTATTTTAATCATTAAGATTACTTTCATAAGGATTTGCATATAAATCTACATCAAACTCGGCTTCGATGCTTGAAGCAAATTTTACTATTTCTTTATTCAAATATAACGTAGGTGTATTTCCATTTTCTATTATGATAACAATAAAGAATTTACACTCTAAAGAATAAGCATCTTTAATTTCATTAATTGTTAATGATTTATTTTGTAATTTATCTACAATTTCTTGGAGTTGCTTATTAACGTCAAGTGAATCTTGATAGTCTGTTCCCAAATCCCAACTTGACTCTTTCCTATAACGATTCGTTGAACGATTTGGAATTAAATCACCTTTTTTATAGGTTCCAGTAGGTATCACTTTTAACCTTTCCGTAACCTCATCTATTGGAAAGTCTTCTCCATATAAGCTGAAATACACCTTTACTTGTGTTTTATTCAAGGTTAATTTCACCTCCACATTAAGCGCCCTATCTGTTTATACATACAATAGTACTCTTATTTCTTCTTGTACTAACCTGTTTTTATATTGAAGTAACTTCTTCGTAATCTTCATGTAAATGCTAACATAAATATTCAATTTTTGAGTGTTATTTCAATTAAATGGCCCTCTCATAAAAAGAACAGATCCATACTCTTGAAATGTGCCCGATTGTTAAATATTATTAAGCTAATCTTATTGAAGAAAAGTACCATGTTCCCTGAACAGGACATATTTGATTATTAATTAGAAAATTCATGATAAAGGTCACTTAAACTTTGTACATCTTGTTCAATAGAATTTAGGAATGGTTCTTTCATTTTTAAAATTTCATCTTGGTCAGTTAGGAAATTAATATTTTCTACCTTAATCAACCAATTACTTTTCATCACATTATGAATAGAATTAAAAAGTTGATTAACTTCTTGAAGTAGCATTTTATCTTGGTTGTTAAGTTGATTAGTAATTATCTTATTTTCTAAAGAATCAAAATAAAAGCGAAAACCATTAGTAGTAAATAAGTTACCCAATATTTGATATTGTTTTTCGGAACCTACAATATATCCATTATACCCATATTGTTCATCCTCTTTTGGAACAATATAATCCGCTGTTAAAACTGCCTTATGTAATGTTTGTACCCATAAACTCCATTCATTGCTAGCTTTTGCTGTTAAAGTCATTGCCTCATCTTTAGACATGCTTTCAACTTCATTTAAACTTTCTAAGGTATTTTGTAAGTCATCTGCATCATATTGGTGAAGGCTTTCTATAAAATTAACATTGGATTTATTTAAATATATCTCTTTTGTCCAATCAATTTCTTTTTGATATTGATAAGTGAAGGTTATTAAAGTAAAAACTAATAGCATTAGAACAAATATTCCAATTTTTATTTTTATATTTGACATTCATTACACCTCATATATGTACTTACAACCAGTTTCCTTTTAAATTTTACCCAAATCAAATTACTGTTAAAATTCATAATGCTTTATATTCAAATTCATCACTCTTAATTATATTTAGGTGAGTTTGTCCAATTTAGTTACAAAAATCCTTATTCACGAAAATGGCTCTTAAAAGGAAAAAGCGCATCCCTTATTCCCTGAATGCGCCAGATTCTGGAATATAAAATAGTGATTACTGTCTTTGCTTGTTCTACTAAAGCATTCATTACTTTAAGTATATTTCTTCACAATCTCACTTAAACTTAAACATAAACATCCATATATCTTATTTAGTGTTATGCCATAAAATGGCCCAATTGTTGAATAGAATGAATTACATTTTTCACCGTTTTAAATACTGAAATAAAATAATTACTTCAAGTTAGATTAAATAATGTTTAAGCCGCAAAAAAGGGGTTAGATGACTAGAAAACATCATCTACCCCCTTAATTTTCAGGCACTTTTTAATTTACCCAATAATAACACGCTCTTTAGGATATCGATATGGAGGTTTATCGGCTTTACCTCCGAGTGTATATAGAAATGAAATTAACCCAACACGTCCGATAAACATTAATGCCATTACAACAAATTTTCCTTCGGTAGATAAATCACTAGTAATTCCGAGAGACATTCCTGATGTTCCGAATGCGGAAGTAATTTCAAAAATAATTTGTGTAGTTGTGGCATATGGTTCAGTTATTAATAAAATCATTGTTGCAATCATGACCATAAAGAAAGCTAATATAATGACAACGTATGAACGAAAAATATCAATTAAGTATATTTCTCGACCAAACAATTGAATTTCCGTTCTTCCATTTGCGAAATTATATAAAAATAAAATAGCTAATGCAAATGTAGTCGTTCGTATACCGCCACCAACAGAACTAGGTGAAGAACCGATAAACATAAGAAAGCTTAAAAAGATATCTGTCGCTTCACTAAAAGAAGAAACATCATAGGTCGTTAAGCCTCCAGATCGTGCAGAAACAGAATGAAACATGGCAGTAAAAAGCTTTTCATGCCAAGGCATCCCGCGAAATGATTGAAAAGATTCTATTAGCAAAATGACAACCGTTCCAACTACCATTAAAATACCATAGGTTGAAGTTGTTATTTTAGTAAATAGGCTAAATCTAAATGCTTGATCTTTTCGAAGTAGAAAATTTTTTATTTCAATTAATACTGGGAAACCAATTGCCCCAAGCATGATAAGTATCATCGTGATAAATTGAACAAAATAATCACCATGAAACGGCTTCAAGCTTTCCCCCGTTATATCAAAGCCTCCATTTGTTGTAGCAGATATGGAAGCAAATACTCCATGTTCTATCGCTTTTCCCCATGTTTCGAAATATTGATGAAAATGAATTGAAAGAATAAGTGCACCAACAGCTTCAATCATAAATAGAATTTTAACAATTTCTTTTAATAATTGTACTACTCCAGATATGCTGTATTGATTATGATCAATCATTATTAGCTGTCTTTCTCGCATACCTATTTTTTTCCCGGTAATAATCCATAAAAAAGTTCCCAGTGACATAATTCCAATAGCACCAAGCTGTAAAATAACAAGTAATACAACAATGCCAAAAGGGGTAAACGTTGCATTAATATCAAATACCGTTAATCCAGTAACACTAACAGCACTTACTGCAGTAAATAAACTATCAACTAGTGATACTTCTTTCCCTTCTTGATATACAGCGGGAATTCTTAACAATAAAAAGGATGTAGCGATTGCTATAAAATAATAAGATACTAAGAGTTGAAATGGCGTGATCACTCTTTTTCCTTTTGTTTTGTTAGTCATCTTGCTCGCCTCATTTAAGTTAGATATTGAACTTTTACTAGTATAAGGAATATAATCACAAAAATAAAGAGGGTCAGTTCCCTGTCCCTCTTAGTTTATCTTTATTGTTCTGTAATATGTTTTTTCTTTTTCACAACACTAAAGAAATATCCACCTAGAGCGATTGCAAGTAATACTCCCCAGAAGATAATCTCCCAAGTAGTTGAATGTGGGAAATCATGCGGAAGAACGCCAACTCTATCATGAGATAATGTTAAAACGACTAACTTCACTCCTACCCATCCAACAATTAAAAATGCGGCTGTTTCTAATTCCGGGAAGTCGTTTAGTATTTTTACAAACCATTGTGCGGCAAAACGCATTAGAATCATTCCAATAATACCACCGAAGAACATAACACCAAACTGACCTGCATTAATTCCACCTATATGGAAATTTCCAATCTCAGGTAATGTAACAGCAATTGCAACCGCCGCTAACATTGAGTCAACAGCAAAGGCAATATCTGCAAGTTCTACTTTTAACACAGTCGCCCAAAATCCTTTGCCTTTTTGGGGCTGATCTTCAAGCGATTCATCATCTTCCTCAGTCTTTTTAAATTTCTGTTCATATATATTCTTAATCGAAATAAATAATAGGTATGCGGCACCGATCGCTTGAATTTGCCAATAATTCACTAAAACTGTAATTAAGAATAATGCAACAAAACGGAAAATAAATGCACCTACTAAGCCATAAAATAGTGCTTTCTTTTGTTTTTCATGTGGTAAATGCTTTACCATTACTGCCATTACTACCGCATTATCTGCAGCTAATAGGCCTTCTAATACAACGAGCACTACTAGTACCCAAGCGTATTCTAAAATAATTCCTTCCACAAAATTTTCCTCCTTACCTTCTGTATGCCCATTATAAGGACATTTTAAAAAACTAATTTTGTACAGAAACTCTTAGCTTTTAGACAAAAGAAAAGACCTCTGCCTATTTTTAGGCAAAGGTCTTGCTAAGCAATAATAATGGTGTTCAGAACAAAATTGTCTTGAACCCTCGACACCATGCTTCCACATCCGATGGCTATAACCATGTAATGACGAATGTGAAGTAAGTATTTTACAATACTTATAGCTACTCCCCTTTGACAATTGTCAAATGGTTATTCAATTTTCTGTGTTGTAATTATAACATAGAAAATGCCAAAAAAACAGTTTTATTTATAAACGAGTATAATATCCCCTGTTTTAAAACGCCTAAAGTCCTACTTTATTATTTTACAATAAACTATATAGTTTTATATGCTCATTTTTCTCTGCGAACCAACGCATTGCAAATTCATTTTCAAATAAAAATACAAGATTGTCAAAGCGGTCTTTCACTAACATAGATCGTGCTGAAGACATTGACTCCTTAACATCTTCTTCATTTTCAATCCAGCGGGCAATTTTTGATCCAATAGGTTGCATTTGCACTTCAACATTGTACTCATTTTTCATACGATGTTCAAATACTTCGAATTGTAATTGCCCTACCGCACCAAGAATAACTTCCTCAGTATGCAATGTTTTATAATACTGAATCGCACCTTCTTGAACTAATTGCAAAATCCCTTTATGGAATTGCTTTGATTTCATAACATTTTTCGCAGTCACTCGAACGAAAATTTCAGGTGTAAATTGAGGTAATTTTTCAAATTGGAATATTTTCTTACCACCTACAACAGTATCTCCAATTTGATAAGTACCTGTATCATAAAGGCCGATAATATCTCCAGCTACCGCTTCATCAACTGTTTCACGATCATCAGCTAAAAATTGTGTTGATTGTGATACTTTGAAAGATTTCCCTGTGCGAGCTAAGGCGATATTCATTCCTCGCTCAAATTTACCTGATACAATACGAACAAATGCAATACGGTCTCGGTGTGCTGGATTCATATTTGCCTGAATTTTAAAGATAAATCCAGAAAAATCGTCATGTTCAACCGGATCGATAAATTGCTCATCTTCTGTTAAACGAGGCTGTGGAGCTGGTGCAAATTGTAAATATGTTTCAAGGAAAGTTTGAACACCAAAATTTGTTAATGCAGAACCGAAAAATACAGGTGATAATTCTCCACGACGAATTTTTTCTTCTGAGAAGTCATTTCCTGCTTCATTTAACAGCATAATATCGTCCATTGCTTGTGTATAATATGACGTTACCTTCATTGGATGGTCAACTGCTAATTCACCATCTTCATCAATTGGTAAAAAACGTTCAGATTCATCTGTACGGAATTGTTCAATACGTTTGTTATAGCGATCGTAAATGCCTAAAAACTCTTTTCCCATACCAATCGGCCAGTTCATAGGATATGCGTTAATACCAAGTACTTCTTCAAGCTCCTCGATTAACTCCAATGGCTCTTTTCCTTGACGGTCTAATTTATTTATAAATGTAAAAATTGGAATACCGCGCATGCGACATACTTTGAATAGCTTTAATGTTTGTGCCTCGATCCCTTTAGCAGCATCAATTACCATGACAGCACTGTCCACTGCCATTAATGTACGATACGTATCTTCTGAGAAATCTTGGTGCCCTGGTGTATCTAAAATATTAACTCGGAATCCTTGATAATCAAATTGCATAACAGAAGATGTAACAGAGATTCCACGTTGTTTTTCGATTTCCATCCAGTCTGATGTAGCAAATTTCCCTGTTTTTTTCCCTTTAACGGTACCCGCATCACGTATGGCACCACCAAATAATAATAATTTTTCAGTAATCGTCGTTTTACCAGCATCTGGGTGAGAGATAATGGCAAATGTCCGACGAGATAATATCTCTTTTTCTAATGTTGATGTCATCTTTTCCGTCTCCTTTTTTCATACCTTTCCTATAATAAAAGAACTTCCACTGTTCGCACAACCATTTTTACTATAATAGAGGTTGCATAAAAAAATATATGTTCAAAAATCAAGTAAATTAAGTCAATATCATCCTTATGTCTTTAGAATTTGATACACAATTCATTTCCTTTCAAATAGTAAAAAGAATCCGCGACATTCCTGCAATTAGCGGATTCTTTTTTACGTATCATCTATTTCAAGAAAAAGTTTTGAAGTCTTGTCTCTCTATTACATATGTTTTAAACAAATTTTATTCGTCCTGCTTCAATAGCAATTTCTGCATCACTATGTGGAATCTTCTTATTTCCGATGATTTGATAGTCTTCATGTCCTTTACCTGCAAATATAATAATATCGCCAGGCTCAGCAACAGAAACTGCATGCCGTACTGCTTCTGCACGGTCACCAATACATGCATAATTTTCATGGAGCATTCCTTTTGCTAAATCGCTAGTAATACTATCATATTCCTCAAATCTTGGATCATCAGTAGTCAAAATTACATAATCTGCTCTTGACGCTTTTTCCGCCATTGCTGGACGCTTCGATTTATCTCGATTACCACCAGTTCCAATTAGGAAAATTAGTTTATTTTCTGGCTTTTTATATGGAAGAGCAGCATTAATTGCTTTTTCAATTGCATCTGGTGTATGTGCATAGTCGATAAAAATTTGTAATGGTAAATCCGTTTTTACCTTTTCCATACGTCCTCTTATCGGTGCTAAATCCTCAATTAGCTCAACAATCACATCCATAGTAATACCCTTTGCATAAAAAACTGCTGCTGCTGCTAGTACATTATAAACATTAAACTCACCTAGCAAATGCATTGTAATCGGAAACTTTCCTTCTGGGGTAATCATATCAAATGTTGTTAAGCAGTCGTCGTAGTTACAATTTTCCGCACGAAAAATCGCATCATTTTTCAATCCATATGTCCATACTGGATACGAAGTCATTTTTGCGTATTTTTCAGACCATGGATCATCTGCATTTAAAACAACAAACTTATTTTTAGTAAAGTCTTGTCCTAATTGAGAGAATAATAACCCTTTAGCATTTCCGTATTCTTCCATTGTTCCGTGGAAATCAAGGTGATCATGTGTTAAATTTGTAAATACCGCAATATCATATTCTACTCCAGCAAGTCGTCCTAATGCTAAGCCATGTGAAGAAACTTCCATAACCATCGTACGACAGCCTTCCATTTTTGCGCGAAAAATCATTTGTTGTGTACTTAAAGCATCGTTTGTTGTATTAGCTGACTCATATAGTACACCATTTAACTCAAAACCAATAGTTCCTGATAAAGCAGAACGTTCACCCATTCCAACTAGCATATGGTGAATGATACCAGACACACTTGTTTTACCATTTGTACCGGTGACACCAATCATTGTAAGATCGTTTGAAGGATAATCAAAAAATTTTGCTGCTAGTAAACCTAATGTTCGATCTGTATCATTTACAATAATTTGTGCAACTTCCCCATCAAGCTTTAATTCACGCTCTGTTACCACAACAGTTGCTCCTGCATCAACGGCTTTTTGCGCAAAATCATGTCCATCCACAGTATAGCCTTTAATACAAATGAATAAGCTTTTTGGTTGAACACTTCTAGAGTCAATTGAAATATCTCTCACTGTATTAGGTAACTGTCCAATAACCGTTTTTAATGGAATAACACTTAATAATTCTTCTGTATACATACTTAATTAATCCTCCGAATCCATTGGTGAAGTTACATAAACATATAACAATTGTGCTGTTGCTTTTAATGAGTCAATATGTGTACGTTCATAAGCGTGTGAAGATTCAATACCTGGTCCAAACAATGCATGCTTTACATCAGCACCTGCACGAATGGCAGCAGATGCATCTGATCCATAAAATGGGTAAATATCAAGTTTATAATTAATATTGTTTTGTTTTGCTAATTCAACAATTTGTCGTGTTAATTCATAATGATATGGTCCACTTGAATCTTTCGCACAGATTGACACCGTATATTCATTAGAGCTTTGACCGTCTCCAATTGCCCCCATGTCAACAGCAATATATTCCACAACTTCTTTAGGAATATTTGAATTGCCACCATAGCCAATTTCTTCGTTGTTTGAAATATAAAAATGAGTTGTGTATGGAAGCAAAATATTTTCTTCTTTTATAAATTTCATTAATTGTAGAAGAAGCGTAGTACTTGCTTTATCATCTAAATGACGTGATTTAATGAATCCAGAATCTGTTTTCTCAAATCGAGGATCAAAGGATACAAAATCCCCTACTTCTATTCCAACTTTTCGAGTTTCTTCAGCATTATTAACTTTTTCGTCAACTCGGACTTCAATATGATTTTCATCCCGCTTTAACTCTCCTGCACCACGATAAACATGGACAGTTGTTTCATGCATTAAAATTGTACCGCGAATGTTTTTTCCACTTGCTGTATGAATTGTGCAATATTCTCCTTCTACTGCATTCCAATTGAATCCACCAACCATTGATAGTTTTAAGCGACCGTTAGCTTTTACTTCTTTCACCATCGCACCTAACGTATCCGTATGGGCTGTTAGCAGTCGATGAACGTTGTTATTAGCACCTTGAAATGTAGCAATTATTGCACCTTTATTAGTTTTTTTATGTTCAATACCTAGGTCATGTAAATACGCACCAATAAACTGCATTATCGATTTTGTGAATCCAGATGGGCTTGGTATATTTACAATTTGTCCTAATAGATCAACTGTATCTTTTTCATTAAATACATTTTTCATCAGAAAGCCCCCTCAACTTTCTTAATAATATCAAAATTCGCCAATAATCGACAGCCAGTAATTTTTTTGTAGGTAAAATTTAATAATTATATTATCAAATTTTTATAAAGAATTGTATGTATGCATTTCATTATAGCACTCACCATTTAATGGTGTAAGGAAAGTTCAAAACGTTATGTGCCTTCATGAAAAAAATTTTCGTCTAAATAATGAGCTTACAAAAAAAAATGGTAAAAAAAACACTCCATAACATCGTGCGTCACCAAAGACTAGTAGTATAATCACCTGAAAAGTGGGGGTTATAGTAGTATTCACTAATTTCAGAACACGCAGCCTACCACTGTAAGCTGCGTAATATATTAAGAAGCTTAAGTAGCACTTACTAACTGTGAGTGGGCCTCGCACAAAGCACAAAGACAAGTCGTAGAGACACAACGTGGCTCTGCGGCTTGGTGCTTAGCCCGCTCACTTACATACTTATATAAAACTCTTTTCAGTACTTCCATCCACGAGTCGTTATAACTAAAAGACCCGAGTAATTCTATAGAAGAAATACTCAGGATCTAAATCATTTTAACATTTTCCGAACCAATTTCACCTTTTGTTTATAAGGAGGGAAAAGTAAGTTATTTGCGAATTTAGAAGAACGTTTCATTATCGATTTTGCATGCGTGAAATTTTCAAAGCTTGCTTTTCCATGGTAAGCATTTACTCCAGATGGCCCAACACCTCCAAATGGTAAATATGGATTAGCAACATGTGTTACTGTATCGTTAATGCATCCTCCACCAAAAGGAAGCTCCTGTAAGAAGAAATCGATTGCTTTTTTATTTTCTGAAAAGAAGTACGCAGCTAACGGTTTTGGAAGTTTGCGAATTTGATGAATCGCCAAAGGTAAATCATCATATGTCATAATCGGTAAAATGGGTCCAAAAATTTCATCTTCCATTATTGGACTATTCCAATTGATATTTTCTAAAATTGTCGGTTCAATATATAAATCTTTTTTATCGCTTTTACCACCATATGTGATTTGTTCCTTCTCAGCATCTAATAGCTTTTTCAATCGATCGAATTGACGTTCATTAATGACACGTCCATAATCTTTACTTCTTTGAGCATCCTTACCATAAAATTGTATAATTGTTTTTTTCATTATTTTCATAAATTTTTTATAAACCGATGAATGAACCATGGCATAGTCTGGTGCTACACAAGTTTGACCTGTATTATTAAATTTCCCCCATACAATACGTTTTGCTGCCACTTCTAGATTGGCTGTTTGATCTACAACTGTTGGACTTTTTCCACCAAGCTCTAACGTAATTGGTGTTAACTTTTCCGCAGCTGCACGCATAATTACTTTTCCAACTGAAACACTACCTGTAAAGAAAATATAATCGAATGACCCATGAATGAGCGCTGTTACCTCTTCTTTTTCACCTTCAACAACACGTACATAAGATGTGTCAAATGTTCCTTCAATAATTTTTTTTATAATTTTAGTTGTATAAATAGTCGTTTCAGATGGTTTAACAATTGCTGTATTTCCACCAACAATAGCTCCAATAAGTGGTTCCATAACAAGCTGAAATGGATAATTGAATGGACCGATAATTAATGAAACTCCATATGGTTCACGAACAATAAAGCTTTTAGCAGGTTGAAAATGTAGAGGGGTCTTTACTTCTGTTGGCTGTGCCCACTCCTCAATATTATTAACCATATATTGAATGCTCTCTAAAACGATTCCAACTTCATTGGAATATGCTTCAAACTCACTCTTATTCAAATCACGATTTAGAGCATGTAGTATATCTTTTTCGTAATGTTTTATTTTTTGTTTTAAATTTAATAATTGCTTTTTTCGAAATTCAATATTTTTCGTAATTCCTGTGAAAAAAAATTTTTTTTGCTCTTCAATCATTGATTCTACAATATCTACAGTAATTTTCATCCTGCTTGTCCCTCTTTTCTAATACATAAAAAAAATAATATTTACTCATAATAACATTGTACAATTTACTACAATTTGACGTTTAATTCCTTCTTTCTCTATTGAAGTGTTAACATAACACAAAAATGTATACGAAGAATGGAAGTCACGTCAAAAAATAAGGGGGCAAATTTTTATGATTTCGACTCATACTTGGTGGGAAACAATTTTTTCAGGACCATTATCTATTGGATTAAATGAAGAAAAATTGCATCAACTAGCAGACGAATCTTTTTTATTCTTAAGTGAAGATGAACAATTGCCACACGAAAATGAAAATCAAAGTGAATAAAGAAAAGTGACTAGGAATTTAATATTTCCTACATTAAAAATGCACTCCTTCAAAAGGAGCGAAACGAAAAAATTTATTTTAAAGGACTGTTTCTCGAATCTTTCGAAAAACAGCCCTTATGAATGTTTAAATAAAACCTTAAAAAATGCCTCAAAATTAATCTCCTAATCCCTCTCCGTTACAAAATATCATTAAAAACTGTATTTTTTAATTCAAATAGCATTTTTGGACTACCTTTTGACTATAATATGGTTTACATTTTTCCTATGTAATTAGTGTAACTGAATGGTGGTATTTATGAGCGATTCATCTAATAAACCTAATATTTTTAAATCTATTTTAAATAAAAATATAACATCTAACATAATGGAATATACAAAAACAAATAATACTGATTTTAAATTACTAAACTTTTATGCTTCTCTTGCACTATATCATCCAGAAACGACTGTTATTTTTTCATCGGACGGTGCAATTATTAACATTAATGATAATAAAATTTTATCTATGTTACATTTTTGCCCTATTAAATTAGAGGACTTTAAAAAATTCCTATCCGAAGATGGTTATAAAAACTTTGCGACTGCCTTTATGAATACATTAAAGGGAAATTCTGAGAAATTAGGAATTGAAATAAACTTAACTGATCGAAATACTACTCATATTTTATTGACTTTCATACCAATTACTAGTGACAAAACGATTGTAGAAGGTGTATTTTTAATCATTTCAAATATTACTGAAAAGGCTCGATTAAGAGAGTCTGTTCAGTTAAGAAAAAACATTTATCCCACGCTCAACAAATCGCAAAAATTGGTAGCTGGGAATATTTAATTGATGAAGATAAATTATATTCTCTGATTATTTTTATGAAATTATCGGTTTTGAACGTTCTGAACATGACTCAATGATGAAACCTTTTGAATATGTTCATCCTGATGATTACGAAAAAACATTTCAGATTGTTCAAAATGCATACAAAGGCCAAGATTATAGTCATGAAACAACAAGTATAGGTATTGCAATAGCACCTGTAAAAAACTTTACGAAAAAATCTTTACTAAAAAGTGCAGATATAGCTTTATATAAAGCGAAACAAAAAGGGAGAAATTCCTATTGGATTAATAAAACTAACGAGGACTGGACAAATTAAAAACTTCATTGCAATTGTTGAAGGAGCCGTCCTGAAATGACTTTTTGGACGGCTCCTTCTATATGTTTTATCTAAATAAAAGATATAAAATAACTGCTAATATAAAAGTTCCACTAGTAATTAAAGTTTTTATCTCAGATGGTTTCATAAATATACCTCATTTTATAGTATCACTTATTATATTACCATAAAATTCTTTTATAAAATTAATCTTCTTTTAAAGAATTTACTTTAAAATGAAATAGATTCACTTTCCTCTTCTATATCGCGGATTTTATGAGCAATTCTCGAAGCTGCACACGCTGCAATACTACCCACTAGATCATCTAAAAATGTGTGAACTCCATTACCACTTTTTGAATCAAGCTTTTTAATAATACCTATTTTATTTTTATCTAAATGACCAAATGTTGTTAAAGCAATACTTCCATATGTTAAAACAGAGCCGAGTGCTAATGTTTCATCTACACCAAATAATCCTTCATCCGATTCGATAATGGATTGTAAAGGTTGTGACAACATGTTCTTCTCGGCAAGTTCATCTAATTCAATTCCAACTAAAACAGAATGCTGAACTTCCCTTTTTCGAAGTACTCTTTCTACAGAATGAATACAATGCTCAAGTTTTAATCCATCATTATATGGTAATTGCATTTCATAAACAATCTCTGCAATATCCTCAATACTTACTCCACGTCTTTTTAATGCTTCCTTTGTTGCTTGAGAGACAGCTTCAGAAGAAATTCGGTCCTTTTTATTATTCATTATGTCAGCCTCTTTTCATCACTAATTTTAGATAACAAATCTTTCAATCATACTTCTATACTACATAGTACACGCTAGCTTTCGAATATGATACAATCTCGGTACATATAAAAGCGAAGGCGGCTCGTTTTGGCTCGACTTGCGCTGGAAGCTTCTGCCAAGCGTGCTTGCACGCGTAGAAGGAAGCTGAAGCGACACGAGAGCCTAGCCGCCGGAGCTGGACACCATTAAAAGCAAAGGCGGCTTGTTTTGGCTCGACTTGCGCTTTAACGACTAGTTAAGAAGAGGAGGTTCCCCTAGTGGATCATGGAACTGTTAAAGATATAACTTTTTACAGTAAGGTACTACAGGAGGAAATTGAATTATTAATTTATGTACCTGCAAATTATACTCCACTTAATAAATATAACATCTTAATTGCTTCTGACGGAAAAGATTATTTCCAATTAGGAGGAATCCCGCGCCTTGCAGATCAATTGTTAGATGATTATGAAATTGACAATATTATTATTGTAGGAGTCCCATATAAAAATATTGCTGATAGAAGAAAAAAATACATTCCAACTGGTGAACAACATGAAGCTTATTTACGTTTTTTAGCCCATGAACTTGTTCCTTACTTGGATAATGAATATTCAACTTTCCAATTAGGTGAAACTCGAGGATTAATCGGTGACTCAATGGCTGCAACAGCATCATTACTCGCCACTCTTAAATATCCAAATATTTTTAGTAAAGCAATTTTACAATCACCTTATGTAGACGAACACGTATTAAACATCGTAGAACAATCGAATAATATGAATACAGTTTCAATCTATCACGTCATTGGAAAGGGCGAAAATCAAGTACTAACAACTGACAAAAAAATTAAAGATTTTCTTACACCAAACCGAAAATTACACGAGCTATTGGTAGCAAAAGGGTTTAAAACTTTTTATGAAGAGTTTGATGGAAACCACACGTGGAAATATTGGAAACCTGATTTAAAAAGAGCTTTAATTGAAAATTTCAGCTAATTTATGAGTGATAAAATGTCTAAAAATTTAAAATCTGTTATAATTATTTATGAAAAATTGAACAAATCTAGGGGGGTAATGAACGATGAAGTACGGTATTGTGGTATTTCCATCAAAAAAATTACAAGATTTAGCGAATACGTATCGTAAAAGATATGACTCACATTATTCAAAAATAACACCGCATATTACGTTAAAGGAAGCATTTGAAGCAGATGAAACTGAAATTAATAAGATTTCTGAAACGATAGCCTCAATAGCAAAGAAATATGCACCGTTAAAAATTCATGCATCACGTATAAGTTCGTTCTTCCCAACAACAAATGTTATTTTTTTCCGAATTGAACCAACAGAACAATTAACAAATCTTCATCAAGAACTTCAAAAGCAAGTAAATATCGGAAAACCAAAGCATGTGTTTATTCCCCATATTACAATTGCTCAAGATTTAACTGAAACTGAACATGATGATATTTATGGTCAGCTACGTATGATTGGTGTGAACGAGCAAGAAACGATTGATCGTATCCACTTAGTATATCAATTGGAAGACGGTTCATGGACAACATATGAAACATACCGTTTTTCTGGAGATGAATAGTCTTGTACGAAGTAAAAATCGTCGAAACGAATGAAGAATTAGAATTAGCGTTTGCCGTTCGGAAAAAAGTTTTTGTTGAAGAACAAGGTGTTCCACAACATCTCGAACTTGATGAATATGATGACAGTGCGATTCATTTTATTGTAAAAGACGGTGAACAAACGATTGGTGCTGCCCGTCTTAACGAATATGAAAGTAAAATTGGGAAAGTTGAACGTGTTTGTGTTTTAAAGCCTTACCGTGGGAAAAAACTCGGATTTTTGATCATGGAAAAGGTAGAAGAATATGCGAAAGAAAGAGGATTTAAAAAATTAAAATTAAATGCTCAAAGCTATGCAATTCCGTTTTATGAAAAATTACAATACATTGTAACTTCTCCGGAATTCATGGATGCTGGCATTCCTCACCGTTCAATGGAAAAATCGATTTAATAAAGAGCTGACTCAATTCATTTCGAGTCAGCTCTTTCAATCTGCTATCCTAACATTTTTTGAATCTTGCCTAAATCTAATGATTGGCCGTCTTGCAAAATTGAAGTAACGATTTGATCTTCCAACTCTTTTGAAACTGGTTTATTTGCTATTCTACTAACTTTTTTAACAATTTTCCTAACTTGTTTTTCATTTGTAAAATCAGCGTATTGAATGGCATTCGCTAGAGCAAAGATTTCATCCATACTTACTCCAGTTTTGCTTTCGATTTGCTTAAAAAAAGGGTTTTGCATCATTCTCCCCTCCTTAGAAATGACATTTTCCTACGATGATTAATAAGATGAATAATACAACAATTAATACAAAAGCAGAACCTTTGTATCCAGGACGATAGCTACCCATATCGTATGCAGGACTTACTTGGTTGCTACAGTAATCTACTGCATCAAATGCAGGGCTTACTTGGCTTCCACCATATCCACATCCCATATCATACCCAGGGCTTACTTGACTACCACCACATCCACATCCCATATCATATCCAGGGCTTACTTGGCCTTTATTCCACATTAAAAATCCCCTCCTTTCACTTTGTATACTATGCACGTATACAAAGTAAAAGAGGGGTATTAGTCTAGTTTGCTTTTCCTTTTGGTTTAAAAATTAATGCAGCAATAAATCCAAATACTATAGCGGCGCTTATCCCTGAGCTAGTAACCTCAAACATTCCGGTTAATACTCCAACCCATCCATGCTTTTCCGCTTCTGCTAATGCTCCATGTGTTAATGAATTCCCAAAAGAAGTAATCGGAATCGTTGCCCCAGCTCCTGCAAAATCGATGAGTGGTTCATAAAATCCTAATCCGTCCAAAATAGCTCCAGCTACAACTAATATCGATAATGTATGTCCTGGCGTCATTTTTCCAACATCCATAATTAACTGGCCTATTACACAAATTAGGCCACCTACAATAAATGCAATTAAAAAGTTAAAAAAAAGCATACTCCCGCCTCACTCCATCGTAATTTCAATCGCATGTGCAGTACAAGGAATCGTCTCCCCTTGTTGAAAGGACAATGGAGAGAGAAGAGCGCCAGTTGCAACAAGTAGCACTCGGTTATAGCGACCAGTTTTCAATTGTTGATCGATATAGCTAAAATACACGGAAGCAGAGCATCCTGCACCACTTGCGCCTGCTTGGAAATGTTCATCCTCTCCGTAATATTCAGCACCTGCGTCTCTTAATAATTGCAATTCATCCTGCTTTACACCACTTTGTGCGAGCATAGCCTTTAATATCTTTAACCCGATTTTCCCTAAATCACCTGTCATAATAAGATCATAATCACTTATCTTCTGATTACGTTTTTTCAGATGAGAAGTAATCGTATCAAAGGCTGCTGGTGCCATTGCTCCTCCCATATGAAATGGGTTAACTTCTCCATAATCAACAACTTTACCAATTGTTCCAGCGACTACTGATGGATGTTCAGATTTATGCTTTCCTATTAATGCATAACCTGCAGCCGTAACGGTCCATTGAGATGTTGCTGGTTTCTGTGCCCCATAATTGATTGGGTAACGAAATTGCCGTTCAATTGAATTATGTTGGCTAGATGCACCTGCAATTGCAAGCTGTGATGCGCCCAATTCAGTAAGTAAACTCGCAATAATAACAGAGGAAATAGAAGTGGCACAAGCTGAAAAAAGTCCAATAAATGAGCATGCTAGCTCTCTTGCAGCAAAATTGGTTGGAGTCATTTGATTTACTAAGTCTCCACTTAAGAAGAAATCAATATCTAAATTTTTTATATTTGATTTCTTAATTATGATATCGCAAGCTTCAGATATCATTTTTGAATGCCCTTGCTCATTAGTCGTTTGGCCCCATCTTTCATCTTCTGCAATTGAATCAAAATATGAATAAAATACACTTTTTCGTTCTAGTGGTCCGGCTACTGCTGCACACGTAATAATTGAAGGTTTAGATTGAAATAAAATTACCATTCTAGCACGCCCACTGACACTAAAATAAGCTTAATGAGAGCTATAAAGAATGCGGAACCAACACCAAATAAAATAACGGACCCAGCTAGTTTAAACATGTTGCTTCCAACCCCAAGAACAAACCCTTCACTTTTATATTCAATTGCTGCTGAAATAACCGCATTTCCGAAACCAGTTACTGGAACTGCACTACCAGCACCTGCAAATTGCCCTAGTTTACGATACAATCCAAAGCCGGTTAATAGCATCGAAATAAAAACCATTGTTGCAACAGTAGCATTCCCGGCCGTTTTATCCGTGAAATCAAAAAAGATAATAAAAAAGTAAGTTATTGCTTGTCCAATAGTACAAATAATTCCTCCAACAAGAAATGCTTTCAAGACGTTTTTGGCATATGGTGTAGGAGGTGTAATTTGTTGCTCTAACTGTTGATATTCTTGTGGATCCAATTATGTCTCCTCCTTCGCTAAGCTTTTAAGTTTATCAACTTTTTCACTAATTTTTTTCTCGTCTTTTTCATGTAATAATTTCTGTGTTTCCCAATGCATTTTGTAATCGGTTGATACGACAACATTTAAATCGGGGTATTTTTCTTCAATCTCTTTTTGAAGTCTTTTTTCAATCTTTTGCTCTTTAAAGCCTAGCCACGGCTTTACTTGAATTGCGACTAACAATTCATCTTCAACAAAAATAGCTGTTCCTGTATACACTTCCTCCGTTTTTCTTATCATTTCTTCAACCTCTGCTCGCTTTTCTTCATCTCTGCTTTCATTTAATACTTCGATAGTTTGTTCGTTCGAGCATCCTATTAAAAAAAATGGAATGAGGAAAAAGATATATGCCATTTTTTTCAAAATCCAACCCCCTTTTCCACCATTATGGTCATGAAAAAGTTAATCTATTCAATAAAGCCTTCTTACTTATTTTGGGTATTTTCATCAGAAAAATTGCACCTAAATTAAGCGCCTATAAACTATCGCCCGGTTTTCGTTGTCAATTTTACATATTGTAGATTGAAGCTATGATAAAGTGAGGTGAAATGATAATGGGTTGTGGAAGAAAAGATAATATCGGTGGCACATCACATAATCATGAAGGGTGTGTATGTGATGTTGTAAATGCAATATTAGATATTCAAAATCAAGCTGTAAATGATGATTGTGACAACTGTGGAACAAGCTGTTTCTTAGAACCACTAGGTGGTCTAGCTGCACCTGCACGTAGAGCAAATGCAGATACAAGAGTATTCATGTTACTTAATCCAAATGGTTTACCGTTCTTTGCATTCTATACAACGCCTCATGGAGCAGTTTTACCATCAGTATTCTTCCGTGTAGAAGATGTACATGATTGCTGTGCAACATTACGTGTCGTTGCTCCATGTGATGATGAAGGTCATATAAGTTTAATGAACAAAGATGAAACAGGCGTAACAATGGGACTTTTACCTGAAATAGTTCACTTTAAGAAAACTGAAACTTGCTTAACAGTAGACCTTTCATTCTTCTGTGGTGTACAATGCGTAAAAGATGTAAACCTACACATTTGCGACTAATTGATAGTAAACAAAAAGTGTAAACGACCTAAATCATGTCGGTAACTTCATAATATTGCCAACATGACTCACTTCTAGTGAGCCTCAAGTAGATGGCCTGGCTTTCAATTGAATGGCCAGGTCGTTTATGCTATATACAAACAAAAGGTGATCCAAAATAATTTTGGATCACCTTTTTGTTTGTATAAAATTTCATGTAATTTGACGATTTTTCTAGTATTTTTATTTAATTTTAATAGAAATAATATCGGAAGCATTCAAAGTTTCAACTGCTTGATACGTTTTGATTTTTACATTTGCACCATCAAATCCCTCAATTACACCCATTATTTTTTCATTATTTTTCAAATTAAATACTAATGAGCGGCCAGCCTTTATTCGAGCAGGCTGAGTAAAATAGTTTAATTGTTTTGCAATAATTGGATTGATTCTCTCCGTTCTTGACAATTCATAAACTGAAGTACTTTCCTCTAAAAACGCTTCTTCCTGCTCAATATAATAAACTGGTGGTGTTGGAATAAATAATAATGGTTGTTCCACTTTACACATCCTTTTTTCCTATAAATATGCAAAATGAAATATTTCGTGCATACAATCTATCCCACAACTATTGGAATTCGATAATAAAAGGGTTTTAGCTAAGCTGACTTAAAAACGTTGTTGCCAATCCTAAATAAATAAGAATACTTGTTACATCGTTTAATGTTGTAATAAATGGTCCTGATGCAACAGCTGGATCCACGCCTAATTTATGAATAAGCAAAGGAATAAAGGAGCCAGCAATTGTTGCTACTATGATTGAACAACAAAT
The DNA here is from genome assembly GCA_023405135.1 of Bacillota bacterium. Lineage (GTDB taxonomy): Bacteria > Bacillota > Bacilli > Bacillales_A > Planococcaceae > Ureibacillus. The sequence continues at coordinate 7,410 of JAEXYZ010000071.1, read as the reverse complement.
TGCTGCACCTACTAAAAGCCCAACAACAAAAGCATGTTTCCAAAAGAAAATAATCCCAATAACGAAAAGTCCGCAAACAATTCCTGTTATTAACCCCGTCAAAATTTCTCGAAGAATCATTTTCGCCTTGCTTTTCTCATTAATTTCCCCTGTTGCTATACCGCGCACAGCAACCGCAAGAGCCTGTGTTCCACTATTTCCTGATGTACCAGATATTAAAGGAATAAATACGGCTAGCATAGCTACTTTTTCTAATGTCGCTTCAAACTGTGACATTAATGTTGCTGTTAACATACCTAAAAATAGTAGCATAATAAGCCATGGTAAACGTTTTTGCGCAGCTTTAAATGGTCCCGCATCAATGTCGTCAATATCTGAAACCCCTGCAAGCTTTGAATAATCGTCTGAAGCTTCTTCATCAATTACATCAATAATATCATCAACCGTTATTATCCCATGCATTTCACGGTTTTCATCAACAACTGGAATAGCTAAGAAATTATAATCTTTCATAATTTGCGCAACCGCTTCTTGGTCATCGGTTACTTTTACTGAAACAACCCGTTCATTCATAATTTCATGTATTAATGTATCTTCATCAGACACTATTAAATCACGTAAAGAAATGACTCCTGTTAAACGATGATGATCATCCACAACAAATACGTAATAAATCGTCTCTGCGTTTGGCGCCTCATTGCGAAGAACTGTCATTGCAGAACGTACTGTTGAATTTTCCAGTATCGAAACATATTCTGTTGTCATAATAGCCCCAGCAGTATATTCTTCATATGCTAGCAACTCATTAATTTCATCAACTGTTTCACTATCCATCATTTCAAGATAGCTTTCACGATGTTCTTCATTCAATTCATTTAACAGGTCTACAGCATCATCGGTATACATGGAAGAAAGCATTTCTGCACCATAAGCTGTGTCCATTTCTTTTAAAAATTGTTCGTATTCTTCGTCTTCTAATTCAATTGCCTCAAAAATTAATGCCATCTCTTGAGGAGACAAGAATTGATAGATTGTTTTCCTTATGTCGGGTCCAACCTTCTCATAAAATTGTGCCTGATCATATGGATGAAGTTCTAGGAAGATTTCACGAAATGACTGGATGTCTCCATCTATTAACAATTGTCGTAAATCATCTTCATTATAGAGTACTTCTTTATTATTATTTTGTTCTACCATACATGTCCCCTCCTCTCAATCTACATCATATGTTGAATTACTTTTCACGTAAATACTTTTTAATAAACTTTAATAAAAGAAAAAAATGTTCGAAAATTTGTTTATTCGAACATCTCTTCATTATTCATGATTTTTTTCATCGGTTCAAGTATTTCACTTGTAACACTTAACTTTTCATTCGTTAGCGGATGCTCCATTTCTAGAAGTACACAGTGGAGAGCTTGTCTGTTAAATAATTCACGACTTCCACCATATAGCTCATCTCCAACAAGTGGATGGCTAATGTACGCCATATGAACTCGAATTTGATGGGTTCTTCCAGTATGGAGTTTTAATCGAACATGTGAAATAGGTTGTCCATTTTCTGCATAACCTGTTTTTAATAATTTGACATCTGTATGGGAAAATTGCCCGTCATTTCGTACTTCTCGTTCAATAATGCTCGTCTCTTTCCGTCCAATAGGTGCAATAATCGATTGTTCGTCTTCCAAAAGATGACCATGAACAATTGCTTCATATTGTTTATTAATTAGCCCATTCTTTTGCTGTAATCCCATCAGATGATGGATATGGCTATGTTTTGCAATACAAAGCAACCCAGAAGTATCACGATCTAATCTCGTGACTATATGAACGGTCGAAGGAATATTATTGTCCTTAAAATACCCACATATAAAATTAGCAATACTGCCTGTTGGATGCTCCCTTGATGGAATTGTATTAATAAAAGGTGGTTTGTCAAGAATGAGCAAGGCATCATCTTCATAGACAATGTTTAGTTTTCCATGTTCAATAATAAGTCCATCACTAAACTCCTCGAGAGGAAATATAATGGTAATATTATCGTTTTTGGATAAATGATAACGGACTGTTCTCTCTTCCCCATTCACTAAAATTTTACCACCATTATATTTAATTGATGTTAATCCTTTTTTTGAAATACCTTGACGACTGATTGCATCTCGCAAAAGCTCTCCATCGTTCTGTGCTTTAAATTCTAGCCTAAATCGTTTGTCCATTTTTTCACCTAATTATTCATTTGAAACGAAGGAATCATGCACTCGTTCCCAAAAAGGAAATGGACGGAACCGAGCAAAGCGAACCTTTTCAGTGGCTACATTAAACGTAACACATTTTAAATCATTTTGAATCAAATGAATATGATCAATTGTCATCGTAAATTGTTGATCCTTTACTGGAATTAGTGCGCAATTATGATGGGCAGGTAATACTAGTGAAGATCCAACAGTTCTAAACACACGGTTATTAATTGATGCCATTTCTGTAATTTGGAACGCTTGTAATGTAGGGTGTATAATGGCACCACCTAAAGCTTTATTGTATGCTGTGCTTCCCGAAGGAGTAGAAACGCAAAGTCCATCACCACGAAATCGTTCAAAATGTTCACCGTTTAATTCAATATCCATAACGAGGGTAACATCAGGTGATTTAATTGTTGCTTCATTTAAAGCTAAATACCTTTTTGATGGTGAATTATGATAATGCACTTGTACTTCTAATAATGGATATTCAACTACATTAAACTCACTTTTAGCAATTGATAGCACTAATTTTTCTAATTCAGAAGGCTTCCAATCAGCATAAAAGCCTAAATGTCCCGTATGAATCCCAACAAAAGCTACTTTATTTAAACGATTTGCATGATGATGAAAGGCATGTAATAATGTCCCATCCCCACCAATTGAAATAACAATTTCTGGCTCATCTTCATCAAAAATAAGTCCAAAATCTTGTAAATATTTTTTTGCGAGTTCCTTCAATTCATTTGATTGGGAATCTCTGCGTGATTGTATCGAAAACCTCAAATTACTCACGCTCCTTGTTCAATGTAGTTGTTCGAATCGTTGGGTTAGATGCTTCTTTATTTTCTGTAAAATAAACTTGAGCCTCTTGTATTTCACTTCGTATCGATGACATTTCTTCATCTAATTTAAACGCTGCCTCTGCTGCGCTTTGCAATCGATTTTTTATTTCTTCTGGGAAAATCCCTTTATATTTATAATTCAAAGAATGCTCAATCGAAGCCCAAAAATTCATTGCTAGCGTCCGTATTTGTATTTCAGCTAACACTTCAACTTTTCCTTGAATTGTTTCAACTGGATACTCGACAATAATATGATAGGAACGGTATCCACTTGGTTTATTATGAGTAATATAATCTTTTTCTTCAATTACCCGCAAATCATCTCTTTGTCGTATTAAGTTTACTACCGTTGCAATATCATCTACAAACTGACACATAATGCGCAAGCCTGCAATATCTTGTAATTCATTAGCTAATTTATGTGATGGTTCAAATAGAATTCCCTTTTCACGAGTTTTGTCATAAATACTTGCAAGAGGTTTTACTCTACCAGTAACAAATTCTATAGGGGAGGTCGTCCCAGAGATACCAAATTGCGAACGCATCCCCTTTAACTTAATTTTCAATTCATCCACTGCTTGTTTATAAGGACTTAAAAAAATATCCCACTGCCCCATATAAATTCCTCCTCCCGACGAAAAGCCAACAACACCACTAAAGTACGTTTAATACTTTATAATTATTAAAATTCCTCACTTTGTAAAATTTCTGCGAACGTTGTTTCTACAGCTTCTACAAATTCATTCCCATAATTATCATTGCCTTCAATATTAAACACGAGCATCTGCAATTCATCAGTAAAGTTTATTAATTCGATTCGTTCCTGATCAATAAGCAAATAAGGATTACGATTTGATTTTAACAGTTCAACAAGTTGTGGCCATAATTGCTGCGGAAGTTGTAAATAACTATAACCTTCCCCTTCCTCAACAAGGTAAATAAAAGCTAAATTATCTGAATCTGTTAGTAGCTGTCCTGCAGGTTGAATTTGTATTCTACTTTCATTTTCGTTTAAACTAAAGTGTAGCTCATTATGTACAATTTGATAGTTATCAATTATATAAACGTTGCGCATTATGTATACTTCCCTTCAACACTATTCCTTCATACATATTTTATCATAGCCGCGTATATTTTCGAGCAAAAGAATAAAGGAATTTATCATATTCGTTATCTAAGAAAGGAATTTTACAATGACACAAGAAATCGAAATTGAATTTAAAAATGTTTTAACTAAAGAGCAGTTCGAAAATTTATTAAAACAATTTAATGTAGATGAAAATATGATTGTTCGACAAACAAACCATTATTTTGACACATTACAAATGGCATTAAAATCTTTATCAAGAGGTCTCCGTATAAGAGAAACTAAGGCCAAAATCCTTTGCACATTAAAAGAAAAAACATCGGAAAATACCCATTTAGAAACGACGGATGAATTGACAAAGGAACAAGCAGAACTTATGTTAGCTGGTGAAAAATTCCTTGCACCAACTGTAAAAAAGAGATTAATTGAATTAAATATTCCACTTCAGGAATTACGTGTTTTTGGAACTTTAACGACAGATCGAGTTGAACTTGCTTATAAGGGCGGCACAATTGTTTTTGATCATTCTTTCTATTTGCAGCATGACGATTATGAGGTAGAATATGAAACAAGTAACGAAATTGAAGGACATAAAATTTTTGATGACTTTTTAAAGGAATACCAAATAAAAAAACAAGTAGCCGATAAGAAAATTGCTCGTTTCATGAAAGCACTTAATGAAAAGAAAGGGAGATAGCATTGGATATTTCATCGATGAAGACGATGCTTGAACTACAAGCGATTCAATCCATAGGAAACTCACCTACAGATGTTCAATCGTTAACAGACAATCAATCTATTTTCACACAATTACTTGAAGAGATGATGTCCAATTCTGCATCTGCTTCAACAAATAATGCTGCAAATTTACTTGGTAGCATTTCTGAGTTACAAAATTCTACTTTATCTAATGACTCAACAACGAAGGCTGACTATTTATCAAATTTCATGTTTAACAACTCTTCATCATACATACCAAATTCTTATTATGATCAATTATTGACAAATAATGATTCTATTTTAAATAAAGATTACTTAAATCATACTGGATATGAAAATGTATTAGCAGGTGCAAGTATTTATTCAGACATAATTGCTCAAGCATCGGAAAAATACGGAGTACCAGAAAAATTAATCGCTGCAGTAATTAAACAAGAATCAAATTTCAATGAACATGCAGTCAGTTCCGCTGGTGCAACTGGTTTAATGCAGCTAATGCCCAGTACTGCGAGATTTCTAGGTGTTCAAGATGCAAAAAATCCAGTGCAAAATATAATGGGTGGTACTAAATATTTAAGCCAAATGTTAACAAAATTTGATAACAATATTGAACTTGCTTTAGCGGCATACAATGCAGGCCCAGGAAATGTTTCGAAATATAATGGAATTCCACCATTTAAGGAAACAGTTAACTATGTTCAAAAAGTAATAAATTACTATAAAGCATAAAAAGGCATACAGTCTTGCACATTGAGTATGCTGAAGCAATGCTCAATATAACCTTTTTTAAGACTTATCGGTTAATTTTTCAATATGCGATTTGTTTGAGAAAAAAGTAATACGTTGATAGAATGGATATATCACAAAAAAAAAGCTTGTGATGTCAAAGATACGGTATGCGATACACGGATATTTCATTACGTATACTTATAAAAGAAGTAAAGGAGTTACACCTATGAATCGAAAATATACGATTCCTTACGAGGAAATTGGTGCTGAAAAACTTTCTGAGCTCCTTCGCGCTTTTTATAATCGTGTTGCGAAGCATCCACTGTTAATTCCTATTTTTCCAGAAGATTTAACTGAAACATTACGAAAACAAATTCAATTTCAAACCCAGTATTTAGGTGGGCCAAATCTATATACAGAAGAACATGGACATCCAATGTTAAAAGCACGACATATGCCATTTAAAATAACTCCCGATCGGGCACAAGCATGGCTTGAATGTATGAAAGAGGCAATGGATGAAGTAGGCCTTGAAGGTAAATTTAGAGAAATTTATTACCAACGCCTTGTCTTAACTGCTCATCACATGATTAATTCGCCAAATGAAGATGAGGAGGAATTAGAGTGAATAATGTCCAATTATTATCGAAACCTGCCGCACCTTCAAGTATTACAAAGCCGATAGAATTATATATTTTTATTGATCCGCTTTGTCAGAAAGCGTTAAAAATGCAAACGATGTTACGAAAGCTTCTGGTCGAGTACGAACACTATTTTACTTGGCGTTATGTATTAAGTACGAAGCTTGACTCATTAAACTGCTTAAGTAGACGTACAAAAGGTTGCCTTTCAGGTGTTGAACTGGATATTACACACCCTTCACTTCCGTCGATTGCCATTAAAGCAGCTGAATTACAGGGCAAGCGAGCAGCTTCTAGATATTTATTAAAACTGCAAGAATACACATTATTGAAAACGAAAGATGTAACATCATATTGTTCATTAATTGATATCGCCAAAGAATCAAAAATTGATGTTGATGAATTTATTACTGATTTTGGTTCTAAGGAAGCAGCTCGTGCCTTTCAATGTGATTTACACATTACGAGAGAAATGGAAGTAGATGAAGTTCCTAGCATTGTTTTCTTTAATGAACGCATTGAAGACGAGGGATTAAAAGTAAGTGGCATGTATAAATATGAAGTGTATGTTCAAATTTTACAAGAGATGTTAAACGAAGAAATTACATGTCAACCGCTACCTACTTTCGATGAACTGTTTGAAAAATTTATTTCTCTTACAACCCAAGATGTAGCCGAAATTTATTCAATTTCTGAGCAACACGCCGAACGTGAATTAAAGAAACGAATGCTACAACAAAAAATCGAACGTATCTCAAACGATGACATTACGTTATGGCGGAAAAAATAAAAACTTAAAGAACTTATATTATGAATCTATTATTTTAACTATATATTACTTATTTCATAGATAAAGCCGAATTTCCGGGGCTTTATCTATTTTTTTCCTCAACAGATTCATGGACACGAAAAGGTGTTTATATACCTCTGAACCTATTTAACCGATGCCTCTTTATATGCACGTTACTCTATGTAACTGATGCTTTCTCTGCATGAGCGGAACTTTCTCTATATGCCCAAACCTTTCTCTATGTGCCCGAATCTTTCTCTATATGCCCAAAACTTTCTCTATGTGCCCGAATATTTCTCTATGTACCCAAAAATTTCTCTATTTGACCGAATATTTCTATATTTGCCCGAATATTTCTATA
>JAEXYZ010000060.1 GCA_023405135.1 Bacillota bacterium | reverse complement strand
AATCGAAACAAAAAGTAAGCGAAAAACCTTACAGATTAGTCGTTATTTAAGGGCTGCTTTGTGGAAACCGGCGCAAATCTGGCTTCGAAAAATTGAAGGAAAAGCCATCCCTTAATATGCAAATTGTCGTCGTCGCACAGGTCTAATTGTAAATAAATCCCAAATGGATGGAGCCACCTTTGATTGGGTATTTACCTTTTTGGCTCCAAACCGGAAAGATGATTAAACTGAAAATTATGACATTATTTATGCAACACTAGTGATATGCTATAATTAAAATAGGAACAGGATTATTTCAAAAACGGACAATAATGTTTTTACAACTTTTGTTTCTTTTATTTATTATTTTCTTAGCTTTTCTAAATCTTTTATTTGTCTTTTAATTGCTCTAAGCTCTGCCTTTAAGGATTTGACTTGCTGCGAAGTATCAATTCCAAATCGAACGGCGTATGTAATTGTAAAAAATAGAACAACTAAACCTAAAAAGCCAAATAAATATATCTCCATCACGATGTCACTCCTAAAATTTATTCATCAAGATAACACCCTCGCAAAACAAAGCGCCATTCATCTTAATACACATAACAAAAATCTATACGAGTGTCTTGGTCATAATAAAGTCCAATTGTTCTTCATCTCCCATATGAAAAGAGTGTGTTCCAGTTTGGACAAAGCCCATCTTTTTATAGAAAGCAATTGCATTTTCATTTTCTTCCCAGACGCCTAGCCAAATTTTCTTTTTATTAAGCTCCATAGCTACTTCTATCGCTTTATTTAGTAGTAGTTTTCCAAGTCCATGTTTTTGAAAGTTGTTCTGTATGTAAATTCTTTCGATTTCAAGTGACTCATCCCCCATATCTTCAGATTGAGCCTCATTTATATTAATCTTTAAATATCCAGCTACCTCATTATTCAAGTATACAAAAAAGAATTGGGAATAAATATTGGATAACTCTTTTTTTAATTGATTTAAGTTAAATGCACTTTCCAAATAGCTTTTCATATTTTCAGGAGAATTTTGTTCTTTAAATGTATCATTGAATGTTTTTATACTTATTTCTTGAAGTGTTTGTAGATCTTCTAGTGTGCACGTTTTTATTTTTATCGTCATCGTAATTAGCCCCCTATATCTCACCTGTTTCCATTTTTACATATTTCACAAAAATTATTGCAAATGCAATAAAAATGGAATATATTAAATCTAACCTAACATTGTTGCATTTGCAACAAAATATCATTCGTTATATGATTAATTTTATTATGACTAGTTTAATTAAGTCTAGAAAGGAAAGACAATAAGTGGAAATAAAAAAAATTACTGAGGACCGTGACCTGGAAAAAGCATTTACTATTCGAAAAGAAGTTTTTGTTGTGGAACAAGGCGTACCACTAGAAGATGAGTTTGATGAATTCGACATACTTGATGAGCAATGTGAACATATTTTAGTTTATTACAATGAACAACCAGTAGGAACAGGTAGGATAAGAGTTGTAGATGGCGTTGGTAAATTGGAGAGAATTTGTATTTTAAAGCCCTTCCGTAAATTTGGACTAGGAAAAATAATCATTGGTGCATTAGAAAAAATTGCTGAAGAAAAGGGATTGTCCCAGGTTAAATTACACGGACAAACGCAGGCAGAAGGTTTTTATAGCAAACTAGGTTATCGGACTTCCTCTAATATATTTATAGAAGATGGAATCCCACATATTTTAATGCGTAAAGAATTTTCAATAAAATAATGATGATGAAATCGAAAAATGTGAAATATTTATTTTTTGTAATAGGAATTTTAATATTAACTCTTGGTATTACTTTCACTATACGATCAAACTTTGGCATATCACCTTTTGATGCACTTTTAGTTGGGCTATCCAAAAACGTGGGACTTACTGTTGGAAGTTGGGAAATCATCATTGCATTCATTTTAATTTGTTGTAATGCGTTATTAAAAAAACAACGACCTAAATTTTTAGGATTAGTCACTGCATTTATAACAGGGATTTGCATCGATATGTGGCTTTTACTATTAAGCTATTTGCTCATTCCTGAACTATGGTTTGGCAAACTCTTTTGCTTTGTCATTGGTTTAATCGTTATAGGATTAGGAACTGCGATTTATTTACAGACGAATTTTGCACCTATTCCAGTAGACCGTTTAACTTTAATCATTCAAGAATTAACGAAAACAAGTATGTTTTTTTCAAGAACATTCATCTACCTAGTGTTTTTAATAATGGCAATACTATTTAACGGTCCAATCGGCATTGGAACTTTATTAACCGTTTGTTTAGGAGGGCTAATATTAAATTACTTTATGCCAATTACACAGAAAGCATTAGACCGAATATTAGCTACTCCAGTAGAACACTAAATTATGAAGATAAAAAGCCTTCGATATAGAATGGCTTTTTATTTTTCATCGTATATAACTTTAAAGTATTACTTTTTCAAAAACTCTCTCCAAGCAGTTATACCACCGTCTAAAACTGTAACTTTATAATCCCGCTCTGATAGAATTGCTGCACATTTTGTAGCTGAATTTCCTGTTGTACAAGTGACAATAATCTCTTCATCTTTTGGTAGGGAAAAATAATTCTCTTTCCCATGTTCCTCTAGCTTGAAAATTTCAGATTTTTTGATATTTAAATTTTCTATACTCGAACCTTCAATATGATAATCGTTGTATTTTTTCTCAGATCTTACGTCTAAAAGTATTACCTTATCTTGTATTTTCATTTTCTCAAATAATTGTTCAGGTAATATTTTTTTAATAGTCAAAATTATCTTCTCCTTCGTTTATTAAAATAGCGGACACTGATGTATCAATGAAATCATCAAGCCAACAACATTTTTAAATATTTTTCGAAGTTAACTCCTTCTATTGTAGGAATTTGCTCTAAATAGGTATCATCTATGGCAGCTTTTAGAAAATCTTGTGCCAATTGTACAGATTTTTCAAGGTCATCTCCGCGCATCAAGCTTCCCATAATAACAGATGCAAATAAATCCCCTGTTCCAGAGTAACTTTTCCCATTGAACTCCTTTGCGCTATAAAAAGTTTTATTTCCGTCTAAATACATATTCCCTATAAAGTGCTTATTCATATTTTGTGCGGGTGGATTTACTCCAGTAATAATGACCTTGGCACCAGTTTCTTGCTGTAACTTATTCCCTGCTTCTTCTATAGCTTTAATAAAGTCCTTTTCATTAGAATAGTTATGTAGTTTTTCATAAGACACTCCCGTTAACAAACAGCACTCAGTAACATTTGGTGTAATTACATCTGCACATTTTACAAGTTCTCTCATTCGTTGCAATAACTCATCGGTAAAAAGTTTATAAACTTCCCCTGTATCCCCCATTACAGGATCAACAAGTAACATTGTTTCTTTTGTATAAAATGTATTTAAAAAACGAAAAATGTTATCAATTTGCTCTCTACCAGTAACGAAACCAGTATAAATTCCGTCAAACTTTACTTGAAGCTTACTCCATTCCTCAATAAAACAGTTCATTTTAGATGTAAAATCTTCACAATAAAAACTTGGATAACCTGTTTGTGCAGTCAGTATAGCTGTTGGTAGAGGACATGACTGCACCCCCATTATCGAAAGAACTGGAATGGCAGCGGTTAATGAACATTTTCCAAAGGATGATAAATCTTGTATTACAGCGACTTTTTTCATAATAACCTCCATAAAACTTTCTACCTTAAAACTACATACATCTTAACATAATCAATGAATAGGAAAAATCCTAAAGGATAAAAGAGATGATGTAAGTGGGATTTTTAAACCTCTCTAAAACTGACCTTAACGTTTTTTAATAAATTGACACTTTTATAGATACCAATCATTTGTTAAAGTTATCGGTAAATTCAAATTGTTAGGAAGGTTACTTCATATGCAAAACACACAAAGTTATTCAAAGACACAACAAAAAACGTTTGATCTAATTATTACGGGATTGTTAGCTGCACTTGTATTTGTTTCTACTGTTTTTTTAAATCTTAAACTACCTATTGGTAACGGAGGTTTAGTTCATCTAGGAACAGCTATGCTTTTTATTGCATCTATTTTATATGGTCCTAAAAAAGGGGCTCTTGCAGGTGCAATTGGAATGGGGCTTTTTGATATGATCGGTGGATGGATGTTGTGGGCACCGATTACGATTGTGGCACGTGGTTTACAAGGATTTATCGTTGGTAAGATTGCTTGGTCCAATGGTCGTAAAGGAAACAGCATTGCCTTAAATTTAATTGCGACAATCATTTCAATGCCATTTATGATTGCTGTTTACTACATTGGTGAAGGAATTTTATACGGTAATTGGGTTGCACCGTTAGCTTCCATTCCTGGAGATCTTATTCAAAATGCATTAGGCGTTATCATTGCCGTTCCAGTTTGCATTGTTTTGAAAAAAGTATCTTATTTTAAGTAAATACACATGACTAATATGAGTTTCTATTTATAGAGCTTAATATAAAATGAATGGCTACCAATTTAATTCCCCCTATAAAAGTTAGTTAACTCGCTAAATTTTATAGGGGTGCTCTAGTATTAAATTCAATTTAGAATAAATACGTTCGATTCTATCTTTTTTAACTTTATCGAATCCTTAGTCTTTTTTCTTTTTTGACGTTTACCATATAAAATTGAAGGATCAAATACGTATATTCTTTTCTCATCAAAAAAGAAGTAAATTACATTCGGTATTTTTTCTCCGTTTTTCAGGACAATAGATATTCTTTCTCCATTATCTATATTGTTTAACCACGGATACTTTTCTAATGTTTCAATCTTTGTGTAATAGTCAATTTTTTTCGTAAAAACTATTTCGGATACGATTAGTATCAATGCAATAAACACGAAGAACAACCAACTCGAATTTCCCCAGTAAGTAAATATTAAAAGATAGCTCACGAAACGTACTCCAAGTTTTAATAACCAATAAAGAGTTTTCATACTACCCCTCATATTCTGAATTCTTAGTTGGTATTATCTCCATTTACTAATAGTTATAAAATTAACTAAATAAAAAGCCGAACTAATGCTTTGAATTAGTTCAGCTTAAAATTAAACAATTCTTTTACAAGAAGTGAAAACCAGTTTTTTATTTGTCACTTACCGCCAATATCTCTATCAACTTTTGCGCAGTGTTTTCTTTTCCTTCAACTCGGATGACTTCCCCATTTGCTGCGACAATGAAATGAGGCTCGTCTGCACCGTATAATGAATTAGAGCTGTTTGCCACCATAAACTGTGCCTTTGAGCTTTCCATACGAAGCTTTGCACGGTTAATTAAGTAATCGAAATCGTCCGTTGCCTCTAGCTTAAAACCGATTAATGTAGAATTCGGTGTCCATTCTTTAATTTGTCCTAATATTTTAGGCGCTTTTTTAAAATGGATGATTGGTGGCTCATCAGACGGCATTTTGCCCTTCTCCTCCATCAAATTACCAGATTGATCATATACTTTATCTATAATCCAATCGGAACCAGCAGCGGCCATTATAATAAAATCAATCGTTTCCTTTTGAACAACGGATTTTATTTGATTGCCTAAATCTTCTATACCTTCAAACATCATTGTCTTCATTAAATGAGCATTTTTCGGTAGCTTCGCAAAAAAACCGTGTAAATAAATGACTTCTGCTCCTGCTGCAAGTGCCGCTTCTGCTAGAAAGCAACCCATCGTTCCTTTCGATAAATTCGTATGACCACGCACACGATCCCATTTTTCCAGCGTTCCTCCGCTAGTGATTAACATCTTTTTTCCATTTAAAGTTTTCACAATATCACCTTTATACTTGTATTGTCCTTACTTTAGTTTACTCGACTTTAGTAACATTTTCATTAGTAGATAGCCAAGTCTGTAAAACTTCTATAAATTTTTCCGTTGCTGGAGACAGTTGATGCTTTGTTGCAAGGCCAATCGTTCGAAAGCTTTCTTGTTGTATCGGTATTGCACGAACATTGCTCGGTAGTTGATCAAAGACTAGTTGAGGCAATATAGTAATACCTAAATGATGCTCAACCATCGAGATTACACCCTTTTCATCAAATAATTCAAAACGAATCGTCGGTTTTACATCGTAACGATTAAAAATCGATAACACATCATTTGTTCCATTATAAGATGTTAAAATGAATGGTTCTTCTTCAATTTCTTTAATATCAATCGTATCTTTGTTATATAACGTACTTTGGGATGAAGTAATACATAGCAGTTCATCACTAATTAATGGTAGGAACCGAAATTGTTTTGAGTGAGACCGATTTAAAAATCCACAATCGATATCTCCGTCACTCAACCATTGTTCGATTTCATAATAATCCCCTTCAAGTAATTCAATTTTTATGCCAGGATAGTCTTGATCAAGTATCCGGATGATATTTGGCATCCATTTAGATGAAATACTTGAAAAAGTTCCGATTCGAACAGTTCCTCTCGTAACCCCTAAAATATTTGATGCTTCTTGCTTTAATCGTTCTTCAGCTTGGATGACAAGTCGAATAGAAGTAAGCATCGTCTGCCCTTCTGATGTTAGCTTCACTCCATTTTTACTTCGGTGAACGAGGGCAAAGCCAAATTCTTTTTCTAAACTTGAAATCGCATGGCTTATTGCAGATTGTGTTAAGCCTAATAATTCTCCTGCTTTCGTAAAACTACCAAGTTCCGCAACTTTATTAAAAATTTCATATTTAACTAAGCTCAAATTCAATTCACATCCATTTAACATGAAAATTTTTAATGTTATTCATTATAAACATTCGTTTTACTAATCTTTAATACCATTATATATTAGTGTATACCAATAAAGATAGAAAATGGGAGAAAAAGAACATGCAATTAAAAGCAAATATATTAATGGTGATTGTCACAATGTTTTGGGGGCTGTCTTATACATTTATGGTGATGGGGTTAGAAACTTTAGAAGTGTTTAATACCGTTGCACTTCGAAGCTTAATCGCCTTTATGATCGCAGGGTTAATTTTTTATAAAAAACTGATGAATATTGATAAAAAAACAATATTATACGCTGCAATCCAAGGTTTTTTCCTCGTATTTGCCATTGGATTTCCAATGTTCGGGGTAAAAACAACACCCGCCTCCAATGCAGGCTTTTTAGTTAGTTTAACGGTCGTATTAGTACCGATTATTGCTAGCATTATCGATAAAAAATTACCGACTCGTACAGTGACAATCGCCATCCTTTGCACAATGGTTGGGATCAGTATTTTAACGTTAAACAGTTCTTTTACATTCCAAATTGGCGATGTCTATTGTCTACTTACAGCCGTAGCTTATTCAATTTATATTATTTTAAATGGGAAATTTACAAGATCCGTTGATTCCCTGTCCTTTGGAATTTATCAAATGGGCTTTGCAACGATTATTAGCGGGATTTTTTGTCTATTATTCGAAGTGCCGAAAATACCAACAACTTCTTCTGGCTGGATTGCGGTGCTTGGATTAGGAATTTTATGTAGTGCATTTGGATTTATCGGGCAAACCATTGCTCAGCAGTATACATCTCCAACACTAACTGGCCTGATTTTCTCCCTTGAACCAATCTTCGCGGCAATTTTTGCTGTTATGTTCTTAGGAGAAAGTATCACAACTAAACTAATGATCGGTGGTTTATTAGTATTTGGAGGAAACATAATAGCACAATTTGAACACTTTAATAGTTTTCGATTCCTTCACAAAAAAACACGAACGGAAGAACCGGTTTAGTATTTAATTAACTTTTTTCAGTCTTAGAGACCTGCCTTAGAAAGATACCATCTTCATTTTCCCACTTTAGTACAGTTTAGTAGTTCATTCTATTAAACTGTTTTTTAATTCTATTTTATAAAACATTAGCATATATACAATTATATGTCCGATTTTTCAAATAGTTTCTAATACACTATCATTTTTCAACTGATAGTAAAGTCGGTATTATTATGAATGCAGAGTTTAATTGTAGAACATTCAAACTAGAATTCGTAAAAGGGAGTGTAGTAAATGGTAGGACGTAATGAACCATGCCCATGTGGAAGCGGCAAAAAGTACAAAAAGTGTTGTGAAGGTACACAACAGCAAACGATTAAAAATGTATTTTTAGAGGAAATTGAACACGTTCTTCAAACATTTTATAATAGCTATCCAGAAAGAAAAGATATAAAAGACTATTTTGATTTAGTTCAACAGTGGAAGCCAAAACTTGAACATAATTTACAACGAGAATTAATTGAAGCTGTCGTATTAGATGATTTTTTCTTTCACCAACGAATTGATATTTGGACAGGATATTTAAAGAAAATGTCAAAAAAAATCATTCGCCCTGCCTTAAAAGAACTAATGAAAGAATGGGAAGCCCCTCAAATATTTATTGGGCAAGTGCAATCAGTTGAAAATCACTATTTTAAAGCGACATGCTCCATTACAAATGCTGAACTTTCTATTCGACGAGAATCAAATAAACCGATTCCAGAAGGCATGCAAGTTTTTGCTTTTCTATTGCCGGATGGTTCAGGCGAGCAAGATCATTATTTAGCAGTTTCAACATTAATCTTCTTCCCACCTGAATATAAACAAGCCTTTGATGCATTTGCGAAAGAATATGACGGTCAGATGGAAGTAACAGAATTTCTACAACAAAATCACTTTAACTTTTGGCTAAAATTAGTTGAAAAAGGTTATAGCGGCGAAGAATATTCGTCATTTGAAATTGATGTAATCGATCAAGCGAAACAATTTTTATCGGAGAAAAATATCGAGGAAACTCGCCTAATTGAAATTTTAGAAGATTACCTAGTAGAGAAAAAACCAAAAGCACGAAAAGCTTCGGCTATAGCAGCTGGTGCAATTCGATTTGGTCAAGAGCGCAACTTGTTACAAGATCAAACATTTACGATTAAAGAAATCGCAGAAAGCTTCGGCGTATCCTCCAGTTCTTTAAATAAATATTATCAAGAGTTATTAGAATACAATGAAGTACTAGTTTGATTTAAATGATAAAAATCTGCTATTCAAAAGAATCCGTGAAAACCACGGATTCTTTTTATTTTCTCGATTTATGTATGAGGAAAAGGGGTCGTCATATTTTGGACGACCCCTTTTCTAATGGCTAACCAACCATTTGTATATTAATCCTCATCGGATATCATTCAATTAAGCTCTATCTTTGTTTCTTCATAATGAAGAGGATACATTTGATGAGCACTAATAGTACATCACTATAATATCAATTATTTAATCAAAATTCAACATAAAATATCATATTTTTATCATAAATTTTATTTGAAAATTACTTTTCGTATATTTTTAACAATTCATTACCTAAGAATTGCAATTTTTCACCTATCGAACATTGTTCAATGCAAAAACGGTGAGCACCTGATTTTCCACGTTTAATGCGTAAATCACGTTTAATAGGACAGTCATTGCAATAAGTGTCAGTTAATTCATCGATATCTTTCATTACAGTATTTTTATTCACAATACTCCCCCTTTAAACAACGTTTTCCTATTTTACTATTATCAATTTTCTTTTGTCAAAGCGTGTACCTAGTTCGAAGTTTTTGCAGTAATTTTTTATTTATGAAGCAATAAGTTATAATATGCTTAAAAAACAATTTAATTATTTCAAAAAAGTAGGGATATTATGTTGGAAGTATACATTGATGGTGCGAGTTCTGGAAATCCTGGACCTAGTGGTATTGGTATTTTTATTAAAGGTGAAGGACATTTAATAAAAATAAGTGAATACATAGGTGAAACGAATAATCATGTAGCAGAGTTCAAAGCTTTACTTCGTGCCCTTGAGGAAGCGAAGAAATTAGGAACTACTTTAGTTTCAGTTCGTTCCGATTCAAAAATTGTTGTTGCATCCGTAGAAAAAGAGTATGTCAAAAATGAAGAATATAAACCATATTTAGAACAAGTTTTAAAATTAGTCGATCAATTTGATTTATTTTTTATTAAATGGATCCCAGACAATGAAAATAAAGCAGCAGACGCTCTTGCTAGAGAAGCTATTTTAAAAAGAAAAATGCAATAAGAAAAGGCTTTTAAGCATTCGAATGCTTAAAACGCCTTTATTTGTTATTGAGTTATTTTCGATTGTTCAAGTTTATTTAATAAAGCACCTATTGCTCCAGTAAAACCACAATTTTTTAAAAAGATTGGTTTATGTTTTTTCAAAATTGTATAATTCGCAATGACTTTTTTTAAATGCTCATTATTTATTAAAGTTGAGCCAATATAAATAATATGTTCTGCCTTTTTCTGTTCTGCAAATTGAATACTTAACGTCGTAATCACTTCACCAACTAAAGCTTGGACAGTAGCAAGTAAGTCATGATCTTCATGCTTCACATCTTTTAAAATGCTCACTTTACCGAAATTACTAGCAGTTAAATGGCCTTCAATAGGCGGCTCCATCCCTTGGAAAATATCTTTAACAAATAAATCAATGAGTTCACGGCTTCCAAGTGCTGCTTTTGACGTAATCTCTTCAAAAGAAGAAATTCCTGTCATAATTGTGGAAAGACCAGTTAATGTACCTCCACCAATGCCTGTCCCACCAACTCGTGTATGACTTTGACCTTCCATATAGTGAATGGAAGTTCCAGTTCCTATATTTGTAATGATACTATTTTCGATATCATAGCCATCTTTTTTTAATAAATATTGAACACCCTTAAATGTTGCTTCAAATTCAACTAAATATTGAATCGATTTCATTGTATTTAAGACCTCAAGTAATTGTTTTGTACGACCACCTGTAAGTCCTATTTCTTCGATATGAGGATGATGTTCTAACCAATGTTTCACTTGAGAAAAATCATTTGAAGGAAAAATTTTAAATTCCAACTCATTTTGCTCATTCACATAAGCTAGTTTAGTTAAAGTTCCCCCCGCGTCAATTCCAATAACTTTTTGCATAAACGTTCTCCTTTATTTTCTCCCTCTCTAAACTTTAACTTTCTTAAAATCATTGTGCAATCATTTTTACTTTACTATATTAATATAAATAACGATTTTTTTACTAACAATACGTATGGTTCGTTATGTAAGTACCTCTTCTTTTATTAAAAGATCTCGTTTTTTAAATTCTTCTATTATGAAATGTTCATTTTTTTCAGTAAAAAATGAATTTTATCCTCATCTAACTCTATCGTCGTTTCATTACTTAAAGCGAACTCATGTAAAAGATTGTCATTATTCAATAATAGTTGTAATGTCATAACTTCTGTTTTAGGAATGACACAATGATGTAATCGAAGTACTTTTGACAGTTGTTTCAAACCGGAACGGGTAATTAATACTTTATTTTGTATATTTTGAATGATATTTCTCAAAAATATTTCTACATCCTTATTTGGATGAATTTGTGTCCGTTGTAGCACTTCAATTTCTCCATTTTCTGTTTTACGTTGGTCTTCAACAATATCATAGAGTAATGGTTTATTTAATTTACTTATGGACGTAATTTCAATATTCATTGGAGAAACATTTCCTGAAATATAGCAAATCCTTACATCGAACACATCGTCCAATTGGTGCAATTCACTTAAAAGAAGACCAAATTCATTTGTTTTTTGTTGTTCAATTAACTCTACGCCGTTTGCTGTATGAAAGATTTTATACAAACTTAATGCATCTGCTAATGCACGGTGTTGTATTTCAACTTCAATTTGAAAGCTTTCTAACAAACTACCAAGACTCGGTTGATTCTTTAATTGATTAGCGATCATATATTTTTGTTGAAAATCAATAATTGGATAAATAAAATCAACGGTCATTTCATTTCGAATTAATTCTTCTTCTAATACCTTTCGATCAAATTCACCAAAAGTAACAAGTATTGTATCCCCTTCACACCATTTTTTAAACTTTGTTATAACTGATTTGAAGGATGGAGCATTTAATATCTGTTCTGTTTGAATTCCTGTTAGTTTTTGAATATGTGAATTTAATTTTTTGAATTTTAACGGTTTAATAAGTTGAGAAAAACTATTTCTCGTTCCATCGGGCAACCATTTCACTGCACCGATTTCGATAATATGTTGATTTCCACGAATTAATGTTGCTTCGATATCTAGAAATATGTAAGTGTACTTACGCACTTTCATTCCACCTTTTATTTAAAAAACAGGATGACCCGTTCAATCTACTACTCTACATTGTAACGAATATAATAATATTTGACATGATTATGTTACGAAATAAGTTTATCATCGTGAAAAAGAGAAAATAATATCTTTTATCTCCCCCTTTGTTCTTTTTCTTATTGATTTACTACAAAAAAAAGAGAATTTAATATAGTTTCTATTTTTATTTTCTTGAAAATTAATGTACGATATTAGTTGATGTATGTAATGAACGGAGGAAACACCCGAATGAATGACAAAGAACTCCTGAAAGATGCAATGCGTGTTTTAAAAGCAACAAGTCGTACTTTTTATATACCCATTACATTTTTACAAAAAGATTTAAAAACAGCAGTAGCCACTGCTTATTTAATGATGAGAGCAATTGATGAAATAGAAGATCATGAAAATGCAGAAGTTACAAATGACATAAAATTTTCGCTCTTAACAAAAGTAAGCTCTTTATTAAAAGAACCGATATTTAATGAGCAGAAATATTTCGAATTACTTGCACCTGTAAAACAATATATGCCTGAAGTTACCCTTCGTCTTGGAGATTGGATTCGTCTAATCCCGTCTGGAGCTGAAGGAATCGTTAAAAATGCAACAAGTGAAATGGCAGAAGGTATGGGCAAATGGGCAAAAGCCAACTTCCAAGTCCATACGAAGGAAGATTTAGATGACTATACATATTATGTTGCTGGACTTGTAGGTGTTATGCTTTCAGAGCTTTGGGAATGGAATGCAGGCATTAAAACCGATCGAGAATTAGCAATTGGGTATGGTCGAGGTTTACAAATTGTAAACATTCTTCGCAATGAGCAGGAAGATTTACAAGAGCGTGGTGTAAGTTTTGTCCCTGATGGATGGACAAGAGCTAATTTATTTGAATATGCAGAAGAAAACTTAAACAAAGCAGATCGTTATATGGAAGATATTCATAAGCGTTCAATTAAATTATTCTGTCGTTTACCACTTGCTTTGGCTCATAAAACTTTAGATGCTTTAAAACAAGGAAAAGGAAAAATGACCCGTGAAGAAGTTGAACGGACAGTTGAGGAAGTACAAGCTGATTAAGGAAAAGAAAGATGCTCGAGATTAAATATGATTACGTCTGACTCACATCGTATGAGCCTCAAGCATTGGCCGATAACCTACAAACGTTCCTTCTTAAGTTAACAATACAATGTTAAATAAACAAAAGTTTTTTAAGAAATTTGTATAAAAAATAAGCAATGATCTATACTATTAAAGATTTCACTTCACATCCTAATGACTAGGAGGGTTAACCCGATGAGTGTGGAAGATTTAGCTCTGGAGGACCATCAACTGAATACAGCTAAAGCAATATTATCTTAGGTTATTCTTAAGATTCTATGCGAAGGCGAGGCAGTGTGTCATGGAGGAAGATTGCAAGTGATAATCAGACCCGGAATTATTTCCGGGTTTTTATTTTTAATAAAACGCAAATCAAAAAAAGGCTCTATAATAAATGTGGTGGTGTGGTCAGTACTCACAAGAGTGTGACAACTTTCTAAAAAAAGCAAAAAAATAACATCCAATACTCTCTATCTGTTACCTTTAATTTGGCAAAAAAAAGGATTGGAGAGAGTATGGATGCAAACTAATTTTATCATGGAACTGTTAGGAATTAAAGATAAACACGTAGAATTATGGGAAATGAAAGAAGACAATCGGGAACTTCATTTTTGGCTCCAAACCAAACAAATTA
>JAEXYZ010000028.1 GCA_023405135.1 Bacillota bacterium | reverse complement strand
CGACTTGCATGTATTAGGCACGCCGCCAGCGTTCGTCCTGAGCCAGGATCAAACTCTCCATAAAAGAAAAATTTGATAAAAGCTCTAAATTACACTGGCATCATATTTGATGTCCAAAATTGTGTTTTGTTCACTGACGAGGGTCAGTTACTAAAAACTTTATTCATTAACGTTTTGTTGTTCAGTTTTCAAGGTTCATTCGCCATCATTTTAACGACGAAAACTTTTATATCTTATCACTTTTTCATATCTAAGTCAACAACTTTTTGAAATAACTTTTTTCATTTTGTTTGCCGACAGAAATTCATAATATCACTTCACTTTTAATTCGTCAACAATTATTTAGAAAAACCAATTATTTCCGATATCAGCTAAGCGACGTTTATTATAATAACCCTTAACAATCTATAAGTCAATGCTTTTTAATAAGTTTTTTATAATTAATAATAATTCCTTTTCGATCTACAAAATTCAACTCCATACATACTAAAAAGAATTGCTTTCATTAATATATAATAAAAGCAATTCTACATATCATTTGAAAAACTAATAGCCAAATCATTATTTAATATACTTAAAACGTATTTTCATACCATTGTTTTGCAGCTTGTACTTCACTCATTGTTAGTTGGTGTCCACGATTTTCCCAATGAATAGCAACTGAGCTACCAGCGCTTTGCAATAATTCTTGTAATTCTACTGACTCTTGTTGAGAACAAATTGGATCATTAATTCCTGCTGCAATAAATACATTTATATTTTTTAAATTTGGTAATTGTATTCCACGTCTCGGCACCATTGGATGATGTAAAATTGCACCTTTTAAAGCCCCTTGAAAATGGAATAGCAAGCTTGCCGCGATATTCGCTCCATTTGAATAACCTATTGCAACGACATTATGACGATCAAACTCATACTTTTTACCGGCATCATCTAAAAATTGATTTAATTCATTCGTACGGAAAATTAAATCTTCTTCGTCAAATACGCCTTCTGCTAAACGTTTAAAGAAACGTGGCATTCCATTTTCTAAAATGTTTCCTCTTATTGAAAGTATCGAACTTTGAGGATCAATGATGTCTGCTAAAGGTAGCAAATCATTTTCATCTCCACCAGTTCCATGTAATAAAAGTAGTACAGGTCTATTAGGATTTGTTCCCTTTTTAAATATATGTTGCATCCTTTTTCTCCTTTATAAATAGTTGATTTAAAAGTTTAATCTAATTGACGTACTTCTATTGGAATTAGGGACATTTCTAAACGATCCCGTAAGTATTCATATTGTGAAGGTAACATTAATTGTCTCCCCATAGTTTCGTATGATTCGTCATGAGCAAAACCTGGTGGATCAGTTGCAATCTCAAATAAAATTTCGCCTGACTCACGGAAATAAATTGCATTAAAGTAGCTTCGATCTTTTATTTCTGTTACATGCTGTCCTAAATCAATTGCATGTTCTTGCCATTCTCGATGATCTTTATCGTCTTTTGCACGCCATGCGATATGGTGAACTGTACCAACTCCCATTGTCCCACGTAAGCCCTTTGTCATTTTCACATCAATTATATTTCCAATAGCTCCTGTTGCTTGTAAGCGAGTATAGTCTCCTTCACTTCCAATGATTTCAAGACCCATTACATTGACTAATGTAGCTATTGTCTCTTGCGGGCGTGCTGAATACAGAATTGCTCCCCCAAATCCTTTAATTGCAACTTCTTTTGTTACTTCCCCAAACGTCCAAGGATTTAATTCCCCTGATGCACGCTCTACTATTTCTAAATGTAATCCATGTGAATCGTCGAATTGTAAATACTTTTCACCAAAACGTTCTGAAATTTTATATTCTACCTCAAATTTAACTAAACGTTTTTCCCAAAAATCAAATGACCCAACAGGGATAACGTATGTTGTTACACCTACTTGACCGTCACCAATTCTTCCTTTATAAGCTTCAGGCCATGGAAAGAATGTAATAATGGATCCTGGTTTTCCACCTTCATTTCCAAAATATAAATGATACGTTCCTGGATCATCGAAATTAATTGTTTGCTTAACTAGACGTAATCCTAGTATACCTGCATAAAAATCTATATTTTCTTGCGGGTGTCCTACAATCGCTGTAATATGGTGAATACCTTCAGTATGCTTCTTCATTATATGGACTCCTCCAATTTTAAAATACCTTAGTATTTCTTATATTTTTTAAAACCAATTATTCGTATTCTTTTTCAAAATTCTTTGTACTGCGAACAGTATCAATTGGTCTTACTAACTTTTCTATTTGTTCACGTTTTGATTCAAAGAATGGTGGTAAAGATAATTTTTCACCTAGCGTTTCATACGGTTCATCTTCCATGAAGCCGGGTCCATCTGTTGCTAATTCAAATAAAATTGAAGGAGCTACATTTGTATATAAAGAACCGAAATAATAACGCTCAACATAGCCGGAGTTTGGTAATTTAAAGCCTTGTAATCGTTGTTGCCAAGCCTCTAAATCTGCTCTCTCATCTACACGAAAGGCTGCATGGTGAACTGTACCAAATCCTTGTCGTGCTTGCGGTAAGACGGTATTATATTCGATAATAACTTGTGCACCGTTCCCTCCGTCTCCCATTTCAAAAAGGTGGAATGCATCTTCTTGTTCTACTTCCCTCATAAAGAAAACTTTCTCTAGTACTTCTTTAAAGTAGTCAAAGTAGGAGGTACGTACGAAAATTGGTCCCAAACCAGTAATTGCATATTCTAAAGGGATTGGACCATTTTGCCATGGGATCCCTGCATCAACACCTTCATTAAATTCATCTGAAATTAATTGATATTGTTGATTATCAAAATCTACAAAAGTTATTGTTTTCTTTCCAAACTGTTCTTTTATGCCTGTGTGTTTTACTTCGAGACGGTCAAAGCGTTTTATCCAATAATTTAAAGCTTCGTTACTTGGTACTCGGAAAGATGTTTTTGATATTTCGTTTGTTCCATGTTTGCCCTTTGGAATGCCAGGAAAATCAAAGAATGTCATATCTGTCCCCGGACTACCTACATCATCCGTAAAATATAAGTGATAAGTTTGAATATCATCTTGGTTAACTGTTTTTTTAATCAATCTCAACCCTAATGTATAAGTAAAGAAATCATAGATTTTCTCCGCACTACTTGTAATCACTGTTACGTGATGTATTCCTTTTAATTCATTCATTTTTAACCCTCCGATTATCTCGAATTCGAGATATTGATTTAAAAAAATTAGATAGTGCTAACTATCCTTTATTTTAACAATTCAAATTGTATTTATTCACGGTTATAATTCGAATTAAATTATCTTTAATTCGAGATAATATTATCATGACTATTTTTTTATGTCAATATAGAACTTTAAAATTAAAACATTTATTGTTTAAAATAAAAAAGAGTATCCGAAATGGACACCCTTTTTCAAATCAATATAAACTTAAGCTGGGTTAATTTCTAATTCAACTTTAATTTTGATATCTTTACCAACAAGTACGCCACCTGTTTCAAGTGCAGCATTCCAAGTTAGACCGAAATCTTCTCTGTTAATTTTCCCTTCAGCTTCGAAGCCATAAACTTCTACGCCCCAAGGATTTTTACCTTTACCACCATATTCAACTTCAAACGTTACCGGTTTTGTAACACCTTTAATTGTTAAATCACCAGTTAGTTTATAATCGTCACCATCTTTTGTAATGCTAGTTGATTTAAAATCAATTGTTGGATATTTATCACTTTCAAAGAAATCAGCTGATTTTAAATGATTATCGCGATCCTCGTTGCTTGTGTTAATGCTTGCTATATCAAGTTGGAATGAAATTTGTGCTGTTGTTAAATCCGCTAAATCTTCAGCTTCAATTTCTGCATTATAAGAATTAAATTGTCCTTTAACTTTTGAAACCATCATATGTTTTACTTCAAAACCAATTGCAGAGTGTGATTGATCAACTGTCCATTTTGCCATTTTATTTTTCCTCCAATATGTTTAATTTGCCTCGAAATTGAGATATTATTTTAAAAAATTTTTCGATAATAAGGTTCAATTAGTTCGAAACTTATTATCTTTAATTCGAGATAAATTTATCATATTTTAATATTAGTTGTCAACACTTTTCAAAATATTTATAAATCCCCTATTTTAAATATAAAAAACTCCCCTTATAAAGGGAGGGCACTGAAAAACTTACGCTTTTTATTGCGTATCGGTTTTTCAGAATAAAAAGAAGGCACTTTCTGTTCGATTTTGAACAGAAAGTGCCTTCTTTCTTTGTCTATTTCTTACTCTTTTTCGTTT
>JAEXYZ010000125.1 GCA_023405135.1 Bacillota bacterium | reverse complement strand
CGTTAGCTGAGTAAAGAAGTTTATCAATCGTTGTTTTTCTTAGTTTTAAATTATGTTCTTTAGATAATTGTCGTAATCCCATTTCACCCAGTTCGATTACCTGAGCTGCATGAGGAAAATAAGTTAAAAAGTATAAGCTTGCTTTTCCCCAAAAGTCGCTAAAAAATGTATTTAAACTAACATTTAGGATAGTTTAACAAACAAATTTTTAGCTTTGTTCAAAACAATAGGTCCATTATATATAGTATGATTTTCCACCGTATTCAACGTAAGTAAAGATACGAAAAATGCCAAATTTGTATCTTTGTGAAGCATTATATATAGTAAGTAATTGTAGTTATTAACATTAAGAAACATAGGACTTTACGTGAAGAGGTGGGTATGATGGGCTTGGATGCCTTATGAAACAACGGCTTCAGGCTTTCAAGACCAATCATGCCCACATAGGCTCCACGTCAAGTTCTTAACAGCTTATCTATGGTTACATGGAAACAATGATAAAGGGACACCATTTCAATGTTTTGGATCGTATACTATATATAATGACCCTTTAATTGAACAACACCTTTAAAGAAAACTGGATATTTATTTTAAAGTATTGATGGGATTGTAAAAAAGTGTACTTAAAAGGAGTTAGTTCAATAAGGAATATGAATTTTCAAATACCTAGATAACTTAAAATACGTAAAAAGACATTGTATTTTCTAGATTGTCTTTTATCAATTTATTATATTATTCTCTTTTTTAACAATATCCTTAACAATATCTTCAATAGTTATATTATCTAGTACCTTTTCCAACGCTAATTGAGCAGTTGATAATATTGGATTGATAGTATCTTGAATGTTCCTGCCTACAACACATTTGGGATTTGGATTTTCGTGAACACTAAACAATTCATTGTCCTGTACTACATTAACCGCCTTATATACGTCTAGCAATGTAATATCAGATAATTTCTTCGCAAGCTTAGTCCCCGCAATACCAGGATGTACTTCTACTAAGCCAGCTTTCTTTAGCATTCCTATAATTTTTCTTATTAGGGCAGGATTTGTGTTTACACTCTCTGCTAAATACTCTGATGAGCTTACCCCGTCTTTATTAAATTCAATAAGAGATAGTATATGAATTCCGACAGCAAATCGGCTACTGATGGACATAATTTAATCACCTGCCTTGCCTCTTAATATCAATCATTTTCTTAAATGTAAGTATAATGGTTACAACCCTTATTATACTCTAAAGTTTGGATATACTATCAACAAATTGTTATTTAAATTTATTGACAAAAAATTAGATTGTCACTAAAATGATTACAAGTAATCAGATTGATTACAGCTTGACTGAAATTAATTTTTACAAAAGATTTTAATAAATATTTATGGAGGAATTAGACAATGAAAATGCTAGTAACAGGAGCAACGGGAAAATTTGGAACTAAAGTTGTGGAAACGTTATTGAAGACTGTACCGGCCAGTCAACTTGCTGTCAGTGTTCGTAAACCAGAAAAGGCAGAGGGATTACGTGCTCGTGGAGTAGAAGTTCGACAAGGAGATTTTGATTATCCTGAAACATTAGATTCTGCTTTTGCAGGTATTGATCGCTTATTAATCATTTCGGCGGATGGAGACAATGAAACAAGAATTCGTCAACATAGCAATGCAGTAGCTGCGGCAGAGCGTGCTGGAGTTAAATTCATTGCGTATACCAGTTTAGTGAATGCAACGGAAAGTAAAAACTTATTTGCTCCAACCCATAAGGCAACAGAAGAAGCAATCTTGAAAACAGGCATACCTTACTCCTTCTTACGTAATAACTGGTACTTGGAGAATGAAATTCCTAGCATTCAAGGTGTTTTAGCAGGAGCTCCTTGGGTCACATCAGCAGGAGATGGCAGGGTAGGCTGGGCACTACAGCAAGATTATGCAGTAGCTGCGGCAAATGTACTATCTGGTAATGGGCACGAAAATACAATTTACGAGCTTTCTGGTAAGTCATTGACTCAGGAAGAATTCGTATCTCTTCTTGGCAGTGTACTAGGGAAAGAAGTAACTCTGCAACAGGTTGATGACGCCACTTATGCTGATATTATGAAAAATGCAGGCATACCAGATTTTGTTATTCCTATACTTGTTGACATCCAAAAAAGCATACGAGAAGGCACACTGGATTTTGAGAGTGATGATTTCGAAAAAATTCTTGGTCGTCCAGTTTCCCCAATCAGCGAAGCTTTGAGCCAAATTGTGAGTCAAATATCTCAAAAAGAGAATTAAAGTATAGTCAATAAACGATTTTCTCGATAGAATGTAAAACAATGTACTAGAAATAATGGGTGCACAATAACTAAAGATCGATTTTTGAAGCCCTTTTAAATTTTTCGATCTTTCGCAATCGGGCGCTCTTGTTAGTGCGAAATGTTCCTGACTCAAATGAAATGTGGTCACTTGGCATTCGTGATAAGGCATTGCTCTCCATTATTTCACGTCTTTTAAAGGCCGAAATTATTGGAGAAGGCTTCCCAACCAAAGGTACACCCCAAGGAGGTATTTTATCACCACTTTTATCTAACATTGTATTAAATGAACTAGATTGGTGGGTTAGTAATCAGTGGGGAATCTTTGAAACTCGAAAACGATATAAATCACAGATTGGCAGATATAATGCATTGAAACAATCGAATTTAAAACATTGCTATATCGTACGATACGCAGATGACCTTAAAATCCTTTGTCGCACTCGTTCACAAGCGATCGAGATGTACTATGCAGTAAAGGGTTTTCTTCAAACAAGGCTTTGCCTTGACATCAGTGAAGAAAAATCGAAAGTGGTCAACCTAAAGAAGAACTCATCAGAGTTTTTAGGTTTTCGTATTAAGGCACATCGGAAAAAGACGAATAAAAGAATACTCTATGTTGCTCGTTCACATATGACCAAAAAGGCACTTGGAAATGCGCAAATAAAGGTAAAACAAGCTATAAAGGCAATTCAGAAACACCAAACAGTCGAAAATGTTTGGCGATTTAAATACAACTTTTACTTCAATACCGCTTGCCATCTTGGTATGGATAGAACGTAAAATTCCCTTCTTGTCGTGAATAGGTGTAGAAACAAAGTAAAGTTCTTTTAATGACAGTTTTTGGCCATTCACGATATAACGTTGATTTGTCGCTTTGAC
>JAEXYZ010000076.1 GCA_023405135.1 Bacillota bacterium | reverse complement strand
CTCCGGTTCGGGCACTTGGCTCCCGATTCGGGCACTTACACTCCGGTTCGGGCGCTTGGCTCTTGATTCGGGCGCTTACACTCCGGTTCGGGCACTTAAACCTCGATTTGGGCACTTGGCTCCCGATTCGGAATTTTATCCAAAGTAAACATAACATTTACGCTCGTGGATGAAATTGTTTATAAACTTCAGATAATCTCGTTTTACTAATATGTGTATATATTTGAGTAGTAGATATGTCTGCATGCCCTAACATTTCTTGAACTGCACGAAGATCTGCACCATTTTCAATTAAATGAGTAGCAAAACTATGTCTTAAAGTATGGGGTGTTATTTCCTTTTTAATGTTCGCTTTTAAAGCATGCTCTTTTAATAATTTCCAACAACCTTGTCTTGTTAAACGTTTTCCTCGTTGATTAATAAAAAAAGCATCTGTATTCGGATATTTTCCTTGTAATTTAGCACGGGCATTTTGTAAATAATTTTCACATGCTCTTATTGCACTTTTACCAAGGGGAATAATTCGTTCCTTTCCACCTTTACCAAATACTCGTACAAAGCCCATTGTTAAATGAACATCATTTAAATTAAGCCCAATACATTCACTAATACGCATTCCTGAGCCGTATAAAAGTTCAAGCATCGCAACATCTCGAATTCCTTGAGGCTTCCCTCGATCCGGTGCTGAAATTAACAAATCGATTTCCTCAATCGATAAAACTTTAGGTAATTTTTGCTCGATTTGCGGCATTTCTAAATGAACAGTTGGGTCGTTTCCTGTAATCTTTTCACGCAATAAAAATTGATGAAACGAGCGAATGGAAGAAATATGCCGCGCTATTGTTCTTGAAGAAATCCCTTGTCCACGAAGATTTTCTAAATGAAGTAGAATATGAGACCGTTCCACTTGATTTAAATTTGTTAACCCTTGATTTTTATGTATATGTTCTACATAGCTTTCTAAATCACGTCGATAAGAAGACAATGTATTGTTCGATAGTTGTCTTTCAACTTGTAAGAAATGAAGATAGTCTAAAATTGCTTCTTTTGCATCGTTCATCATTATCACCAATCCTTTATATTTCCAATCATAATTTTTTTCTAGTAACTGTACAAGCTAACGCCCGTATAAAAAGAAAAGATGTACAACTCGCGAAATTTACGAATTGTACATCTTTTCAATTGTTACTCTTCATTTTGCTTATCGTGACAACGATGGCATATTCCGTGGAATGTTAATCTATGATCTTTAATGATAAAGTTCCAACGTTTTTCTACCACTACTTCAACATCATCTAACAAATCTTCTTGAATTTCGTCAACCGCACCACATTCGATACATACAAGATGATGATGGAAATGCTTTGCTCCTTCTTGTCGAAGGTCGTATCGTGATACGCCATCCCCGAAATTAATTTTATCGACAATTTTCAGTTCAGTTAATAATTCTAATGTTCGATAAACGGTAGCTAGGCCAATTTCTGGTGCTTTATCTTTTACGAGTAAATATACGTCTTCAGCACTCAAATGGTCTTCTTCATGTTCTAATAGTACCGCAACTGTCGCTTCACGCTGTGGCGTCAGTTTGTAGCCAGCACTATGTAGTTGCTTTTTTATACGATCAATACGGCTTTCCATAAGACGCCCTCCTAAACTCATTCTATTATACCAAATGAGTAAAACTTATTACAAGAGAGGGATTCATTATACAATGTAAGAAATTGCAAAGATTTCTCCAACACAAATAATAGATAGGGTAATCAAAATTGTGACAAATAATTTTTGAGAAAATAAATACTTCCGATTGTTTCCTATTTTTTTAGATGAATTAACAGAACATAATATAAACAGTAAAAAACAATAAATTAATTGGAATGGGAACCACCAAACACTATAAGTTAACAAGGATTCTTGTTGAGTTAGTAAAAATACAGAGCTAAACCCAAAAAAAGTAATCTTAACTGCAACAATAAATTTTGCTAACACATGTAAAAAGGGATGAGTTGCAAAAAATAATACAAGCACAACCCAAGCGACTAATGGCAAAATTGTATTCCAAATTGATATGTCTGTTAAATCAAGAACTCTTGGATCAATATACTCTATTAATTTCATTGACTTGTCCAAGGAAAAAACTTGAAAACAAACTACTCCGCTTACGAAGCTAATTGCTAGAATAACAGCATATTGGATAAATAAGACGGAACGAAACATAAGCATTCTCCTTTCGTTGTTACAGCTTATGCTCGTCCTCTATCAATATAACCCTTATCTTCGTTCGAATTTCGGTGTAATCTATCAAATTTTTGTACACACTTTTTTATTATTTTTGTAATAATTTCATCCACAATACTGCAAATGCTGTTTTTGCGTCAAAAATTCTTTGATCCCTCACCATTTCTTCCGCTTCTTCTATCGTAACTTCTAGCAGCTCGACAAATTCATCTTCATCAAGATCTGCTTTTTCTTCTATTTCATACAATTTTGTTGCTACAAAAAGATGTATAATTTCATCTGCAAATCCAGGTGAAGTAGAAAAGCTCTGTAAATACGTAAGCTCACGACAGCCGTATCCTGTTTCTTCTTCAAGCTCTCTTCTAGCTGTTACAGCTGGTTGTTCTCCAGGCTCTAATTTACCAGCAGGTATTTCAATAATGGAACGTTCCAATGCTTTTCGATATTGTTCCACAAGAACGATTTTTCCTTCATCGGTTATGGCGATAATAGCAACTGCCCCTGGATGATTAATAATTTCTCGTTTTGATTGATTTCCATTTGGCAATAATACGTCATCAACTTTTAAAGAAATGACTTTCCCTTTATAAATTTCGTTGGAATGAATAGTTTTTTCTTCAAATTTTTTCATTTATAGAATGCCCTCACTTGTAGAGTTTATTAATTTCATTGTACCATTAGTTATACAATTTGTTTGGAAGAAAGTAGGGAAACAAAATGAAAAAAAGAACACTTGGAAAAAGTTTAATTAAGATTTCTGAACTAAGCTTTGGTTGTATGTCGCTTCCAACAGATCTAAATGAAGCAAGACCTATAGTAGAAGCAGCGTTAGAAAATGGAATAAACTATTTTGATACTGCTGATTTATATGATAAAGGTGTTAACGAGGAAATTGTAGGTGAAATTTTAAAGCCCCATCGAGCTCAAATCATCCTTGCAACAAAAGTTGGGAATCGTTGGAATGACAATGAAGAGGGTTGGCATTGGGACCCTTCCCCTGCACATATAGAAAATGGACTGAAAGCGAGCTTACAACGTTTAAAAACAGATTATATAGATGTTTACCAATTACACGGTGGCACAATTGATGACCCGTGGGATGAAATAATTGACACCTTTGAGCGATTAAAAAAGGAAGGTCTAATTCGTGAATATGGCATTTCCTCTATTCGTCCGAATGTATTTAAACCGTTTTTACAAAACAGCAATGCAGTTTCTAATATGATGCAATATAGTTTATTAGATCGCCGCGCAGAAGAATGGTTTGATGAAATTACTAAAACAGGTTCTTCTGTCTTAACTCGTGGCTCAATTGCAAAAGGACTTTTGACAAACAACTGGCAGCAACGTTTAGAAAATACAAATGGCTATATGAGCTACTCAAAAAATGAGTTACAAATAATTCTTCAACAATTGCAAAAGGAATTTGAAGATATTCACGGTTTAGCACTTGCCTTTAATTTAAGCCATTCTGTTATCGCTTCGACAGTAATTGGTGCTCGTACAAAAGAACAATTAATGGAAAACTTATCCGCCTACGAAAAAGCTCAGAACTTCAAAGACATGTCAATCATAAACGAAATAACGAAGCGAGATTTATATACAGAACACCGATGAAAAAATATACGTTATTAATAATTGGCGTTCTGCTAGCTTTATTCTTCTTTTCGAGCATGTCTTATGAACAACAAACGATTGTGCCAATGTTGAAAGAACGTTTGAAAAATCAACCGTTTTATGATCTATTAAGTAAAATTGAACTTACTTATTGGGGAAGAACAATCTCCGTTGAAACACGAGGATATTATTATTTCGTTGAGTTTTTAATTCGCAAAGGGATTCATATCATAAGCTTCGGTTGTATTTCGATCATTTTCTATATATTTTATCGAAAATTCAAATTAAAATTTGCACTACTTTACGCAGTTGTAACAACATTTGTCATTGCTGCTCTTGATGAATTTCGTCAATCCTTTGTACCCGGTAGGACTGGCGTATTTGATGATGTTCTATTAGATACTTCTGGGGCAATACTATTTGTTTTTCTATTTAAAATCACCCTTAGTCTAGTTCGAAAAATTCGGAGAGCAAAAAGTGTGAAGGTATAAAGAAGAAAATTTTGAAATAGGCTTGCCTCACTTGAAACAAGCCTATTTTTTATTGCTCGAAAGGAATTTTCACTAACAAATAGTCACTAGTCCACTTTTGTGTCGTTACAATTAATTTTTCATCTTCCTTTTCAAAAAACAATCCACTACCTTCTTTTTCTTTAAACATCCACCCTTTTTGACTAACCAATTCTATAATCATTTCATCAGCATCTGATATATTTCGCTCTTTTATAATATACCATTCTATATTATTTTCTTTTGATAATTGAATGATTTGATTATCGCTATCATTTACTTTTTCTAACACTTCTTTTTTGCTCATATTTTCTATTGGGAGCATAGGATAATAAAGCTTGTTGTAAAATACAACCCCTCCAACAAATAAAATAATTAATCCGATAATTAATAATACCTTTTTCATAAAACACCCCCTAGAACTTCGAATTATCCTAGATACCTTTCCACTCGATTTCACCATTCAAATATTATTTTCTTAAAATACTTTTTTATTTCTTATAATGCTAATTTTTTCATAGTTTTTTCTAATCCCAACATTAAGTTTCTATTTAAACAACATTATACTACTCAACTGCTAGCCTTTTATATTGAATATTTACATTGACATTGATAGAATCATATATCGTAACAAGACATACTAGTTTCATATTTTGAAATGGTGTTTTGTATAAAAAATATAATAGCGGTGATTGCTATGGGGGCACTATAGCAGGAGCAATTTCTGGAGAGATCGCATTTTGCGACGCCGAAGGGTTCACAATCTCAGGCAAAAGGACAGAAAAGTAACAGATAAATTTATTGCACATTTGTGTAATTAAGTCAGGATTTTTCACTCGTACTTACACGAGTCTAATAGGAATCCCTGATTAAATGCAAATAAATTTGTTATTTTTTTATTGTCTAATGAGATGGGTTGTTACCGTCTCATTTTTTATTTATTCAAAGTCTTCATTCACTTTCATTTTGGATTATGCACGGCCAAAAATTTGTGAATCGGCTACATAATTAATTAAAGAGCCTGAACGAACCCCCTTTTCGTTCAACCGCAATACAAAAATTATCGGGGGCATTCAAGTGGAACAACAAGAATTAAAACGGGATTTAAAAAACAGACATGTACAATTGATCGCAATAGGTGGAACAATTGGAACTGGCTTGTTTTTAGGCTCAGGAGCAGCAATTGAAAAAGCAGGTCCCTCTATCCTTCTCGTTTATTTAATTATTGGGACTGCATTGTTTTTTGTTATGCGCGCTTTAGGCGAATTACTTTTATCAAATGCTGGCTATCAATCTTTTAACGATTTTGCGGTAGATTATATTGGTCCATGGGCAGGTTTTATAACAGGATGGACATATTGGTTTTGTTGGATTATGACAGCGATGGCCGATATTATAGCGGTCGGTCTATATGTTCGATATTGGTTCGATATTCCTCAATGGATACCTGCTTTAGTTTGTTTACTATTTTTACTCGGCTTAAATTTATTAACTGTAAAATTGTTTGGTGAACTAGAGTTTTGGTTTGCAATTATTAAAGTCATTACGATTATTGCATTAATTATTATTGGGATCGTGTTGATCATAGTTGGATTTAAAACGAACAATGGTGCAGTTACTGTAACGAATCTATGGAGTCATGGAGGAATATTCCCGAACGGCTTTACAGGATTTTTATTCGCCTTTCAAATGGTTGTGTTTTCATTTGTCGGTGTGGAATTAGTAGGTGTATCAGCTGCTGAAACATCAAATCCGCAAAAAAACATCCCATCTGCAATTAATAAAATTCCAATTCGTATATTACTATTTTATGTCGGGGCTATTTTCGTTATTTTATGTATTAACCCTTGGACAGCACTGAATGCAAGTAGCAGTCCTTTTGTACAAGTATTTTCATTAGTTGGAATACCTATTGCAGCGGGTATTATTAATTTCGTTGTACTAACATCTGCTGCTTCTGCTTGTAACAGTGGATTGTTTTCAACAAGCCGTATTATGTTTAATTTAAGTAAAAATAAACAAGGCCCAGTACCATTTTCTAAATTAAATAAAAATCACGTTCCAAGTAATGCACTAGCTGTATCGACGATTGTTATTTCAATTGGTGCTTTATTAAGTTATGTAATGCCTGATAGTGCATTTAGTATTGTGACAACAATTAGTGCAATTTGTTTCATCTGGGTATGGAGCATTATTTTAATTTCTCATATTCGTTATAAAAAGAAACGTCCAGATTTACATAAAAAATCGATTTTTAAAGCTCCTTTAACGCCATTTATTAATTATGTCGTGTTAGCTCTTTTTATAGCGATTTTAGTGATTATGTTTATGTCTGAAGATACGAGAACTGCTTTATTATTAACGCCTATTTGGTTTATTATCTTGTTTATTACCTACGGATTTAGAAAAAGCGCAAGGCAATCTTAATTGATTGCTTTGCGCTTTTGAATATGTTGGCGGATTTTTCATTTTTGAAGGGTTTCCCGAACGTTTGACTGAAAACACATACATTTTTTCTTCTGAGATATTAAAATTTCGAGCCTTGATCTCCATATTTCTCTAGCAATTCTTCGAAACTCATATTTTTCTCACGTTGTTTTCGTTCAAATGCTAACTTCGCTTGTCTTTCCTCTTCTTTTGCCTGTTCTTCCGCAACTAAGATTTGCTTGGCTGCTTTTAATTTTGCTAAAACGTCCCCATTAAGCTGATCCTTTAACGTTAGCATATCATCATTCGTTGACGCTTGATTTGTTATTGGTTTTTGCCCTTGATTTTTCTTTTTTGCCATTATTTTCACCTACTTAATATTTATCATTCATATGTAGTTTATCATGATTTGTAAAAACTCTCTTTAAATTACCTTTAAACAATTAACTTTATGAACTAATCGCATTCTACTAACGTAATATAATAATAATCAATCTATTTCGGCAGTCACTTGGGACTATTATATTTAGCATTTTTTAGCTACCTCATCATGAATTATTATTGTCAAATTGAATAGTGACTTGCTGAAATTTCTATACTAATACTGAATCGAGGTGTTTTTAATGAAACGAAAATTTTTCTGGCTATCAAGTATTATTACTACTATTCTTTCGACGGCAACTGCAATTTTTGGCTTCGTTGTGACAAATCGCCTGATGTATATAAAAAATAAAGACGCTAATTTTATTTATGATCGTGAATTAAAAGCACAACGTTTTGATGAAACGTGGTTTAACAATTGTCCGAAAGAAGAATTAAGTATTGATTCTCCAAACGGTTATCCAATAAAAGGTATTTTCTTTCAGCCACTTCAAACAAAAAATACGATCATCATTTGTCACGGTGTAACAGAAAATAAAATTAATTCCGTAAAATATGCGCGTATGTTTGAACGACTTGGCTTTAATTCATTTGTTTTCGATCATAGACGTCATGGTGAATCCGGTGGAAAAACAACAAGCTACGGATATTATGAAAAATTTGATATTGCAGCTGTTGTGAAAACGGTCAAATCCATTGTTGGTGAGGATGCAGTCATCGGGATTCATGGCGAATCGATGGGTGCAGCAAGTATGATTTTATATGCTGGATTAATTGAAGATGGTGCTAACTTTTATATAGCAGACTGCGGGTTCTCAAATTTCGCTGAGTTAATTTCGCAAATTGTGAAGAAAGAGACCATATTACGTACAAAGCTTCCCTTACATTTAGCTGATATTTTCTTACGATTAAGAGATGGCTATTCTTTAAAAAGTGTGACACCGAAAGAAGCTGTAAAAAATATTAAATCCCCAATGTTGTTTATTCATAGTTTAGAGGATGATTTTATTCTTCCTTATATGACGAAGGAAATGTTTGAAGTAAAAAGCGAACCGAAAATGCTAAAACTTTTCGAAAAAGGCGCCCATGCTCAGTCGTTTAATCAAAATCCATCTGAATATGAAAAAACAGTATCTGAGTTTTTACAAACATATATTTTTTCAAATGAATCAAGCTCACATTCTGAGAAGGAGATTTCATAAAAAAGTGTAAAAGAGCGCTCCAAGTCGGAACGCTCTTTTAATTTACACCTTAAAAATAAAACAACAGTTTAAACATGTAAACTGTTGCTACAATCATTATTTATCTTGTAATTTATTCATCTGAGCCATCATTTGACGAACTTGCTTCTCAGACGGTTTACGACCCATTTGAGCCATCATTACACGAATCATTTGTTCATTAATTGGTGGGTTTTCTTTTAAATATTTCATCATATATTGACGCGCTAAATAAAAGCCTAGTGCAACGCCCCCAGCTAGAGCGATAATAACAATAATAATCCAAATCCATGTATCCATTGTGCCTACCTCCTCCACTTACGAATTACTCCGAGATAAACTCTCCATGAAGGATTATACACTATATACTGCATTGTTACTAGCTTTTGAATAGTTTTTTCTAGCAACAAAGCTTTTTTATCCTATTATTCCTCTAATACGAAGCATGTTTAATTGGTTTTAGCCAACCACATTCTGACTCCTCTTTATTAAATGCAAGAAACGAATCATTCATTTGACTTAAACTATGGAATAAATCTAGATCTAGCATACGCGACCCTTCACAAACGGCCTCGATATAATATGTGTAAACTTTTATTTTAAGCCCACCTTTAAATTGGTGTTCAAATCGTAAATAATCATCAACCCGTTCAATCGTTGGAAAACTTTTTTGTAAATGTTCATATATAACGCCTTGTACCAAACATCCTTCAATTGGTTCACAGAGATAGCTTAGCTGCTTGCTAATGGAGGACTCGAGAGTTTGCTCTTTTGCCGATACCATTTCAAGAAGCAACCTTTCTCTCCCAAATACAAAAGACTGGTACTGTTTTTTTATATTAAATATTGAATATGTTCTCATAGTTTGTCCTCCTCTCATTAACCTCATTATAATAGAAAGAATTTGAATTTTTTGTCAAATAGTGTCATGGTACTACTTCTATTTTTGTCAAAAAATCATGAAAAGCTAAAATCATACAGTTTTCCTAGATCCCCTCAGACTCAAGACCTAGTTAAAAATGCAATTCCAGGCCGTTTTAGGAAATTCCCAAGAGAGATAACATAAAGGTACAAACGAAAGGAGCAAAAAACATGAAAAAATTATTCATCTTAATTGTAGGAGTTATCGCAGCCATTGTTGCACTTTGTATGACAGGGCCACTAATTGGACTTGCTTTTTCGGCATTACTTATTTACTTAGGTATGCATTACTACGTTAAAGCAAAATCAATCTTTACGAAAATTTTATGGGTTGTAGTTGGTTTAATCGGTGTCTTTTCAGCCATTTCAAACGTGCCTGCATTAATTGGTTTTGCGGCTTTAATTCTTGTATATGTTTTATATAAAAAATGGAACAATGAAGAAGTTACATTCAGTACTAGTAAAGTAAAAGAAAATGACCCATTTACAAACTTTGAAAACGAATGGGCTAAACTAACAAAATAAGGAGAGAATAAAAATGACAAGCTTATTAAAAAGATTTAAATATTCATTAGAGGCAGATTTACATGAACTATTCGATAAAAAAGAAAGTAAAAATCCAATTGCTATGTTAAATCAATACATTCGCGAAGCTGAAAAGCAAACGGAACAGACAGGGAATTTATTAAAAAGACAGTCTCAGCTTATGGAGCAATTACAAAACGAATTAAAAGAAACAACTGACATGCTAGAAAAAAGAACGAACCAGCTTCAACTAGCCCAACAAACTGGTGAAGAAGATTTAATAGAATTCGCAACACAAGAAGTTATAAACTACAGCTCTCGCCAATCCACATTACAAACTAGTATTGAACAAGCTAATAAAGAGTTGATTCAACTAGAAAATAAGTTCGAAACGATGAAACATAAAATTAAAGATATGAAAGTTCGTCAATTACAGCTAATGGGAAAAGAAAACGTAACACGTGCTCATCATAAAATGGATCACGTTTTACAATCTAACAATGATACAAACTTCGAAGAACTATCTTCTTATATTGATAATCTAGCAACTAAAATCGAAAAAGATTACGAAAAAACTCAATTAGAAGCACGATTAGCTCAATTAGAAAAAACAGGTTTAACAATTAAAGAAGAAAACCTATCTAACGAATCTCATTAAACATGATATAATTACCAATTAGGGGGCTGTCCAGAAAGAAAAATTTCTGCACAGCCCATTCTAATACTTATTAAGTATATGCTAAAAAATATGCTCCTGCGGTGGTCACATCAAAATGTCACCATCCTCGTCGCAATTTATCTGTACCGAAAGCGAAGCGTCAGGTACAAAGGGGGCGTCTCAAAACGACTTTTCAGACGCTCCCTTGACTACTGTTAACAAGATTTCGCCCTGCATCTATGTATCTGCGTGAAAAGGAGGAACCATTTTGAACAGATTTAATACGAACCAATTAACGTTAATATCTATTGTCATTTTATTAATTGTGTTCGTTGAGCTCACAATTTTTAATAATGGTGGCGCCTTTTTACTTATTATTGGGGCGCTATGTCTCTATTATAGCTTTTCCAAAAAAGTGAAAAGCCTATTTTGGACTGGTTGCTTTTTTATTTTTTTAGCAATCTTAACGGTTTGGAGCTTACGTTTACTTATTGTTGGTGTTCTTATTTATATCCTTTATAAACATTTGACAAAGGAACAAAAGGTTGTAACTGTCGATACCCAATCATTTGAAGCTGGCACAATAAAGAAAAATGATTTAATAGGCAGTTCTTCAACACCTCTTGAAAATTACAAATGGCAAGACGTCCATATTCAGCAATTTCTCGGTGATATAACGATTGATGTTACTGAAACAATTTTACCAACTGGCACTTCAGTT
Organism: Bacillota bacterium; assembly: GCA_023405135.1. Lineage (GTDB taxonomy): Bacteria > Bacillota > Bacilli > Bacillales_A > Planococcaceae > Ureibacillus. Next base: position 22,324 of record JAEXYZ010000076.1, on the reverse strand, counting down.
ATCACAATTCGTCAGTCCATTGGTAAGGTAACAATTATTTTACCTTATGAAATACCGTTCCATCTTCAATATTCAACGATTTTAGGTGAAGCGAAACTTTTAGGTAAAACGTCAAAACGGTTATTAAATGAACAGCTTACCTTTGAAGATGGAAATCCAGACGATACAAAAAGAAAACTCGTTATTCATGTTGCGACATGGTTAGGTGATGTGGAGGTGATTCGAAAATGATTTCATTTATCTTTCGTACCTTCACCCTATTTCTATTACTAAATGGAATGATGTTTAGCTTTCTATTTTTATTTTTTGGTGAACCTAACGAGGAAAATTGGAGTATTTTATGGGAACAAAAATATGAGGAGCTACCCCTCTTTGCCATTATTATTTTAATACATTTTTTCATAGCGTTTATAATCAGTTTATGGATTAGTACCGTTGCAAGAACAAGAGAAAATGCTGCAACTCGCCATGTAAAACAATTAGTAGAGCCGGATTTTTCCTTAAAAAAGAAAAATGTTTCTCGCGCATTAAAAAAAGCACTTCTACAAACAAATGATTTAATCGAAACTCAAAGAAAAAGCTTACAACGTTTATCGAATGAAAAGGCTGAAGCAAGCGATAAAATGATTCAAGAACGAATTATTGCAGAACGACAAAGATTAGCTCGTGAATTACATGATTCGGTATCACAACAATTGTTTGCTGCATCGATGCTACTGTCTTCTGTAACAGAGCAAGAAGAACCACAGGCGAATTCAATAAATACATTAAAGCAAGTTGAAAAAATTGTTCAGCAAGCACAACTAGAAATGCGTGCACTACTATTACATCTTCGCCCAATCGCATTACGAAATAATACCCTTGCACAAGGTCTGAAAGAATTAATACTTGAGCTTCAGCAGAAGGTTTATTTTAATATTGACTACCAAATTGAAGAAATTGAATTATCAAAAGCCGAGGAAGATCATTTATTCCGTATTGCTCAAGAGGCATTATCAAATACGTTACGACATGCCAAAGCAACAGAAGTAGAGCTACTATTAATTAAAAGAAATCATTTAGCGATATTACGTATTCAAGATAATGGCCAAGGTTTTAAAATAGAAGATGATAAGTCGACATCATACGGCTTAAAAAATATTGCGGAGCGAGCAGTTGAAATTGGCTGTACGTATAAAATTGTTTCAGTCCCTGGTGAAGGAACGATTGTGGAAGTAAAAGTTCCTTTAATTAAGCAATCGACGAATAATGAACAGGCGGTTGAATCGAAGGAAGAAATTGAACAACCGTTTAAAAGAACAAATTCTGATGAGGAATCTTATTGAGGTGATAAGATGATAAAAGTATTAATTGCTGATGATCATGAAATGGTGCGAATTGGGGTTTCTGCTTATTTATCGGCACAACCGGATATCGAAGTTGTAGGTGAGGCAGAAAACGGTGCACAAGCAGTTGAACAAGCACTTGCTTTAAAGCCCGATATTATTTTAATGGACAATGTCATGCCCGTTATGAATGGCGCAGAAGCAACTGGGCAAATTTTAAAACAGTGGCCTGAAGCTAAAATTATGATGGTCACGAGTTTTCTTGATGATGATAAAGTTTATCCTGCCCTTGAAGCAGGAGCGGTAAGTTATATTTTAAAAACTTCGAATGCAAAACAAATTGCAGAAGCAATTCGCAAAACGGTTAATGGTGAAACTGTGCTAGAACCAGAAGTTACGACAAAAATGGTTAGCCGAATGCGTAGTGGTGCAACCTCCTCCCCGCACGAGCAACTGACAGAAAGAGAAATGGAAGTACTTTTATTAGTTGCCCAAGGGAAAACAAATCAAGAAATTGCAGATGAATTATTCATCGCTTTAAAAACTGTGAAAACTCATGTCAGTAATATTTTAGCTAAACTAGAAGTTCAAGATCGAACACAAGCTGTAGTTTATGCATTTCAAAATGGACTTGTGAAATGATTTTTTATAATGTTGGAGATAACCCTACAAAAGAAAACGACTTAAAATAAAATGAACAGATGAAAAAAATTATCTGCTCTTTTTAACATTTTAAAAGAGCAGATTGTCATTAACTAAGCAAGGCTATTTTTTCAAAACCTCTATAAAATGCTTTAAGATCCTCGCTGTTAATCCCCAAATGGTATATTTCCCATAATCATAAAACCATTCTTCCATCGTGCGTGTTCTCCATTGGTATTGAGCACCATTCATAATTTTTTCAAAGGGAAAATCGGCAGAAGGTGTTGGTTGAACAGATACTGAATGCATATAAGGCTCATGATTTAATAACCAATCGACAGGGACAGTAAACACTTCTTCAACTTCCTCTTTATTATACGAATGAATCATCTCATTATAATTGATTGTAGCTACAAATGGGTATACGACAAAGGAAGGTGATGCAACGTATGGACTTAATTTACCAACAACATTAATTTCTTTCGGATTCACCCCTAACTCCTCATAGGTTTCTCGTAATGCAGTCGCCAATGGAGATGAATCTGTTTCGTCAATTCGTCCACCAGGAAAACTAATATCCCCAGGCTGTTTTCTCATCGTGAAGGAACGTACTTCAAAAAGAATATGCCATTCATCACCTAGTTGAACTAAAGGAATCAAAATAGCTGATCGAAAAGCTGTTTCCTCGCCTATAAATAATGATTCATTTTGATTTAATTGATTCTTCAGTTTATCCAGAAACATGAAACTTCCCTCACTTAAATAAAATAATATATTCATCGTATCACTAATAGAATGATGGATAAAGTATAACGAAACCCTCTTGAGCTTTAAAAGATCGACTTAATAAATGGAATGTATCCCTTTTCAAATAAATAAAATAATAACTATGTATTAACTACTTATAAGGGGGCGGTTTATATGATAATTGTTACAACAGAAAATGTTGCAAACTACAAAGTTACAGAAGTGTTAGGTCCAGTATTCGGTTTAACCGTAAGAACTAGAGGAATTGGTAAAGATATTGTTGCATCTCTAAAGGGACTTGTCGGTGGAGAAATTAATCAATATACAGAGATGCTTGAAGATGCCAGAAAACAAGCAATCGATCGTATGGTGAAAAACGCCACTACAATGGGGGGCAAACGCTTTTATTATGATGCGCTTTGACTCTGGTGAAATCGGTCAAAATATGAGTGAAATTATCGCATACGGAACAGCTGTTAAGCGATCCCAGTTATAAAGAGCATAAGTGCAATCGTTGTCATCGTCACATTTTCTGCAATAATATCATTTAAAAGTACGCCCAAAACCCCCGCAGGAATAGTACCAATGATAATTAATATGACCCGTTATATATTTTTCATTTTTTGTCTGTAAGTATTTTATAAAATTTGTAGCAATGCGAATCAAGTCCTTGCGATAAATTAATAAAACTGCAAGCAATGACGCAGTATTCGTTAAAATTGCAAAGGTAAATCCTTGTTCTCCAAGCCCCAATAGTTCACTTACAATCATTACATGACCACTAGATGAAACAGGTATCGGTTCCGTAAATCCTTGTACAACACCAATAATAAGATATTTTAAATAAGCAATTATATTTTCCATCGATCCCTTTTCCTTATAAAAATTCTACGAAAATAATGGAATATTTTTCATCAATATATAAAAGATTCCACATCCGCACTTTTATTTGACGAATCTTCAATCTATTAGTTTCCATAAAATTTACTTTCTTTATAAACAACATACATTTACGCTTACGTATTGTATTTAATCCCTTTCGTTACCCACAACTATTTACTGGCTATAAATCCGCTTTTTAGTACTTATAACAACAATTGTCTAACCGAATACTAGTGAGCCTTATCGATAGTTTTAATATTAAGAATTTCTTAATGTTTATAATACAAATTTATTAATTAGTTTTTGTTATATTAATATAAATTTAATCTTAAGGGGAATAGAAGTGCAAAAAGGATTAAAATTTTTTTTGGCTAATTCTATCATTTTACTTTTTCCTACTAATTGATACGGTATTTATTTCTAGAGATAACTTAAGCAGTGTTAATTTAATTCCCTTTCATTCGATTAAGGAATTCATTATGGTAGACAATGAATTTGGGCAAGTTCGACTTGTTGATATGAATTTATGGGGAAATATTTTAATGTTTGTACCAGCAGGAATTTACATAGCTCTTCATAGTAAAAGTAAATCTATAATAAAACATTTATTAATAATTTTCTTATTTACTTTCGTAATAGAAGTAGTTCAGTATATATTTACTATAGGTGCAACAGATATTGACGATATAATTTTAAATGTACTTGGTGAATGTATAGGATTAATGATTTATAAAGTATTTGAAAAAATATTTAAAACTGAAGAAAAAATTAAAACAGCCGTTTCTATCCTTTCATTAATAGTTGGATTACCAATATTTGCATTAGTACTATTGTTAATAGTTGCAAACTAACAATCCGATTATTATTCTATGCCTACTCGTATCGGCAATCATAACTGGCTTTTTTTTGAATTTGAAATTTTCGCCCTAGCTTTTCAAAAGAATAGTCGCCGGTTAAATAGAATTGAATGATATTTAAGATGAATTCTTCTGGATACTTATAAGAAGTCATAAAAGCCCCCTATTAGGTTATTTTTTCATCTGTCTACCTAATAGGGAGCATATCATCATTTTGGGACGGCTCTCTTTTTCCTAAAACTATTTCCCCTTGTACTGTATTAAAGAGCTTAGAGAATAAAAATCTATCATATCTCCTAAATCCTTACTTCCCTTCATATCGAGGAGGACGCTTCTCTGCAAATGCTTGCAATCCTTCTAGTCGATCCATTGTCGGGATGAGTGCACTGTAAGCAAGTAATTCTATTTGAAGACCTGTTTGCAACGGCACTTCCACACCCTGATTAATGGCTTTCTTCGCTTGGATCAATGCCAGTGGTCCATTCTTTGCCATTTCATTTGCTAAATCAAGAGCTGTATTTAAAACACTTTCATTTGGAACTACATGGTCAAGGATGCCGAGCTCTTTAGCAGTTTCAGCATTAATACGTCTAGCCGTATAAATGAGCTCCTTCGCTTTACTAATCCCTATTAACCTTGATAAACGTTGTGTTCCTCCAGCACCTGGTATGATGGCAAGGGATGTTTCCGTTAACCCTACTGAAATGGCTTCAGAAGCTACTCGAAGATCACAAGCCAACGCAAGCTCTAGCCCTCCACCAAAAGCTACACCATTCATTGCTGCTATAACAGGTTGCGGAAGCGCTTCCACATTTGATACAGTTTGACCAATCAACTGCACCGAATGAATCACCTGATCTTCCGGCACCTGTTTTCTCTCTTTTAAGTCAGCACCAACACAAAACGCTTTTTCTCCAACAGCAGTTAAAATAACTACTCGAATCGTTTTATCTCTCTTTATTTCATCTAAGTAAAAGTTAAGTTCTTTTAATAAGTCCGTAGAAAGCGCATTTAAAGCTTGTGGGCGATTTAAAGTTAAAATGGCGATATAATCTCCTTGTTTTTGCAATAAAACATTTTCCATTATTGGTTCACCTCATTTCGTGATATTGCTAATTGTTTTGTATTTAATGTTTTTCCAATTTTACTTTCAATATATAGTGCTGCTTCCAGTAGTTTTTCAGAGTTTAAACCTGTTTGTCTTCCCATTTTTGTAAGTAAATAATGAACATCCTCGGTTGCTACGTTTCCTGAAGCTCCTTTCGCATAAGGACAACCACCTAGCCCTCCTATCGAACTATCAAACGTCGTAATTCCCATCTCGAGGGATTTCACAATATTTGCGATTGCTGTTCCATACGTATCATGAAAATGCATTGCAAAAAGATTTGTTGGATATTTCTTTAACAACAATTCAAGTAGTTTTTCAACATCTGTTGGTACACCTACTCCGATTGTATCACCGAGCGAAATTTCATTTACCCCCATATCAACTAAATGATCAACAACGTATAAAACTTGCTCTGGCTTAACAGCGCCATCGTAAGGACATCCTATAACTGTTGATACATAGCCCCGAACCGTTAGATTATTTCGCTTTGCTTCTTCAACTACTTCCTTTAATACAGGAAAAGTATCTGCAATCGTTTTATTTATATTTGATAGATTATGGCCTTCTGATGCTGACATAAAAATACTAGCTTCATCAATTTGAACTTGTAATGCACGTTCTAGACCTTTTATATTCGGTACTAAAGCTGCATAAGTAATTTCTTTTTGGCGCTTTAAGTTCGATAAAACATCTACTGCATCTGCTAATTGCGGAATCCATTTCGGATGGACAAACGAAGTAACTTCAATATAATCAAGACCTGTTTCTGCTAGTTTTTCTATAAAAGCAATTTTATCAGTTGTGGAAATATAATTTTTTTCATTTTGTAATCCATCTCGTGGCCCAACCTCTTTTATTCTTACTTTATTTGTCGTCAATAGTTACCCCTCTCAATCTTTAAATATAGTTATAAGAAATATTTATTCTATTTATTTGAATGATATACCTTTAATTTTTAGCATTAGACTATGTTAAAAATAAATGTTTATATTTGCCCTTCAACTAAATTCTTGATACAATCAAAACAAGAACAAATGTTCTGTATTGAAATCCTAGTTGAACAAAGCGCGTTTAGCAACTTGTTAAAATATATAAATTAATTACTACCAAAGATAGAGCAAATTTACCTTAAAACCTATGTTGAATACTGGTGATCCTTTAAAGGTTATTTGTATTTGAATCTAATTTATTGTGTAATCTTATTTAAACCGAGTAAAGAAACATGAATGATAAAGGGAGGAATAGTTATGTCAAATAACGTAAAACAGAGAAGAATAATTTTAGATTTAGCAGTTACATTAGATGGTTTTATTGAAGGGAAAAATGGAGAAATTGATTGGTGTGTTATGGACCCTGATATGGGGTTTACTAATTTCTTAAATCAAATTGATACTATTTTATATGGTAGAAAAAGCTACGATTTATGGGGGCAATATTCTCCAAAAAACGAAGACTCTGAAAAAGAAATTTGGGAATTGATCCATAGTAAAGAGAAATATGTATTTTCTAGAACACATAAAGGAACTGATAATCAAGCCGTATTTATAAATGATAACATTCTTGAAGAAGTAAATAAATTGAAGAAAAAGCCGGGTAAAGACATCTGGCTGTATGGTGGAGCAAGTCTCATTACAACTTTTATAAATTTAGGGCTAATTGATGAATTTAGATTATCGATTCATCCTGTTGTATTAGGAGAAGGAAAACCGTTGTTTACTGATATAAAAGAACGGTTAAATTTAAAATTGGTTAATACAAGAACATTCTCCTCTGGTGTTGTACAAGTAATCTATCATTGGAATAGTAATTAATATCTTCTTTACTCCAAAAAGGGAAATAGATTTCAATTAAGAAGGATTTCTCTCCATATAATAAATTATCAGTATAAAATTTAACACTGTCTAGCATTTAAAACCAACTCACATCATAAATAAATTGCTTTCATTCCTAAATAAAAAACTGACCCAAAACTTAAAGAATTGGATCAGTAATTTTTTCTTATTATAAAGCTTTTACTTTAGCAACGACATTATCTACAGTAAAGCCGTATTTTTCCATAATGATTTCACCTGGAGCACTTGCACCAAATTGGTCGATTGCAAGAATGTCACCTTCAAAGCCAGTGTATTTATGCCAGCCAAACGAAGAGCCCATTTCAATCGCTAAACGTTTTGTAACTGCTTTAGGTAATACAGATTCTTTATAATCTGCTGATTGTTTCTCGAAGCGATCCATCGAAGGCATTGACACAACAGAAACATCAATTCCGTCAGCCAATAATTTACTTTGTGCTTCAACAGCTAATGAAACTTCCGAACCAGTTGCAATTAAAATAGCATCTGGTGTTTGTTTTGTAGCAGGAGAAACAACGTAAGCACCTTTTGCAACGCCTTCTTTTGCAAGCTCAGCTGTTGTTGCAAGTACTGGCAAGTTTTGACGAGAAAGAACAAGCACAGTTGGTACATTTTTAGATGAAACAGCTAATTTCCAAGCTTCTGCTGATTCATTCGCATCGGCTGGACGAATTACTGACAGATTTGGCATTGCGCGAAGTGAAGCTAGATGCTCAATCGGTTCATGAGTTGGACCGTCTTCACCTACTGCAATTGAATCATGGGTAAATACGTATGTTACAGGTAATCCCATTAATGCAGATAAACGAACAGCTGGGCGTACATAATCAGAAAAAACGAAGAATGTACCACCAAATACGTTTAATCCACCATGTAATGCCATACCATTTAATGCTGCGCCCATTGCAAATTCACGAACACCAAACCAAATATTGCGACCTTCTGGAGTTTCGGCGAAGAAATCTCCTGCACCTTTAATAGTAGTTTTATTTGAACCAGCTAAGTCAGCACTGCCACCGAAGAATGAAGGAATTTTTTTCGCTAACGCATTAATTACATCTCCTGAAGATGAACGTGTAGCAACTGATTTTCCTGCTTCATAAACTGGCACTTCAGCATCAAAATCAGCAGGAAGTTCGTTATTCATCGCCTTAATAAATTGATCTGCCAATTCAGGGAATTCAGCTTTATAGCTTTCAAATTTAGTATTCCATTCTGCTTCTGGCTCTGCACCTTGTTTTTGAGCAGCTTCTGCAAAAGTATTATAAACTTCTTGTGGAATTTGGAATGGCTCATGTTCCCAAGCGTATGCTGCTTTTGTAAGAGTTACTTCATCTGTACCTAGTGGAGCACCATGTGAATCAGATTTACCAGATTTATTTGGAGAACCAAAACCGATAACTGTTTTAATTTCAATTAAAGTTGGTTTGCCTTTACTTTGTTTTGCTTGTTCGATCGCTGTATTAATTGCATCGATATCATTACCATCCGCAACATGAAGGTAATTCCAACCGTATGATTCAAAACGTTTTTGTACATTTTCAGAGAATGATTTTGCTAAATCGCCATCTAATGAAATGTCGTTTGAATCGTATAATACGATTAATTTATCTAATTGTAGGTGACCAGCTAATGAAATTGCTTCTGCAGCAACACCTTCCATTAAGTCACCATCACCGCAAAGTGCGAATGTGTAATGATCAACAATATCATGTCCTGGCTTGTTATATGTAGCAGCTAAATGACGTTCAGCCATCGCCATACCAACTGACATTGCGATACCTTGTCCAAGTGGACCTGTTGTTGCTTCAACTCCAACAGTATGACCATATTCAGGATGTCCAGGAGTTTTCGATCCCCATTGACGGAAGTTTTTAATTTCTTCCATATCTAAACCGTATCCTCCTAAATGTAGAAGACTATATAGTAACATCGAGCCGTGTCCTGCTGAAAGAACGAAACGATCACGGTTATACCATTTTGGATTTTGTGGATTGTGACGTAGTTGTTTCGTCCACAAAGTGTATGCCATTGGAGCTGCACCCATTGGTAAACCCGGATGACCCGAATTTGCTTTTTCAATTGCATCAATAGATAATGTTCGGATTGCGTTAATTGCTAATAGATCCGCTGTTTGTGTCATTATTTGACATCCTTTCTCGTTCTATATTGTACTTATTCAGTTTAGACAAGTTTATGTCAGAAAACAATCCTATTTACAGACATTTTCGGTAATATGTCATACTTTTTACAATTGTGCTATATTATTCTCTAATTTAATTTGTTATGTTGAATTTTTTTAATCTTATCCGGCGTAACATCATTACCTTCAGCATCATAAATTTGAACATTTTCAATTGTGTTTCGAAATGAAGAACGGAATGAATCTAAATATTCCTTACGAAGAATCGTACGTTCTTTTGCTTCTTCCTCAGTTAACATTCCTGCTTTTGCTTTTTTTGAAAGCTCATTAATTCGAGCGATTTTTTCTTTAGATAACATTTGTATTTCTCACCTTTCTTCAATCGCAATCAGACTAAAGTAAAATAGCTGAAAGCAAATATCAATACTTCAAAGGTATGAGAAAAATAGATGGAGTGCAAGTAATTTAACTTTATTGATTTCTGAAAATCCATTGTTTAAACAAAAAATAATTTTATGCAAGCAAAACAAAAACAGATTATCAATATAAAAATTTAAAGTTCCCTTTAAATATTCGATGTATCAATCTTTCTCGTTTTGTAAAAAATAGAAGGAAAAAGGAGCAGAAATATGTTAAGACTAGATACTAATATTGAAGGAAAACAAGCACAATTTGGTTTTCTTCAAAATCAAATTAAAAAATATGGTTTTTGTCTTGGTAGCTATTGGGAATATGATCGAGGCTTTTTCGATACAATTCTTTCAAAAGAGGACTGTGAAACAATCTACTTGCGCTTACCCTTTGTTGTAATTGATGGTATGCTTGATTCTGCGAAAGCTCGAATTAGTTTTCAAACTCCATATGTCATTAAACATGTGTTAAATTGTGGATTAGACTTTGACGAAAGCTCATTGCTAGATGCGACGGGATTTAGTCAATTTCAAAATCCAATAGATAAAGATGGTTATATCGAAAATAAAAATAGGTGGGTACATGCAGGAGAACAAGTTGTACTTAATAATGTCATCCCATACCTTAACTAAAATAATAAGAGGATGACCTAAAACTTTTTTGGTCATCCTCCCTTCCTATTTATTATTTGATTTTATTAATTCCTTATCACTGCTTAATTCTTCATTAACCTCTCGTTCATGAACATTATTTTTAGAACTGTCTTCCTTCACCTTTTCAGTTACATCATATTTTGCTGGATTATATGCAACCTTTAATAGGGAAACTACTATTGCTAAACATAATATTAATGCTGGTATTCCACCTAAATTTGAAAGTATCTTGATTCCATCGATTTTTGCAAAACTTAACATTACCCATGCGATAATTCCTACTGCTGCTCCCCACATTACCTTAACTAAAATATGTGCTTCTTGACTTTCAGGAGATATACCGTGAGAGCTAATACCTCCCATTGCCGAAATATTTGAGTCGGATGCTGTAACGAATGAGATGAAAACTATAAATAAGTAGAAAGGAATTACAATCATTGATAATGGTACATCAGATAACACAGCATATAATACTGATTCAGCCCCTAAACTGTTTAAAATATCGCCTAATGTACCGTCAACAAGTTGCTTATGGATCGCTGTACCGCCAAAAATTGTCATCCATAATGCACCAAAAACAGATGGGAATACAAAGTTTACGATGATAAATGTACGAATTGTATATCCATACCCAATACGTCCTAAGAACATTGCCGTAATTGCCGCCCATGCAAACCAGTTTGCCCAATAAAACACTGTCCACCATTTCGGCCACATATCACCAGCTGCTGCCCCGGTAAATAAACTTTTTTCAAAAAAGTTTGTTAAATAATGACCAAAGGATTCTGTACCTAAATTTACGATGAAAGACATTGGACCTGTAATAAAAATGAACAGAATAATAACAATGTAAACATTCATATTTATATTAGATAATATTCTTATTCCCTTCATTAAACCTGTTGAAGCCGAAAGAGTAAAAGTAATCATTGTAATAGCTGCTATAATCGCCCACATTGTTGCATTGCTTTCCCAGCCTGTTAAATAGTTAACCCCACCAGCCATATTCAAAATAGCCGTTCCCATTGCTGATGCCATACCTAATGCTAGTGTATATAAGGATATACCATCAATAAATGAACTAAATTTCCCATCAGTACGTTTTCCTAAAAGCGGTGCCAACGTTGAACTTAAACTAAAGCTTTTTCTCATATTATAAAATGCAAAAGCAAACATTAAAGCTGGTACGCAATAAATTGCATATGGTGTAACTGTCCAATGCAAATACATTGTTGACATAGAGAAAATAGCTGCTTCGGCACTATTAGGTTCTAACCCTAATGATTCTGGAGGAGTTACCAAATGATAAATAGGTTCTACAATTCCCCAAAATGTTACGCCAGCTGCAATCGTCGTACATAGTGTAATGGCTAACCAGTTTTTCATACTTAGCATTGGCTTTGCATCTTTACCACCAATTCGATATTTTCCTAATGGAGAAAAGTATACTGCAATGACAACGACCAACATAAGTAAACCACTTAAACTAAATAACCAACCGACATTATCGAGCAACCAATTATTTGCAATATTTACTTTTTCGAGAAATAAATCTGGATATAACAAACTAAATAGACCAGCAACAAGTAATAAAATAAACGGTGGCCAAAACACTCCATGACGTAAATTAATTTTTTTCATTTCTTAGTCCCCTTTGTAAGAAATTATGAATTTAAAATACTTTTAGCAAAACGATTTAAATCCTCTAACATAGGAATAACACAACTATTTTGCAGCATTGGTTGATTCTCTTGATCCTGCATGATTTGTACAAATTGATTTATTTCCTGTTGTTGATCACCTTTTCTTTCTCCCACTGATAAATCAAGTTGACCAATATTCACTAAATATTTATATCGATTTGCAATTTTGACTGGCGCTTCATCATTCCATTCAATATCCATTGCATGGGCAACAGTTTTATAACTTTCTGGTGAAATTCCTACTAACCAATCGATTATTTCGTATAAGGAAATAGCTACTGCACGACCATGTGGAATTTTTTCCAAAGTACCTAATGCATGACCAATACAATGTGCAAGACCAGTTCCTCCTTGTTCAATAGCAAGCCCTGCCAATGTTGCACCAAGAGATAGATTACCGCGCGCCTCAATATCATTTGGATTTGACAATACTTTCTCGTAATTTTCATTAATTAATCGTATCGATTGATAACTTAATGCTTCAATTATTGGATTGGAACGTCTACCACTTACCGCTTCCATTGCATGAATTAAAGCATCAAGAGTTGTTGCTACTGTTAAATGGATTGGAAGATTAACTGTAAAAGTAGGGTCAAGTAGTGCTAATTTAGGTGCCATATTTTCGTCCCATCCCCAAACTTTGCGACCCTTATGATCTGAAAAGACAACAGTACTAGTTACTTCCGCACCAGTACCTGAAGTTGTAGGGATAGCGATATTAACAACTTCACTTGATTTAAATGGATTTTCCATTAATGCATAATGCATTGTATTATGTGTATCGCTCGAAACAAGTGTTGCCATTTTCGCAACATCCATCGCCGAACCGCCACCTAATCCGATAACACATTTTATATCGTTTTTCCGGATGAGATTAGCTACTTCGTCAATTTCTATAATAGAAGGATCTGGTTTTACATTTGCATAACTTTCAACTACAAACCCTTTTTCAGTTAAAACGCTTTCAATTTTTTCTAATATCCCAACCATTTTTACCCCTTGGTCAGTTACTATTAAAACTTTTTCTTTTCCTATTAGCCTTTCAATTTCATTTGGTAGATTTAAATATTCACCTTCACCAAATAAAATTTTTGTTCTTGAGTAATAGCTTAGTGAAGCAGTCATATAATATCCCCCTCATTATTGTGTCAAAAGTTCCTATGTTAAAAGCTTAAATATACTGTTTTATGTTGTAAAAATTCCTCAAAGCCATGTTTACCATCATCTCCACCGATACCGGACTTTTTCCAACCTGCATGGTAGCCTTGATATGCTTCACCTTGTTGACGATTTACATATACTTCTCCGAATTCTAATTCTTTTGTTAGCTTCATTACAGATTGATAGGAAGTTGTATAAATATTTGAAGTAAGTCCATATTCAGAGTCATTAGCCAATTCAATTGCTTCTTCAATAGTTGAGAATGTTAAAATAGGAAGTACTGGACCAAACACTTCTTGTTGAACAATTTTCATTTTCTGATGACAATTAACTAAAATTGTAGGTGCATAAAAACTATTTCCCAGTTCAGTTAAAATTCGGCCACCGTATAAAATTTCTGCCCCTTCTTCTACCGCTTCTTTTACCATTTGATCAACCCGTGCCGCGTCTGTAGATGACACTAAACAACCTACTTCAACATCTGGATTTATTCGTCCATCCCCAACTTTTATTTCTTTAAATGCCGTCAATAATTTGGATACAAATTCATCTTTAATCGTCTCATGTACATAAACACGTTCTGTATTACTACATACTTGACCCGAATTGGATAAACGGCCACCTTTAATAGATGAAACCGCTAATTCAATGTTTGCATCATCCATGACAATAGCAGGTGCCTTTCCTCCAAGTTCCAGTGATACTCGAATCATTTTCTCAGCACATTTTTTCATAATCTGCTGTCCAACTCTAGTTGAACCTGTAAATGTAACCATTTGAATATTTGCAGATGTAAGAGCTTCACCAACAATCTCATCAGCACCCGTTACAATATTTACGACACCTTCTGGAAAACCGGCTTTTTGAAAAAGGTGCGCCAATTTTAAAGCTGAAATAGGAGATTTATTACTTGGTTTAATTACCACTGTATTGCCTGCAATTAATGCAGGAATAACTTTTCGAATTAAAACGTAAATAGGGAAATTCCATGGCACAATTACACCAATTACCCCTAAAGGTTCTTTTTCTATTAAAATACGTTCTGATACTGAATCACTTGTAATAATCTCCCCATCGATTCGACGCGCCCATTGTGATTGGTATTCAGCTAAATCAGCACTGTAAAAAGCCTCTGAATTTGCCGAAGTAATTGGTTTTCCCATTTCCAAGTTAATGTATTTCCCAATCATCTTATAGTTCTCTTCCATACGTAGTAATGCAACAAAATCTTTCACATAGTTTTCACGTTGGTACGCAGGTGTGTTTTTCCAATTTTTAAACGCTTTTGTTGCACAATCTACAGCTTTATTAACATGCTCAACGTTACAGCTTTGAACTTGTGCAACTACTTCATTCGTCCCTGGATAAATAACATCAAGCCATGAATCCGATTCATTTTTTATAAATTCTCCATTAATAAATGCAGTACATTTTTCCATTCTGCTGTCCTCCCTATACTGTTTCACCTACATAGAAATGTTTGATTTCATATTTTTCAAGAGCTTGCTGATCAAGTTCAAATCCTAATCCTGGCTTTTGAGGTGCATGTAAATAACCATCGCAATCTATCATTAATTTATCAACTTGTATAAAATCTCTTCGTTCATTAGACCATGCTGGCGGATCATATGGGAACTCTAAATAAGGACAATTGCTTACACCAAGTGCCAAATGAAGATTTCCTAAAACTCCAATACCATTTGTCCACGTATGAGGACTAAACCATGCTCCTTGCCCTTGCACTAGCTCAGCAATTTTTTTGACACCTGTAATACCACCTGACAATGCTACATCTGGTTGATAAACATCCAATGAATTGTTGCGATTCATTTCGCGGAAATCATACCAATTACGATTCATTTCACCGCCAGCTATACGAATTTCTACTTTATCTCTAAGTTTCGCCATATTCTCAAACTCGTGACAAGCTAAAGGTTCCTCTAACCAAAACACATCCAATTTTTCAAGTTCCCGTGCAACTGATGTAGCTTTTTTCAAATCCCAAGTTCTTTCTGTATCCCATGGCATTTTCCATCCTTGATTAGCATCTACCATGATTTCAAGTTTATCTCCTACTGCTTTACGTACTTCTTCAACGACCTTAATATCATCTCGTACGTCTGTATGATGGAATCGAATTTTCATAGCTTTAAAACCTTGGTCAACAAATTTCAAAGCACGTTCTGCTCGCACTTCAGGAGTAACGATTTCACCAGTAGATGCATAAGCTAATATTTTCTCATTTTTTGCACCTAAAAGCTTATAAACTGGTTGATTCGTAGCTTTCCCCATTAAATCCCAAAGTGCTAAATCCAATGGCCAACATCTTCCATAATGGAAATCGATATTTGAAATAATTTGGTTATGACGCTCTATATCAAATGGATCTTGACCTATAAATAAATGCTCATGCCCACTTAGTCCCATCATTAAATCTCCAGAACCAATCCCTGTAATACCAGCATCTGTATGCACAAATACAACTGTAGATGCAAATTTCTTCCTAGTCTGCGGATCCCATGCAGCTTTAAATGGTGGTTCTAATGGTAATAAATAATGTTTTACTTCAATTCCTGTTATCTTCAAGTTTATCTCCTCCAGAAAAAAGCGCTTTCAATATTTTTTTACATTCTATACAATAATTAAAGATTAATGAATGCACGTTTTTTCCGAAAACATATACTTTTTTGCAAAGGAGTGAAAATTATGATAAATAAATTATTAAAGAAAAATAGTTTTTCTATTCATCAACACTCTTATTGGAATCCGATTGAAGAGTTTCAATTATCTCATGATACATATCCTCATTGGTCATTTTTTTGTATTGAAGAAGGTGAAATGGAGTATAAATATCTTGAAGCAACTGGTATTGTAAAATTTGGGGATATTATTGTTTGCCCACCAGGCTATCCATTATTTCGTAAAGTTATTGCCCCTTTAAAATTTCACTTTTTTCAGGTTAGTTCTGAAATTGATATGAAAAAATTTTTCCGAGTTGGAGTAAATACTTTAGAAAACCTTGAAAGATTAAAATCTACCTATAATTATTTTGCCAAACTAGCCTTTTTAGAAGATGAATATAGTAAACAAGTTAAAGCCCACTTAATTTACGATATTTCAATTCAACTATTAATTGAAAATGAATTATTTATACTTGAAGAAGAGCCTAAAATTAAAGACGACGTTATCGTCGAAATCATCACCTATATAAATAACAATTTTGAGGATAAAATAAGCTTCCAAGATTTAGCCGACAAGCATGGTATTAATTCCTCTCAACTAACTCGCCGGTTCACAAAACAAATTGGTGTTAATCCTATCGAATATTTATCAATGGTTCGTTTGCGACTTGTACGAACTTTATTAATTGAAACAACAGATAACTTAGATATCATTGCAGAAAAATGTGGGTTTCAGAATGGCTTTTATTTAAGTCGAAAATTTAAACAAATAATGAAATTCTCACCCTCGGAATTTAGAAAAACATATCGAATGTAAAATTAACTGTGCTTATAATGGGAGAATGTCCCATTAATAAAAAGAGCCATTCAGAAACTTTATTTTTTCTGAATAGCTCTTTTTCTATATCAACTTATTTGATATTTCCTTTGCATACTCCAACAGCTTAGGTGCAATCTCACGCAGCCTATTTTCCGAAATTCTAAATGCAGGTCCTCCTAATGTTATAAAAGCGATAGGGTTATTAGATTTCTCAATTGCTATTGAAATAGCATTTTCACTCTCATCATACTCCCCTACAGAAAGACTATATTTTTGCTGACGTATTTCATTTAGTTGTTTCTTGAGCGCTTGTTTATTCGTTATAGTAAACGGCGAAAATTCTTCAAGAGGATGTTTTAAGTATGATTCTAGTTCTTCCTCTGTAAAATAACTAAGCTGTAATTTACCATTTGAAGAACAATGTAACGGTGAGAAAGTATTTGTATAGTTCATTAATCGGACCGCTTGCTCAGGATCCACTTGGTAAATATTATACATTTTTGTATTTTGAAACACGCTTAAAATAACTGTCTCATTATACGTGCTGCAAATTTCCTCCATATAAGGTTGTATCACTTTTACCAAATAATCGTAACTATCAACACTTCTCACTAACTGATACAATTTCACTCCTTTTTGATAGTTTTTTGTTACCTCATCCTTTTCAATATAGCCCCTTTTTTCTAAAGTCCCTAATATTCTCCAGATCGTTGTACGATTTAACCCTGTTTTTTCGATTAACTCCAATATTGAAATCGATTGTTCACTATTTGCAACAAGTTCTAACAAATCAAGCGCACGTTCAATTGATTGTACTGTTGATACTTTACCTTCATTTATCGTCATAAAACTAATATAACATAAAATAATTGCAGTATTGACAATTTTATGAATCAGCAATTATAATCCTCTTAAGTTCACATAATGAATTTATTGTTCATAATATGAACAAAGGGGTGTGGTTTATTGAAGAGAATTGAAACCGATTCTTTTGGAGAGGTCGAGATTGATGAACATATTCTTTACGGTATTCAAACGGCACGAACATTACAAAACATGTCGTTTTCTAACAAACCGTTATCCAATTATCCGGAATACGTTCAATCCATCGTATCTGTAAAATTAGCTGCCGCAGTAGCCAATCATAATGATGGTCTACTATCAGATGAGAAATTTGAGGCAATTCGGCAAGCTTGTAAAGAAGTGCAATCAAGAAATCATTTAGAACAGTTTCCAGTCGATGTGTTTCACGGTGGCGGCGGTATCGGAATCAATATGAACGTGAATGAAGTATTAGCATCAATTGCTAATCAAAAGCTACAACAAACTCCATTCAAAGTTCACCCTATTGAAGATATAAATTTATCTCAATCAACTGCCGATGTTTGTAATACAGCAAGCAGGATCACTATTTTTACTTTAACGACAAAATTAATTTCTAAAGTACGATTATTGATTGAAGTTTTCAATACGAAAGCAAATGACTACGCAAATGTTGAAACAATGGCTCGAACTTGCTTACAAGATGCACTACCTATCCGTTTTTCCGACTTCTTTAGCGGTTATATTGAGTTGTTAAAACGGAGAATAACAACTTTAGAATCTACTATCCAACCTCTCCTCTTTATTAATCTAGGAGGAACAGTCATTGGTACAGGAGATGGCGCATCGGAAAACTATAAAAAAAACGTTGTCAAATTCTTAAAAGAAGAAGTCAATCTTTCCTTAGAAAAAAACTCAAACCTTATTGATTGTGCACAAAATATTGATTTGTTTATAGACGTGTCCAATCAAATAGCACAGTTAAGTAATGCCTACTTAAAAATTGCTAAAGATTTACGGATTTTATCTTCTGGACCAATTGGTGGTTTTAATGAAATTAAGCTACCTGCTGTACAAAGCGGTTCTTCATTTTTTCCCGGAAAGATTAATCCTGTCATACCTGAAACTGTTATACAATGTTCTCTTCAAATTTTAGGTATACAAAGATCTGTTCAAGGAGCACTAGAGCACGCGGAATTAAACTTAAATATTTTTGAAAGCTATGCAGTTTTTAATATTTTGGATCAAATACATCTAATTACGAATGTAACGGAACTTTTCCGTACGAAATGTGTTGAAGGAATTGTCGTGAATGGACAACGCTGTATGGAATTAGCAAGCTCTAAAATCCCTTATTTGTCACGTTTAAAAGAAAAAATTGGTTATACAAAAGTAAACGAATTATTAAAGAAACATAGTTTTGAAGAAATAAAATTAATGAATCTAATTTGAGGTGAGATTAATGACAACTGCACAATTTAAAGGAATTGAACAGCCTAAATTAGAATGGGCTAAAGAATGGTTAAAAGAGGTTAAATGTTCTTACGTAAGTGGTGAATGGGTAAAAACTGGTACAGATTCTTTAATTGAATCTATTAATCCAGCTACTGGTCAAGTGAACGGAAAATATGAAATCGCCACAGAAGAACTTGTTAATAATGCAGTAGTTGCAGCACGGAAAGCATTAGAAGGTGATGCTTGGAAGAAAGTAACGCGTAAAAACCGCGCTAAAATTTTACAATCCATCGGCGCCTTAATAAAAAAACATCAAGCTGAGCTAGCAACATTAGAATCATTGGATAATGGCAAACTTTATTCTGAGTCTTGGGAAGATATGACGGAGTGTATAGAGCTCTTCGAATATTATGCAGGATGGACTGATAAGTTTTATACAGAAAACAATCCAGTTGAAGGTGATTTTTTAAGTGTAACTACAGCAGATCCAATTGGTGTGTGCGGTCAAATTGTTCCCTTTAATTTCCCGTTACAAATGGCTGCCCTTAAAATGGCTCCTGCATTAGCAATGGCAAACACTGTTTTACTAAAACCAGCAAATGCAACTTCATTTTCTGCAATACGTTTCTTTGAAATTTTACATGATCACAATGTACTGCCTCCTGGAACAGTTAATTTATTAGTCGGAGACAGTAAAGTTGGCTCTTGGATTAGTAGACACCCAGATATAGATAAACTTTCATTTACAGGCTCTACAAAAATTGGAAAACAATTATTGCGTGATTCTGCCGATAGCAATTTAAAACCAGTCACACTTGAACTTGGTGGCAAATCTCCAAACATTATTTTTGATGATTATAAAGATTTGGACGCTGCTATAGAACGCTCTTTTATCGGATTATTTACCCATAAAGGTGAAAAATGCTCCTCTCCTACTAGACTGTTTGTTCAAGAGACAATCTATGACTATGTAGTTGAGAAAATAGCTGACCGCGCACGAAATTACAAATGCGGCGATCCATTTGACCCGAAAAGTGATCAAGGAGCGCAATGTACAAAAGCTCATATGGAATCTATTTTAGAATACATTGAAAGCGCCCGCGTTGAAGGTGCAACAATTGTTGCTGGTGGTGAGCGTGATTTAGAAGGCACTAATGCAAACGGTTACTTCATTAAACCAACGATAATTGCAAATGTGCACAATAAAATGAAAGTTGCACAAGAAGAAATTTTTGGTCCCGTGTTGTGTGTGATTCCTTTCAAAACGGAAGAAGAAGTAATTGAAATGGCAAATGATACGATCTACGGTTTAGGAGCAGGTTTATGGACAGGTGATCCATCACGTGCTCATCGTGTAGCGAATCAACTTAAAGCAGGTATGGTATTCGTTAATCGATATGGCTGCTATGATATGGCCAGTCCTTTCGGAGGTATTAAACAAAGCGGCTGGGGCAAGGAATATGCAATTCATTCATTAAATTCATTTATTACTAAACGGGCGATTTGGTTCGCATACTAAACAAAAGAGGTGTCATAATGAGAGCTGCTGTATTAATGGAAACAAATAAACCATTGGAAATAAAGGAAATACAACTACAAAATCCTAAAGACAATGAAGTATTAGTAAAAATTGCTGCAACAGGCGTATGTCACAGCGATTTAAATGCAATTGAAGATCCAACTACCCCTACTCCTACAATTTTAGGCCATGAAGGAGCCGGTACGGTAGTAGCAGTTGGTACTTCCGTAAAAACAGTTAAAGTAGGCGACAAAGTAGCACTTAGCTGGGTACCTTATTGTGGAGTATGCGACTTCTGTTTAGAAGGAACTGTAAATTTATGTGAATCTGCATTCGGTCCAATGTTTGATGGAACTTTATTAGATGGCACTTCACGTCTTCAAATGAATGGCGAAACTGTTTATCACAATTCCTTATTATCAACATTTGCTGAATATGCCGTTGTTCCAGAAATGTCCTGTGTGAAACTACCAGAACAAATGCCATTGGCGCAAGCTGCTCTTATAGGCTGCGGTGTTGCAACTGGTTATGGTGCTGCAGTAAAAGCTGCAAAGGTTACACCTGGTTCAACAGTTGCAATTTTTGGTATAGGTGGTGTTGGAGTCAATGCCATCCAAGGAGCTAAAATTGCAGGAGCAAGTAAAATTATTGCATGTGATATTAAAGAGAGCAACTTAGAATTAGCAAAAACTTTTGGTGCAACCCATACCGTTAATACAAGTGCCCCCGATGCTTTTGAACAAATTAAAAGTTTAACAAATGGTTTAGGTGTTCACTATTCAATTGATTGCTCAGGAAATACTCGTGCAACTGAAACTGCATGGCATGGTACTCGAAAGGGAGGAACAATCGTAGTAGTTGGAGCTTTCAATCCAAATCAAACATTGAACTTACCAGCTGGTGGTTTTCATCGTGTAGGCAAAACGATTAAAGGCAGTTTTTATGGCGATATTCAGCCATTAAAGGACTTTCCAATAATTGCCCAATTATATTTAGACGGAAAGTTAAGGTTAGATGAACTTATATTAAAAACTATTAATCTTGATGATATTAACAGTGCGATAGATAGTTTCCATAATCATAGTTGCAGCAATGTAGGGCGTACTGTAGTGACATTTAATTAAATTTTTTGCTTCGTATGAAGTTTCTTACCGTTAGCAAAACAGAAGTTTAAAGTCACTTAATATGTTTTTTCTAGCTCAATGAATATAAAAATTTTCTATATAAATAACAGCACCCTTTCATCAACTTGAAAAGGTGCTGTTCATTATTTTTTAATAAATGTGGTGCAAAAAATTAAATTCTTTTCTTCGATTTCTAATATTTCGGAAAAATTAACATACAGCAATCGGATTAATCATGGAACCAGTCGCATTGAGGATAATGTATAACATTTTAAGAAATAAATTGTACTTCACTAGTGTTGCATAAATAGTGTTAGAATTTTCAGTTTAATTATTTTTCCTATTAAGAGCCAAAAAGGTAAATGCCTAATTAAAGGTGGCTCCATCCATTTGGAAAATTATTTACAATTAGACC
>JAEXYZ010000105.1 GCA_023405135.1 Bacillota bacterium | reverse complement strand
ACCCCTGTACACGATTTAATGTATATTCGGCAGCTTTAGCCAAGGCGTTTTTTCCGAAGAAAGGTGATTTATCTACCCATTCTAGAAACTTTTCTACAATCGGCTTCGACTGTTTTTGCCGTGCTTTGTTCTTCTGTCTGCTCAGCGAGCGTTCGATCATGTTGCACTATACAATATATAAAATTTCTTTCTCCCTAATACATAGTAGTTTACAGATAATTCTGTAAATAAAAAAGAGATTTTTTAATTAATGAAACTTTATTCTAAGGTTAAAACTAAATCCTCTTATTAGTTGTGAATAATATATTACTAAATAGTGAACATTTTTAGAAATATATCCCTAAAATAACAAAATATATAGAAATGATTAGGAGGCTAATTCTATAATAGGCGAGGAGGAGGAATAGTATGGAAAAGAATCAACATATTTATATGAAAGAAAATCCAGTTTCTCGTTTTTTATTAAACGATACCCGATCAGCCGCCATATGGTTAATTATAAGACTTTATGTTGGATTTATTTGGCTTAAATCTGGATGGGGGAAAATACATAATGATGCTTGGGTTGGTGAAAATGGAGGGGCCGCAGTAGTAGGTTTTGTAAAAGGTGCCCTTGAAAAATCAGCTCAATCGAATGATGTTGCTGGATGGTATGCTGCCTTTCTAGAAAATGCAGTACTTCCAAATGGAAAAATATTCGCTTTCATTGTCGCTTACGGAGAAATACTTGTTGGACTCGGATTAATTTTAGGGTTATTAACAGGAATAGCGGCATTTTTTGGTGGATTTATGAATGTTAGCTTTTTATTTGCAGGAGCTTTAAGCAGCAATCCATTATTATTTATTCTTGCTACATGGTTAGTACTTGCATGGAAAGTGGCAGGGTGGTATGGACTAGATCGATGGGTTCTACCGAAGCTAGGAACACCTTGGAGTAAAATTGATTATGAATAACGTTTGACATCCTTCTAGAAAAAAAGATAAATTAGTAAATGGGTTTTGTATTTTTAAAATACAAAGCCTATTTTATTTAGCATTCGCAATATTTTAGGGAGATTAAATGAGAACTTATACATATACACATCCAAAAGAAATTGAATCCATTAGTGAGATTCCGATTATTGATAATAATGAGCAGGTTGTTGCTATCGCTAAACGAATTTATACGAATCGATTAAAAAAGGCATTAGATCAATTTTTTGATTACCGTTATTTTTTAAAATATGATATTTACAATACTTTAGGTGAAAAAACGTTCACGATAAGAAAAGTTTTTAAAAGAGGTAAATTGTGGTACGAAGGCTTTGACTGCCACTTAAATAAAAAATATATCATTACGTATGAAAATTGGAAAATTGGTATTCCTGAACTTACAATTACGGATGGAACGATTAGAATTCAAATTAACAAGCAAATGGAAGAATGGTCCGAATTTTTATTTGAAGGAAATGTTATTGCACGATGGAAAGCTGAATTTTCAAATGACCAATTTTATATGACTTTACATGTAGAAGAAAATAGCCCGGTACAAAATGTTGCGTTTTTTATTGCAATTAGCCAGGCTACATTGTTTGTAGGGGCATAGTAAGGAGGATTTATATGAATGTAATTTTTGTTTTAACAGCAACAGGTGAAGAAGTATTAGAAATGGTTTCAAATGATGTTGCAGGATTACTTGCGGCTGTGAAAGGAGAAAATGTAACATTCCCATTCGGAAGTTTTAAATATGATTTTCACACATTAGACCATTATTTAGAAAATGATATTTATAGACAAGAATTAGTAATTTATTTAAAAGAAGATCCACAACAATTAACTTCAATATAATTTTTAATTGACATTCGCATTGCCTTTTTGCATGGATGCGAATGTCAAATTACATATTTTTAAAACTGAACTTTTACAGGGTGATCCTCTTCAAAATCATAATTTTCCCATGAGAAAACATGTAATGTCATCTCAAAATCACTCGTTAGTTTAGGGAATTCATATCCTTCCGTTTCCATTATTTCTAATTTAGCAGTTGCTGCTTTTCCTGGTGCGATTTCTTGTGACATCGTAATTAGAGTATCATCTACCATTCGTCCATCCGCTGATACAGAACGTGCTTGTACTTCAATGGAATCTGTACGTTTATTTTCAATGTCAAAAATGACTTCAATGGAGTTACCCCAAACTTCATCAGACACTTTCACAATTTTTACCAAGGTCGCTTTAATGTTTTCATTATCGACGATTACTTCATTAATTTCATTTTCTACATTTTTAGAACCTTCTTCAGTTTTATCGTTGTCTCCAGCACCTGCATTTTCTTCATTGTCATTTTCAACAGTACCATTTACATTTTCTTCTTTGTTGTCACCACAAGCAGTTAACATAAACAGTGCTAAAAAAGATATGAGAATAAATTTATATTTAGTCATCTAAACTCCTCCAATTAAAACTCATGAAACGATTTTTTTTAGTATGTAAAATAAAGAAATATAATTTGAAAATAAAGTATAAAATATTGAAAATCATCATTTGTATGTATTTATTGATGCCAAATTACATAAGTAATACAAATTCCTTTATCGTTTGGCTAATTACGATTTTTACTAACCTTGCTTCTTTTAAAACGATAAAGAAAGTAATGTTAAGTAGGTGTTGGAAATGAAGGTTAGCTACATTGTAGATGATTTAACAGGCTCGAATGCAACAGCTGTTTTATTAAAAAAATTAGGTTATCAAACGGCTACGATTATGAATGGTGCACATATTCCACAAAATGTTGAATTTGATGTCATTGGGATGGATTTAGATTGTCGTTATATGCCTGAAGAAATTGTAAAAGAAAGAGTAAGGAAAGCAATACTCGATTTAAAGCTTTGGGGAACTGAGCTTATAGCAAATCGTATAGATAGTACGATGAGAGGAAGAGTAGGTCTAATTACTGATTTACTTTTGGAGGCTAATGGAAAAAATAGTATCGCAATTTTAACACCTGCTTTTCCAGATTCGGGAAGGAAAGTGATTGGAGGCTATTTACTCGTTCATGATGAATTACTTGAAAATACAAGCCTTAATAAAGACCCAATGAATCCAATGACACAATCTTATGTTCCGCATATTGTTCAGTCGCAAACGAAACATTTAGTGGCCCATATTGGAATACAAGATATTCGACGAGGAGAAGAAATTGTTACGTCTTTATTTCAAGAGAAAAGGGAGCAAGGGTTTCGAATTCTTGTAGTAGATGCCATTTCAAATAAAGATTTACAAATCGTTGCAAAAGCTATGGCAACAACGAATAATACCTTTCCGGTTGATCCTGGTCCACTCACCTTTGAGTTTTATAGTGCAAAAACGTCAAATGACAATTCGATGAAATATTTTTATTCTCTAGGAAGTGTTTCAGATTTAACGAAAAAACAGCTTACTTACCTATTAAAAAAAGAAAGAAACTGCGCATTTATTTATTTAAATCCTCAAAAAATACTAAATGCAAATGAATCAGAGAGCATAATAGAAAATATTTTAGAAGAGTCTATTAAACATTACATGAATAAAAGTATTTTCATTATCTCTACTTCACATCCATCTGAAGAAAATATTGATTTAAATAAGCTTGCGAAAGAACAAAAAGTGTCACAGGAATTTTTAGCAAAAAAATTAACAAATGCCTACCGCTGCTACAGTTGCTGCACTAGAACCGGAAATAGCTGCAAAAAACATGGATGTTACAATTGCTACTATTGCTAAACCACCAGTATGATGACCGGTCAAAGTATTTGCAAAATTAACTAATCGCTTTGAAATCCTACCGCTTTCCATTAACTTACCAGCTAAAATAAAGAAGGGGATTGCCATTAATGAAAATGAGTCAATTGCAACGAACATTCGCTGTGCAACTAAAAGTAAGGAAACATCCCCGCTGTATAACAGTGCCACAACAGATGCAAAACCTAATGCAATTGCGATTGGAACACCGATAATGAAAAATCCTGCCAATGATCCCATTAATGCGACTGTCATTCTTTCCCCCCACCTTTAATTACAACGATCATTGCGGCAATTGCATTGATGATGAGTAAAATCGAGCCAAATGGTATTGAAAAATACGGAATTGACATTGGAATTTGCAATGCGGGAGATTTTTGCATTGTCACATTTGAAACAAGTGAAATACCTTGAACAAGTACAATGGCAAAGAACATAATACAAATTAACAAGACGACAATCTTTAAATATTTTCTTCCTTTATTAGGAAGTAGGTCAGGAACAGCTTCGACAGCGATTAATTCATTGTGTCTTACAGCTAATGCCGCTCCGAAAAACACTGCATAAATTCCTAAGTAACGAGTTGCTTCTTCTGACCAATTCAATGGTAAGTTAAAAATAAATCGAGAGAAAACTTGTAAAATCATAATGATTGTCATACTAATAAGAAAGATTACGAGTAAAATTTTTACGAACTTATTAATGCCATCAATACATTTTAATATTGTATTCATAGCGTTCCTCCTAAAACAACTCATCTATTTTTTACTTGGCAGCAGCTTTAATTTTGTCATAAAGTTCCGCATAGTCACCTTTATATTTATCAATTACTGGTTGAGCAGCATCTTGGAACGCCTTTAAGTCGATTTCATTGACTTCCATACCTAATTGTTTTAACTCTTCAAGTTGAGCCTCTGTATTTTGATCGATGAAGTCATAGTTTGCTTGCTGCGCCACTTTAGCCGCATCTAAAAGTACTTGTTGTAACTCTGGAGAGAATGATTCAAATAATTCATTATTGAAAATGAATACTGCTGGAGAATATACGTGACCGGACATAGATACATATTTTTGCACTTCATTCAATTTAGAAGAATAGATGATCGCAATCGGATTTTCTTGTCCATCTATTACTCCTTGTTGTAATGATGTAAATACTTCACTCCATGCCATAGGAGTAGGACTGGCACCGAATGCTGAAAATACTTCTTGATGAATTGGAACTTCCATCGTACGAATTTTAATGCCTTTTAAATCTTCAGGACTGACGATTGGACGTTCATTGTTCGTATTATTACGGAAACCGTTTTCACCAAAGCCTAAATTTTTAATGCCGATTTCTAGTAAACTGGAATTAAATTCTTCTCCAATTTCACTATTTAAGACAGAGCGAGCGTGTTCAGCATTATCAAATAAAAATGGGAAGTCTAGCACATTAAACTTATCTACAAAGTTACTAATAACTCCTGAGGAAATAAATGCACCATCTAAAGTACCAAATTGAACAGATTCAACATTATCACGTTCGTTACCTAATTCACTGTTATAGTGAAGTGATACTTCGATCGCTCCCTTTGAATTTTTTTCAACTTCTTCTTTAAAGGTATTTAAATATGCACCGTAGTGAGAATCTTCAGTTTGTGTTGTTGCAATCGAAATTCGTTTTGCCTCTCCAGATGAGTCTCCTCCTGACTCTCCGCTTGTTCCTGCAGTTGATGTGCCACCTTCTTTTTCACCGCCACCACAAGCTGCTAATAAAACGAGCGATAAAATAGTTACAAACAGGTATAACAATCTTTTCATTTTAATGCCCCCTTTAAATTTTAAGTAGTTCAGCATTAAAGATAACGCTTACATTTAATCCGACATCATCTCCTCCATTCCTTTAAACAGCGCTCTTGTAGTCAAATAAGAGAAAGAATCAAACATTTAGATTTTAGAATATTCATATGTTTATGTTTGATTTTGAATTTTATCACTTGTTTTTCTCGCTTACTTTCCTTTTTTCTCTTTTGTGAAAAGAAACAAAAAAATAAACTAGTTCTTTTTTTCGTTTTCTTGCGCTATTATGAACTAATCGAAAAGTATGTATTGGCGATATTTCACAAAAAGAAGCTGTTCAAAATATGATCAACAGTACAGTTGAGGAGTTCAAAACAATTGATATTTTAGCTAATATTGCAGGAATCCCAATGACCTTCACACCGTTAGAAGAAGTAGAAGAGGATTTTTGGGATAAACAAATGGCAATTAATGTGAAATCTGTATATTTATTATCAAAATATGCACTTCCTTATTTAAAAAGCAATGAAAGGAAGGGCAGTATTGTAAATATAGCCTCCATTGCTTCTGTTCGACCTAGACCTGGTATTTCTGCCTACTGTGCAGCCAAGGGAGCTCTCGTTCAATTTACTCGCTCGTTAGCATTAGAGGTAGCTCCTTCTGGTGTTCGTGTAAATGTTATAAATCCTGGACCAGCTGAAACGCCAATGCTTGAAAAATTTTATAGCAATATGGATCCGGTTGAGGGACGTAAAATTTATGAAGATTCAGTTCCAATCGGTAGACTTTGTCAGCCAGAAGATATTGCAAAAATGGTAGCGTATTTAAGCTCAGATGATGCCTCCTTTATTACGGGCGCAGTCTATAACGTGGATGGCGGAAGAGGATTATAACACGATTAAAGGAGAGCAAATATGAGAAAAATTGATATTGCTGTAATTCCTGGAGATGGAATTGGAAAAGAAGTCGTACCAGAGAGTTTAAGAATTTTAGATTTATTAAGTGAAATTCATGGTGGCGTGACATTTGAAAAGAAAATCTATCCTTATAGCTGTGATTATTATGAACAGCATGGAAAAATGATGCCCGATGATGGATTTAAGCAGTTAAGTCAACATGATGCCATTTATTTAGGGGCGATTGGTAATCCAACGCGAGTACCAGACCATATTGCATTATGGCAAACTGTTATTGGATTAAGAAGAGAGTTTCAATAAGTTATTAATCTGCGTCCAGTAAAAAGTTTAAAAGGGATTCAATCTCCATTACGAGGCGATAAAAGTTTCGACTTTATCGTAGTTCGTGAAAATAATGAAGGTGAATATAGTCAAGTCGGCGGTACGATCCATCAAGATGATGCTGAAATAGCAATTCAAACAAATGTATTTACACGAAAAGCGACTGAAGGTGTAATCGACTTTGCCTTCCAATTAGCAAAGGAACGAAACCAAAAATTAACAAGTGCAACGAAATCGAACGGTTTATACCATAGTATGCCTTTCTGGAATCGCGTTTTTACAGAGACGAAAGAAAACTATAATGGAATTGACACAGAGCTAATTCATATTGACGCATTAAGTGCATTTTTCGTCACAAAACCAGAATCCTTTGACGTGATTGTAGCGAGTAATTTGTTTGGTGATATATTATCTGACTTAGGTGGAGCTATTATGGGAAGTATCGGAATTGCCCCTTCAGCCAATATTAATTTGAATGGGAAATATCCTTCAATGTTCGAGCCGGTTCATGGGTCTGCACCAGATATTTATGGGAAAAATATTGCCAATCCAATCGGCCAATTATGGACAACGAAATTAATGCTCGATCATTTTGGTTATCAAGAAATTGGGAATCTACTATTAAATAGTATCGAAAAATTATTAGTAGAAGACATTAAAACACCTGATTTAGGTGGAAAATATGGAACTACAGAATTTACAGAAGCATTATTTGAAAAATTGAAAAAACAATAAACTTGATGTAAATTTTTTGAAAAGAGTATAATTGTTGTAAGATGAAATAGCCTGCTACCAGAACGGATTTATCCCTTCCTGATTGTAGGCTTTCATTATTTATAAATATGGGAGAAATGCTAATATGAAAATATTATTTTCACGTAAAATTGTGTCTGATGTAATGGAACTTATTCCGAAAGATGAATTTGATATTGTTATGTGGGAAGAGGAAAATAGTGTTATGCCACGAGAGTTATTTTTAAAAGAAGTTGTCGATGCTGATGCTATTTTTATTAATGTGACAGATCGAATTGATGAAGAAGTATTTTCATGTGCAAAAAACTTGAAAGTAATTGGTACTATGGCAGTTGGATTTGATAATATCGATATTAAAGAGGCAACAAAGCGAAACATTCCAGTCGGTCATACACCAGATGTACTTTCTGAAGCAGTAGCAGAGCTTGCTCTAACCCTAATGTTTGCATGTGCGCGTAGGATAGTTGAGTCAATGGATTTTATTAAAGAAAATAAATGGCAGAGCTGGGGACCCTATTTATTTGCTGGACAAAAAATTACTGGTGCAAAGTTAGGGATTATCGGTATGGGTCGAATCGGCAATGAATTAGCAAAAATGGCCCGAGGTTTAAATATGGACGTTTCTTACTTTAATCGAAGCCGTAAAATTGAAATTGAAGAGCAATTAGGCGTTCGCTATAAGGATTTAGAAATGTTATTGCAGGAAAGTGATTATGTCGTTATGTTAGCGCCTGCTACGAATGAAACGTACCATATGATGAAATATGAACAGTTTGCATTAATGAAACCAACGAGTATTTTTATTAATGTCTCTCGTGGTACGACAGTAGATGAGAATAGTTTGTATCAAATTTTAAAGGAAAAGAAAATTTTCGCTGCAGGACTCGATGTGTTTGAAAAAGAACCAATTGATCAAAAGCATCCGTTACTGTCATTAGATAATGTCATTGCAGTGCCCCATATCGGAAGTGCAACCGTTGAAACTCGAGATAAAATGGTTGAAATTACATTGAAAAATATATTCAACGGATTAAAAGGTGAGCCGTTACTACACGCGGTAAATCCAGAAGTTTATATGAAAAACTAAAACAATATGCGGTAATTGGGGTAGGGAGATTTGGAACTAGTATAGCAAGAAGATTAAATGAAGCGAGGCAAGAAGTTATAGGAATAGATATAAATGAAGAAAGTGTAGAAAATGCTATGCCATTTGTAACCCATGCAGTTGTTGCAGATGCGACGGAAGAAAAGGCGCTGACTTCATTAGGGAGTACAAACTTTGATTGTGTCATTTTAGCGATCGGTGATGATATTCAATCGAGCATTTTAACTGCCATGCTATTAAAAAATCTAGGAATACAAAAAATCATTGCAAAGGCAATTGGCAAACGTCATGGTCAAGTTTTAGAAGCCATTGGAGCTCATTGGATTATTTATCCTGAAAGAGATATGGGAGAACGAGTAGCCAACCAGCTTCTTTCACCGAATATGCTTAATTATATTGAGCTATCAAAGGATTATAATATTGAGGAAATTATTTTACCTCCGAGAATGGAAGGGAAAAATTTAAGAGAGCTGAATATTCGTGCTAAATTTAATGTTAGTGTCATTGCAATATTAAGGAATGGGGATATTACGGTTTCGCCATCACCAGAAGAATTGCTACAAAAAGATGATATTCTCGTAACAATTGGAAATCGAAAAGATTTAGCGAAGTTTTCGAGCATCGAATAATTTCGTAAGTATCGGTATAAACGAGAGATCCATTTTGATTTGTTTTAAATCAAAATGGATCTTTTTATTTTATAATAGCTCCCTTGTAAGAAGCTTTTCTAAGAAAGGAGGAAATTCTCTAGATAAAAAAGAGATTTTAGAATAAGAAACTACTTAACCTGATAACCTTGGCGAAAAAAACAGCATCTTTTCCCATTTTCGTATTCGTATTCATATATGGGTACAAGCAATTGTAAAATTGTTGGTCACAGTAAGGTGAACGGCCATAAGTTCGATAACATTCATCATGCATTTGGCAGCAAGCGTCTACAGGATTAGTTGGTGCACCAGGTCCAGAACATCCTGGTCCACAATAGCGATACCCAGGATAACAAATACCTAGTTTAGGACGTCTTCCTCTATACATTTTCACCCTCTTCTCTGTTACTAGATACTATAATATATGAAATAAATATTGTATGAACTAAGGCTTATATACTTGTTAAGCAAAGATTCAAGGTAATTTTAATGGTTTAAGGGTAGAAGCTAGAACAAGAGTCAATCATAACATGTGAAATAGTTCCCTTTGATGATTTTTCTCTGCACGAAAAATTTTTATTTAGGATTCATTAATTAATTTTTTAAAGCTTACATCAATGGAGGGCAAACATTCATGAACGAACCTTTTATAATATGTATATGCAGAAAACCAAACGGTGACTTTCACTAAAAAAGTAAATGGTATTTTATTATGAGCGTCCAAAGAGTTTTTCTGAAAATAAGTAGTGGTTAGTAATAGAGTGTTAGCTATATCGATTAACAAACATTTCAATTGGATTTTTAAAATCTTGAAAAGGTTTAATGCACATTTTTGCAAAATGATTAGAAGTTTTCATCTGCCTAGCGTCTTTCTAAGTTGTCTAACTTCTTTAGTTAACGTATTAATTTGTCTTTGCAAATTTCTTAATTCATTTCTAAGCTCTTTACTTTCTTTTTCAGATGCTATTAGTTCTTCCTCAATCGCTAAAGCAGCTGCAATCGTATCCAATCCTTCACTAAGTGTTGCAAATGCGCCAGCGATTAAGGCAAGTTTCGCAGCGTTGAATCCGTTATTTAATCGATCATTCTTGCCCTCCAAAGTATTACCCCCAGATCGTGAACATCATTCAATTATATGTTCAGAATGGGAAATCGGTTAAAAGTGCTGTATAAGAGTAATCGCTACTAATATAGAGTGGATTATAGTGGTAATTGTTTACTTTGTAACTATTCCAGTAACTTATGTATAATCAAATTAATAGAATATTCAGATTTATGTAATAAAATATTTGAATTAATAATAACTAAAATGGGAGGTCATTTGATGACTATTGAAGTGACATTTTTAGGAAGTGGCGATGCATTTAGCAGTGGGGGAAAGATGCATACTTGTATACATGTGAAATCAGTGCAAAGGCAGTTTTTAATTGATTGTGGTGCTTCTGCGATGATTGGTATGAAGAAATATAATGTCAAATCCAAATGACATTGATTTAATTTTATTAACCCATTTACACGGTGATTACTTTGCAGGAATCCCATTTTTTATTCTCGATGCCCAATTAATAAACAAACGTAGGGAACCCCTTGAAATTGTAGGGCCACCTGGTACGAAAAAGCGTATATTTGCACTAATGGAAGCAATTTTTCCAGGTTCATCTTCGGTTCAACAAAAATTCAATTTAGAGATTACTGAATTTGCTTTGGGAGAATTGAATAACTTTGGAGATGTATCCGTAATTCCGTACTTAGTAAACCATCCTAGTGGGGATCCTTCATTAGGTCTTAGAATTCACCATTTAAATAAAACAATTTCCTACACGGGAGATACAGAATGGGTAGATAATATAATCCCGCTTGCTCAAAATGCGGATTTACTAGTTTCTGAATGCTATTTCTATGACAAAAAAGTAAAGTATCATTTGGATTATAAGACATTACTTTCACATCTTGATAAAATTCAACCGAAAAAATTAGTACTAACTCATATGAGTGATGATATGTAGAAACGAGTAGGGAAATTGGAAGCAGACTTTGCGGAGGATGGGAAGGGGTTTGTTATTGATTGATTAATGTATGAATATTTTAAATGGTAAAAAGGACAAGTGTTATCTATGTAAAGCGATAACATTTATCCCATTTTAGTCCGTTTTTAATTTAGAATAAATATTTAAGTCAATATAGCGTCCTTTCGATTTTTCAGATTTCCTTAATGTTCCTTCAAAAGTGAAATGTAATTTTTCTAAAACTTTAATTGAATTTAAATTTTCTGGCTCTACTTTTGCTTCAATTCTATTTAAGTTAAGGGAATGAAAAGCGTATTGTAAGAGTGCAGAGATTGCTTCAGGTGCGTAGCCTTTCCCCCAATAATGTTTCGCAATATCATATCCAATTTCAGCTTTATCATTTTCAAAATCTACTGAATTGTAGCCACATGATCCAATAATTTCGTTAGATTCCAATTCAATAATTGAATAACGAATCACTTTATTTTCATTTGCCAATTGATCGAGATAAGTAATGATTTCAACAGCTTGATGTTCACTTTTAAAATTTTCGATATTCATAAATTTTGTAACATCCGGATCTGACCAAATTTTGAATAAGCTCTTCGAATCTTTAATTTCCATTTTTCTTAAATACAATCTTTCACTGTATAATTCTGTAATCAAATCGTAACCTCCAATTATTATTAACTATTTTTTAGGTGAAGATGTAATTCGAAATCAATATTTTATGTCCCCAAACTCAATGATTAAACATATTTACTTATATGGACAGGGGATTTTTGCGGATTCATCATAAGTAATTATAACAAAATTTAGGTGAAGGAAACTTCAGTTTATATTGATTGAGAAAAACAAGATAATAAGGAGGAGTAACCATGAATTTATTAATTAATGAACCACCGCTACAAGTGCTGCCTACCCTTGCAGTAAAAATTGGATTAAACAATGCGATTGTATTGCAACAAGTGCACTATTGGCTTTGTATATCCAACAACATTCGAGATGGTTATAAATGGGTGTATCGAACAATGGATGAATGGAACGCAGAATTTCCGTTTTGGTCTAAATCAACTGTAGAACGTGCAATCAAAGAACTGGAAAAGTCTAAAATACTAGTAACGGCTAATTATAATAGGCTGAAAATGGATCGAACAAAATGGTATCGAATTGACTATGAAATGCTACAAAAAATCTGGAATGAGACAATCCCTCAAAATGAAGGGAAGGAACCTATCGAAATGACGGAATCGAAACCGTTTATAAATGCTAACTTAATAATGTACAGTAATGATCGTTTAAATATGTACAGTTTCGACAATAAGCTACATAATATTCCTGAGGTGGAATGTTATGTATATGAAAATTGACGTAAATACAAATATTG
>JAEXYZ010000097.1 GCA_023405135.1 Bacillota bacterium | reverse complement strand
TACAGGGTCAAAGCCACCAAAAAAGACCACGTCTTACATCTGTTTGTGTCATTACCATTATGAACCGAAGGTACTTATTTTCATGCTTGGGTTGGGTGTAAAAAACTCATGAAGGTTTTTTATGAATGTACGATTTACTTTTGGAAGTAATGTTACATATCAGAAACTAGTGCGCTTTTTAGTAGTGTCTGGAATAGGTTTCTTATTAAATTTCCTGCTAATGTTTCTGGTTGTACATATCTTTTCATATCATTATTTAGTAGGCGAGCTAGTAACAATTTTAATAATTCCGATGGTTAACTTCTTCCTAAACAACTACTGGACCTTTCAATCACAGCTGTAAATGTACCAGGTACACACACAAATTCGGAACAATTCTGAAAATTTCATTGCGTACCAGGTACATATACAATTCTGAAAATTGATTTGATATAAAAAGATAATGTAGTAACTATAAGGTTTTTTATAGTTGCTACATTTTTTCATTTGGGATGGATAATTTGGTTGATTTTGGTACTGTAATACATTAACATTCATATATGATTATATGTTCATATAAGAAAATGGGGTGTGGTTATAATGTATAACACGATTGTAATTGGAGCTGGGCAGGCAGGGCTTTCAATTGGATATTACCTAAAACAATATAATGAAAGCTTTGTAATACTAGATCGGGGAAAAGAAGTTGGAGACAGCTGGAAAAATAGATATGATTCTTTAGTTTTATTTACTCCAAGAATGTATGATTCACTTCCTGGTCTGCCACTTGAAGGGGAGGAACATGGATTTCCATCTAAAAATGAAATCGTTAATTATTTTAAACAATATGTAGCAAATTTTAATCTTCCTATTATGTTTGAAACCGAAGTTATAAGAGTACAAC
The DNA here is from genome assembly GCA_023405135.1 of Bacillota bacterium. Taxonomy (GTDB): domain Bacteria; phylum Bacillota; class Bacilli; order Bacillales_A; family Planococcaceae; genus Ureibacillus. Next base: position 5,786 of record JAEXYZ010000097.1, on the reverse strand, counting down.
AAACAGGCGATGGTTTTTATGTAGAAACAACCCAAGGAGTCTATGAATCCAAGAATGTTATTGTTGCAACTGGAGCATTTCAATATCCAAGGATACCGCAATTTGCAAATGAATTATCAAAGGAAATTTATCAAGTTCATTCTTCGCAATATAAAAATCCTAATCAATTAATAAAAGGAAATGTGCTTATTGTCGGTGGTGGCAATAGTGGGGCACAAATTGCAGTGGAGTTATCAAAAGAAAAAGAAACATATTTAGCGATTAGTAATAAAATAGCGTACTTGCCTTTAAGCTTTCAAAGCAAAAGTATTTTTTGGTGGTTTGATAAACTGGGTATTTTAAAAGCAAATACACATTCATTTTTAGGTAAAATAATTCGAAAAAAAGGCGACCCTATATTTGGTTATGAGTTGAAAAACGCAATTAAAAGAAAAGAAGTAATAATAAAATCGAAAGTCATTGAAGGAAAACAAAATCAAATTACCTTCGATGATTTATCTACTTTAATTGTAAATAATGTTATATGGGCAACCGGGTTTATTTCTAAGTATCCGTGGTTAAATATAGAGGGAGTATTTAATAACAAAGGAGAGATTATTCATTCTAGAGGCGTCTCAAATATAAAAGGACTTTATTTTATTGGGCTACCTTGGCAATACCGTCGGGGCTCTGCATTACTTCAAGGAGTAGGGCAAAATGCAGAATTTATTGCGCATCATCTTAAAGATTTATCAAAATAAAACTAGAAAGGGCAATAGCAGTCTCCTTTCAAAATTAGAGCGATTTCTGACTATATGTTAGTGTATAATTTTTTACCAAAAGAAGGTTTTAAAAATGAATCAAAATAACAAGGTAATTATAGAAAGAAAAATTCGTTATGATTCTAGAATTGTAGAGCATAAATGTATTCTTCATAAAATAGATCAACTAAAGATAGTCCTTTTCCATAAAATTGAAAAAACTTTTTCAATGATGGCTGATCAAAGGGAAATTACAATCCCAAAAGGAAGCTATACAATTGCGTATTATTGGATAGACCAACCATATAATTTATATTTTTGGAAAGATGAAAAAGGAAATTATATAGGCTCTTATTTTAATATTGTAAGAAATACAAAAGTTACTGATAAAATGGTTTCCTTTGAAGATTTACTTGTTGATGTATTAGTGCTCCCAGAAGGAGAATCATTTATCTTGGACGAAGATGAGTTACCTGAACCGTTGTATCAATTTGAGAATGGTTATGTACAAAAGGCGCTGAACTCTTTATTAGGTGTGATGAATAATCTAATCCATAATGCAAAAGTAGAAACGGACTCGCTATTTAAGTAATTGTTTTTATGAGGTTAAACTGTCATAAAAGAGTGCTGATTAATAGTAAAAAATGGTAGTTTACCCTGCTTTTACTATGGTTTTAGTAATAATATGTTTATAAATTAATCTCTCCCTTCAAGAGAAGGAAGAGATTTTTTAAATTAGATTGCCCAATCCCCATTACGGAAAATTGGAACAATGGTGCCATCTTGTTTAATGCCGTCGATATTCATTTTATCGGAGCCAATCATAAAATCAACATGTACTGTTGATGTATTCATTCCATGTGCTAGCAATTCCTCTTGGCTCATTGTTGTACCGCCTTGAATTGTTGTAGGATAAGCAGAACCAATTGCTAAGTGGTTTGATGCATTTTCATCATATAGAGTATTAAAGAAAGTAATGCCTGATTGTGAAATTGGAGACGGATCTGGAACGAGTGCTATTTCACCTAAGCCGGTTCCACCCTCATTGTCAAAGACTAATTTTTTAATTGCTTCATCGCCTTTTTCAGCGGAAATATCAACAATTTTCCCATCTTTAAAATGGACCTCAATTCCTTCAATTAAAGTACCAGCATAGCTAAGTGGTTTCGTACTGCGAACAACTCCATCCATTCGACGAGTATCGGGTGCGGTAAACACTTCTTCTGTCGGCATATTGGCGATAAATTCTTCACCTTTTGGATTGTAGCTTTCTGCACATGTCCATATATGATTTTTTGGTAAACCTAAAGTTAAATCAGTACCAGGAGCTGTGTAATGAAGGGCATCAAACTGGATGTCATTTAGTTTTGTAGCCTTTTCATTTAATGTTTTTTTATGAAGATCCCATGCAGCGATTGGATCATCTTCATACACGCGGCAAGTTTTAAAAATTTGATCCCATAATGCATCAACTTGTTCTTCAGATGTTGAAAGATCAGGGAACACCTTTGCTGCCCAACCCACACCTGCAGCAGCAGCCACTGTCCATTTTAAATCATCATTTTGAGTAGCTTTACGCTGAGTATGGAAAGCTTTACTTGAAATAGTTTGATAAGCAGCAACTTTAGCAGGATCTACTTCATTTAGTAATCCAGGGTCACTAGAGATAATAGACAGTCTGCTAACACGATGATTTAATACATGATCCTCCGATTCATCAATTTCATATTGAGGAATGTTCGTCAACACTTCTGTTGGTTGATGGAGATAATGCAATTTACTGATTTCATCATCAGACCATTTAACGATCACTTTTTCAGCACCTAATGCATAAGCTTCCTTCGTAATTAGACGTGCTAAAGGTGCTTGATCAACCGTTATTGTCATTTTCACCCAATCTCCAGGCTGCACATTAATTCCTTTTGAAACTAGTAGCTTGGCATACTTTTGTAAATTCTCTTCAAAGTTCGGTAACATATTATCCTCCTTGTACCAGGTACACACACAATTCAGAAACAATTCTGGAAATTGTCATGCCGTTTAGTATAATAATGACCAATCATTGGAATGATTTCAACAAAATCGTCTGTTTTATTTTGTAAATCGATTCGCATAGCTGCTTGCCACAAAGGAATCGGGTTTTATTTTTGCCTTTAATCCTATGGAATTCATGCGAGAGATCATTTCTTTTACAAAGATACGAGTTTTATTTCTTTCTCCAGAGCCTATATCAATATGGCCTTCGATAGTAAGGCTTGCTCCCTTATAAACATTTGGAAGAACAATTTGTATTAAACGCTCCTTTTTTTCCTCAGTGAACAATGAAACAACTTCTTCTGTTAAAGTAGTTTCATAAGAAATTCGTTCATGCAAATTGTCCATTTTTCTAGGAACGATGACTTTTCGGAAACAAGCCCATACACCTTTTCGTGCCTGTTGAACGACGATACCTGTAATAAATTTCGTTTCTCTACTATAAACTTGTGAATCAGTCCCAAACATTAGTTTAAAATTTCCGGTGGGATCTTTCTCCATAAACTGCAAGATGTTGAGAAAGACTTGTTCAAAGGGCATATTGTTTTGACTTAAATTTTGAAAGGTATCATTAAATACATAATCGTTTACCATTTTCCCTACCTTTCTCTTCTTAGTCGATTGATTAATATAGTTTATGTTTTGAATCAAAGACAATTAACAGATTGATAAAAGAAAAACAAAAAACCACCGTAATTTAATCGTGAATCCCGCCATTTTTGTCGTTTATTCCGCCAAGCTATCTATTTTATTAAATAAACAAGCCTTTGTCATAAATAAAACTGCAATTTTTAAAAGCTAGTGACCATATTCTCAAAAATTAAAGTAGCTTAGTATTTAAAACATAAAATAATCAAGGATTGGGGATATCATATGTCAATTTGGGAAGTCCATGAAGGTAAAGTACGTGTCTACTCAGGGAATTATAGCGAATATATAAAACAAAAGCAGATAGAAAAAGAACAGCAAAGTCAAGCTCATGAACAGTATATTAGAGAGAAAAATCGACTCGAAAAAGCAGCACAGGAAAAAATGAAAAAAGCTGAAAAAATTGTTCAAGCAGGTAATGTGAATAAAAAAGAAAGTAAGGCAAAGGCAAATCGTATGTTTGAAACGAAGTCTAAAGCTACGAGTCAGAAGGCAATTCAACGTGCAGCAAAGGCAATTGAGCATCGCATGGAAAGGCTACAGGAAGTTGCAGCAGTACAAGAGGAAAAGAAAATATTAAACAACTATATAACGTCTTTTGTAATTGAAGAATACCGATATAGAGAATTTTTAAATAAAATGGTTACACCATCACCAATCAAAGGACTGCCTTTTGATATTTCCAATATGGACATGAATAAAGAGTTTCAATTTGGGTTAGAAGTGTTATTGGAAGGGTTTAAAAGTAAAATAAAATAAATGTTAATATGTGGTTCGTAAGTTAATAAAAAAGGGCTGTTCTAATAGAATAATGTTGTAAATCCTATTAAAACAGCCATTATATGGATTATAGTTACTTCTCTGACAGCATTCCTTCTACATTTTTTGCTTTCATATTATAGAGAGGCAATATCGCGAGAAGGCCGATAACAAAAAGAACCGCCGATATTTCTACAACAGCAACAATTGAAAATTTCTCCATCATTTTTCCAGAAATACTCATCGTTAATACCATTGCTCCTGTGAAAAGTGGACTTAATGTTCCGTTTACTCTTCCAATATATTCAGCTTCTGTATTTTGCAAAATCATTGTATTGATTCCTATTTGAATACACGGGAAGAATAGACCACAAGCAAATTGTGCAGCAAGTGTAATTGGAAGATTAGTTGAAAATCCAATAATACTCATTCCGATTGCATTAACAAGCATACCAAACATTAATAATCTTTGTGGAGGTACCTTTTTAGAAAATATTACAGAAGCAGCTCCACCTACAATCATTCCAATACCATTTGCTACTAGTAGCCACTGTAAACTTTCCTTCGCTAAACTTAAGCGCTCTGTAACAATAAAAACGTTAAGTGGTTGAATTAACCCTAAAGCGAGCCCAGCAGAGAAAAAACATAATCCAAGAAGCTTTAATTCTTTTTTTCTTAAAACATAACGAATTCCGTTCTTCATTTCTTCAAGTAATGAAGTCGCCTTATTATCTGCTTTCATTGCATGATCTTTTGGAATAAAGGAGAGCATTGCAGCTGAAAGAAGGAAAGCCATTCCAGTAATCGCTATCGACACTTCAATCCCAAATTTCTGAAATACAAGTGTACCTACTACAGGGCCAAATACCATGAATACTGCAAAAATTGTTTGATAGATTGACATTGCAGATTGAATTAATTCAGTGCTTAAATGCATTTTAAAAAGTTTCATTCCTGAAGGTTGGGAAAACTGCGATAAAATTGCTGAAATTAATGTGACGAAAAAGATGATCTTCCATGAGCCAAAATGAAGTGTGATAAGTACAGCAAAGACAGATATTGCACTTAAAATATCACACCAAACCATTGTTCTTTTTGGTTTCCAGCGATCGGCAAATGTACCACCAATAAAGGAAAAAACAAAAATTGGAACAAATTCGGCGACGGAAATCATAGAGACAGCAAAAGGATCTCCATTCGTCTTTTCCATAACAAATAATAAAATGGCAAAATTTCGAACCCAAATACCAATTTGAAGAAATAGAGCGGACAGTAAAATGGCTCGAACGAAACGATTACTTAATAATTGACTCACACTATACCTCTTCTCTTATATATAAAGTAATTTTTATTATGTTTCTTCTTATATCTCTTAACAGGTCCTTTGTCAAATGTTGGGGTAACACTTGAGAGAACTAGGGAATTCGAGTATAAGATTAACTTTTCCTGCCCATCCAACATGCAACCCTATTTTTCTATATACATGTGACCTAATAATATTTTTGCTTTAAAGTGCTCGTATTTGCGGAATCCATAAGCATTTCGCTTGAGCACTTTTGTAAGTAGGTTTTTATTGTCTGTAGTCTACGATTCGGTAAGATATCT
>JAEXYZ010000091.1 GCA_023405135.1 Bacillota bacterium | reverse complement strand
GTGGATTTGGACGGGTTACCACCTGACTTATCCATTATAAAGGACTTTTTCTTTGCCATAAATAAAATTAGTGAAGATTTTGAGTGTTTTTAATATTGAAATTATATTAATGCAACACTAGTGATTTAAAGCACTTTAATAAAACTTTTTTTGGATTTAGTTAAACTTACAATAATTTCTAACCTTCACATATTTACTGAATTTTCATCAAAAAGGTTTCAATTATTTTATGATTCTTGTTTCTATTTGTAGTAAAAAATATTAGTAAAATTTTTCTACAAAAAAACAGTCGAAAATCCTTTAGAAATTGATTTTCGACTGTTTCATTGGAAACCTTTTACATATAACCTTTTTCTTTTAAACTAGTGAATTGATGGTCACCAATGATGACATGATCAACCAATTCAATGCCAATGATATAACCTGCCTCTTGTAGCCGCTTCGTCACTTCTATATCTTCCGGACTTGGTGTAGCGTTGCCCGATGGATGATTGTGGGCACAAATAATGGAGGCAGCCGAACGTTTTACGGCCTCGCGGAAAATTTCACGAGGATGCACAATGCTACTGTTTAGACTGCCAATAAAAATCGTTTGCTTATGCAATACTTGATTTTTCACATTTAAAAATAAGACGACGAAATGTTCTTGCTGTAATGACGACATTTCAGGCATTAAATAAGTGGCTGCATCTTGTGGGGAACGGATTGTGAAACGAGTGTCTACTTCTTTTTGCGCTAATCTCCTACCGAGCTCTATGGCTGCTAGAAGCTGCACTGCTTTTGCTTCACCAATCCCCTTTACTGAAATCATCTCTTCAAGGGTTGCATGTTTAAGCCCATGTAATTTCTCAAAATAATTTAATACACGATTTGCAAGTGCAAGAACAGACTCTTGCTTAGTTCCTGTACGTAATAAAATTGCAATTAGCTCTTGATTTGATAAACTTTGTGCTCCTTGCCGGATTAGCCTTTCGCGCGGCCTATCTTCTATATGAACATCACGTATCATAAGTTCCGGAAAGATCGCAATCGTCATTTTTGTCTCACATCCCTATATTTTGATAATCTTTAATGCAACTAATTTTTCAAATAGGCTTGCTAGTGGTAGTCCAACGACATTGTTGTAATCTCCTTCAATTCGATCTACCAAAAGTGCACCAAGAGTTTGAATTCCATAGCCACCCGCTTTATCAAATGGGTCTTTTGTTTCTACATAAAATGTAATTAGTTCAAGTGGAAGTTTCTTGAAATACACGAGTGTCTTTTCCACAAATGTTTCTTCAGTTCCATCAGGTTGAATAATTGCAACTGCGGTCATCACTTGATGAACATTATTGGAAAGCCTTTGCAAGTGAGCAATCGCTTCTTCCTTTGTTTTTGGTTTATGTAACAGCGAGTCTTCGAATACGACTACTGTATCCGCACCAATTATTGTTTTTCCAACAGCTGATTTTGCAACATCACGTGATTTTAATAAGGCAACTTCTCTCACATATTCTTTCATCACTTCTGCTTGAACCGATGTCTCGACTACATCACTCGTCATGATTTCGAAAGGAATTTCAAGTTTTGCAAAGAGTTCCTTTCTTCTAGGCGAAGCAGATGCTAAAACAATTTCGTGATCTGTTAGTAATGTCATTTCCATTCCTCCTATCTATATAATAGCTGAGGATGCGAAATTTGAAAATTTTTAGTGAAATTCAGAAAACTAGAATTTCCCCTAAAAACTATCTATTAAAACTCAATTTTCAAGCAGTCATTTTTCGTAATATAATGAGCAATTAATTGCGCACGAGTCACTCCTAAATCGTCCGAAAGGCTTGACATCGCTGAAGTTATTGATTGCCAATCTTCAGGAATATTGTCGGGAACCTTCCCTTCTTCAAAATAAAATTTTGAGGGATCATTGCTTTGTAAACTGACTGGTAAATTTTGAATTGCTGGATTTGTACATGCTCCGCTAGATAGCTTAAATGGTTTGACAAATGAAGTTGGATTATCTGATAATACAATGTCTTCCTTAATCGGTGATACAGCCGACCATACATAGAAACTCCCATCAACCTCTATAATTGCACTCGTATTAAGAGTGGCATAGCCTGACATGAATTCGTATGCGGCAGCTTGACTTGAAAATACGCCATGTTGGTTTGCGAAAAATTCCACTGATGAATTATTTGCTGTATTATTTTCTGTTGATTGTACTGGTATGATTTCTTCTTCCTCACCTTGACTAATCTGTTCTGTTTCTTTTGTATTCATTGAACTAAGTAAGATTATAAAAAATAGCACTCCTGCTAAGCCTGCAACTGAACCTATAATTGCTGCGTGTGTAAGGTCTCTTCGTCCTATTACTTTTGGAAATTTCATTCGCTTCACCTCATTGTAACCGTAACAAAAAAAGAACAAAAAAAAGCGAGACTATTGTCGCCTCAGCTAAAAAATATTTCGCAAATATTACTAAAAATCGATAAAATCCAACATAATCTTTACCAATATTTACACATTAAATTTTTTTAAAACAATATTATTACTATCTTTTTAAAAGTTGTTCTCGAATTTCTGCTAATAAATAGAGTGAGCCTGTTACAATTGTTTTTCCATTTCGATTTTCACAGCTTTGGATAAATGGAACATACTCTTTTAATACTTGTTTTGTTGTCCCATTAGATATTGCTAGCATGTCCTCCGCCTTCATTGCCCGCTCATTTGTAAAATCAACAAAGTAAAACTCATCACTAACTGTTTCAAAGGTCCGTAATACAGAAGTTACATCTTTATCTGCTAACATACCGATGACAAAACGAATCGTTTCATTAGGAAACTGTAGCTGAATTGTTTCAACAAGTTTTAAAGCGCTTGCTGGATTATGGGCACCATCGAAATAAACATTTGGATATACTTCCTCAAATCGTCCAGGTAAACTAGCTAGCTTAACACCTTCTCGAATTTTCTCTATATCGATTGCCAAAGTTAAATATTGAGCTACTTCAAAAAAGGCAGTAATTGCAATCGCCATATTTTCCCCTTGATGGTGTCCAGGTAACTTCCTTTTCAATTCATTAATTTGAAGACCATTTTCATCATTTGTATAAATATCTCCAGAAGTAGAAAAATCAACAGAAAAATGGTCTCCTAATGCAATTAAAGGTGCATGTTTTCCATAAGCTTCTTGTTCAACTACACGAAATGCTTCTTCTTGTAATCTTCCAATAACAATCGGTTTCCCCTCTTTAATAATCCCTGCTTTATGCATCGCAATGCTGTCAATTGTCGTTCCTAGAAATTTCGTATGCTCTAAAGCAATACTAGTAATAATCGAAACAATTGGTGTTACAACATTTGTACTATCTTCTCTGCCACCCATCCCGGTCTCTAACAGAACAAGATCTACCCCTTTTTGATGAAAGTAAAGAAAAGCTGCACATGTTAACAATTCAAAATCTGTTAGCACACCACTTAATTTCGCATTTTTCATTTGTAGAAAAACGCTATCTAAATCACTTTCAGAAATGGGTTGACCATTAATTTGAATTTGGTCATGTACATCGACGATACAAGGAGACATAAACTTTCCAACAGTTAAACCATGTTGCCTTGCAATTTGTTCTAAAAAAGTAAGGGTAGAGCCTTTGCCATTTGTCCCTGCGATATGGACGATATTCAAGTTGTCCTGTGGGTTCTTTAACTGCTTTAACGCTCCTTTAATGGTAGCAAGACCTGGTTTAATTGATTGATCACTTTCTACATTCCACTTCTGTTTATAATTATTAAGTTTTGGAATCATGTTATACTACCTTCTTTAATAAAAATGTTCTTACTTCTGCAATAAAATAGAGTGAACCAGTTATAATTAAAAGTTCATCTTCTCCAAGTATTTGTACTTCATTCTGAATTAATCGTTGCCAGTCCTCATTTACACTTATGTTCGAATGTTTTGACTGGGATGCAAGTTGATGTGCCTTTGCAGCACGAGGTAATGGTATTTCTGTAAACCTCATAGCAGCAGCAACCTCGTCCATCATCGCGATACTTTTCTCGTGATCCTTGTCCATCAAAGCGGCATAAATAAATTTATAACGTTTATTCGGATAGACCTGCTTTAATGTTTTGATTAATGCAGCCGTTCCTTCAGAATTATGTGCTCCATCGATAATAATTTGCTCGCCAATTTGTTCAAAACGCCCTTCCCAACGGGCATGTTGTAATGCTCGACGAATCGTCTCTTTTGAAATCGTTCCATCAAATAATAATGAGGCAATGATCGCTAAAGAAGCATTTTCTACTTGATGTATACCTGACATAGCTAATGGAATGTCTTTAATTACAAGCTGCTGTGATTGAAAATCAAAAATTTGGGGAGATGATTGTTGTATATTTAGATTATAAAAATCCTCATCTAAACAGAAAATTTCAGCATCGCATTCAGTCGCTTTCTTTTTTATCACCTGTAATGCTTCATATTGCTTTACACCTACAACAACAGGCTTTTTATTTTTAATAATACCTGCTTTTTCATAAGCTATTTTTTCAATTGTATCGCCTAATATTTCAGTATGCTCTAAAGATATTGTTGTAATAACGGACACTTCTGGAACGATAATATTTGTTGAATCAACTCGTCCACCAATACCTGTCTCTATTAATGCAACGTCCACATTTTCATTTGCAAAATGTAATAGAGCTAATACTGTCATAATTTCAAAAAAACTAGGATATTTCCCATGCAATTTTAATTGAATAATATTTGAAATCCTATTTGCGTAGTTTAAAAACTGTTCATCTTCTATTTGGATTTTATTTAATGTAATTCGTTCATTGACACGTTCTAGATGAGGAGATATAAAAGCTCCTACTGACAGACCATGCTCCATTAAAATTTCACGAGTTGCATTTAAAGTTGAACCCTTACCATTCGACCCCGCAAAATGAATAAACCTAACTCGTTCTTGAGGGTTACCTAGCTCTTCTAAAATAATTCGAACAGCTTCAAGTGGCTCCCCCTTATACTCACTAGCCTTCAATCTAAAAATAAAATCCGTACACTCTTCTATTGACTGAAACATATAATCTGCTCCTGTTTATAAAATCATTTAGCCATTTATAAAAATATCTCAATAAAACGAAAGACAATCTCAAATAAAGTTCATATAAAAGTGTCTATTATCGACCTTCTAGAAGATTGAACTATTTCAAGAAAGCACAGCCTACCACGTAAGCTGCTGCGGCTCGTGTGGGGAGCGAGAACGTCGCATCGCTCCCATGACCAACGTCGTGTTGGTCTCTTAGCCCGCTCGCCTAACCTATCTAAATTAAACTTTTATTGAGTACTTCCTAATCTAATAATAGTCCTTGCAAAGAAAAATGCCCTAGCATAACTAGGACATCTTCTATCATATTACATATTTTTTAATTCCGCTAAACGTTTTTCAACAGCTTCATGTTTTTCCTGATAATCAGCTAATTTTTCACGTTCTTTAGCAACTAATTCTTCAGGTGCTTTTGAGACAAATTTTTCGTTTGAAAGCTTACCAGATACTAATTTTACTTCTTTCGCCCATTTCTCTAATTCTTTTTCAAGACGAGCAATTTCTTCCTCTAGATTAATCAAACCAGCTAATGGTAAGAACAATTCAGCCCCCGTAACAACAGCTGACATTGATTGGCTAGGTGCTTCAATGTTTTCACCGATTGTTAAAGTCTCAGGATTACAGAATTTTTCAATATATGCGCTATTTTCTTCTAGCACACGAGCAGTTTCAGCATCCTTAGCAGCAATGAATAACGGTACTTTCTTACTCATTGGCGTATTTACTTCTGCACGAATATTTCGTACAGAACGTATAATGTCCATGAGAAGTTTCATGTTTGTTGCTTCATTACTAAAGTTAAATTCATCTTTAACAGTTGGCCATGCAGCTACTGTAATGGACTCTCCGCTATGTGGAAGGTGCTGCCAAATTTCTTCTGTAATAAATGGCATGAACGGATGTAATAAGCGCATTGTGTTGTCAAGAACATAAGCAAGGACAGATCTAGTAGTTTTCTTTGCTTGCTCATCTTCACCATATAGTGGAAGCTTCGCCATTTCGATATACCATGAACAGAAATCATCCCAAATAAAGTTATATAATTCACGACCTACTTCACCAAATTCGTAACGCTCTGCAAGGCTTGTTACCCGTTCGATCGTTTCATTTAAACGAGTTAAAATCCATTTATCAGCAACATTTAAATTACCTGTTAAATCGATTTCTTCATATGTTAAGCCTTCCATATTCATAAGGGCAAAGCGAGAAGCATTCCAAATTTTATTTGCAAAGTTCCAAACTGCTTCTACTTTTTCAGTTGTATATCGTAAATCTTGACCTGGTGATGAACCAGTTGCTAAGAAGTAACGAAGTGAGTCTGCACCATATTTGTCAATAACATCCATTGGGTCAACACCGTTACCTAGCGATTTACTCATTTTACGTCCTTCACCGTCGCGTACTAAACCGTGAATTAATACATCTTTAAAAGGACGAACGCCAGTGAATTCTTTACCTTGGAAAATCATACGACTTACCCAGAAGAAAATGATGTCATAGCCCGTTACTAATGTATTTGTAGGGTAGTAGCGTTTAAATTCTTCATTTTCTATATCTGGCCAACCCATTGTTGAAAATGGCCATAATGCAGATGAGAACCAAGTATCAAGTACATCTTCATCCTGTGTCCAGTTTTCAGCATCTTCCGGCGCATCTTTACCAACATAAATTTCGCCTGTTTCGTTATGATACCATGCTGGAATTTGGTGACCCCACCATAATTGACGAGAAATACACCAGTCATGGATATTTTCCATCCAGCGATTATACGTATTTTCAAAACGGTTTGGTACAAAATTTACTTTTTCAGCTTCAGATTTTTGAATTTCTAAAGCAGCTTCAGCAAGAGGTCCCATTTTTACAAACCATTGTGCAGAAAGATAAGGCTCTACTACAGCACCTGAGCGTTCAGAGTGACCTACTTGATGTGTATGTGGCTCAATTTCAACTAATACACCTGCTTCTTGTAAATCTTTTACGATTTGTTTACGACATTCGAAACGATCCATTCCTGCATATTTACCTGCAAGCTCATTCATTGTGCCATCTTCATTCATGACAAGAATACGCTCTAAATTATGACGGTTCCCAACCTCAAAGTCGTTCGGGTCATGGGCTGGTGTCATTTTTACAACCCCTGTACCGAATTCCATATCAACATAGCTATCCGCAACAATTGGAATTTCTCGACCAACGATTGGAAGGATTACTGTTTTACCAACTAAATGTTTGTAGCGCTCATCTTCAGGATGAACTGCAACACCAGAGTCACCTAACATTGTTTCTGGACGTGTCGTAGCTACACGTAAAACACCTGATCCATCTGCTAATGGATATTCCATATGGTAGAAAGCACCTTCTACTTCTTTATGGATTACTTCGATATCAGATAAAGCTGTTTTTGCTGCTGGGTCCCAGTTAATAATACGCTCACCGCGATAAATTAATCCTTTTTCATATAGTTTAACGAATACTTCTTTTACAGCGTCAGATAGGCCCTCATCAAGAGTAAAACGTTCACGTGTATAATCAAGTCCTAAACCAAGCTTTGCCCATTGCTCACGAATATGATTCGCATATTCTTCTTTCCATTCCCAAGTTTTTTCAAGGAATTTTTCACGGCCAAGGTCATAGCGTGACAACCCCTCTTCACGAAGTTTTGCTTCAACTTTTGCTTGTGTTGCAATCCCTGCATGGTCCATTCCAGGTAACCATAAAGCATCATATCCTTGCATGCGTTTCATACGTACTAAAATATCTTGTAATGTCGTATCCCACGCATGGCCTAGGTGAAGCTTTCCTGTTACATTTGGAGGTGGAATAACGATTGAATATGGTTGTTTCCCACTTTTAGGCTGTGCCTCGAAAAATTTACCTTGTAGCCACCATTCATAACGTCCAGCTTCAATATTTTGTGGATCGTATTTCGTTAGCATCGAAATGTTTTGTTGTTCTGTCATAAATTCAATTTCCTCCTTTATTTGATGCCTGTTTTAAGGCAAAATAAAAACTCCTATCGTCAAAAAAGGACGAAGGAGTTAATCATTTAATTCGCGGTACCACCTTTATTCCATTAGACACGTTAAATTAAAGTCCAATGGCTCTCATTTTAATAACGGCTTTTCACCGGCGTTTTGCTACTGTTATTTCACAAAAGCTGCTCTAAGGCTACGTTCAAATGGTTGCAAGCAGAAACTTTTCAGCTACCGTTTCCTCTCTTGTGCAAGCAAAATCATTTTACTCTTCCTTTTCATTGCATCATCACTATTTGACTGCTTTCATTGTATAATATTACATCAACAGTTTTCAAGTGACAACGAATTTAATGAAAGGATGTGATTATTTTGAAAAAATGGGGTTTTAAAGGAAGAAACTATAATCCTTATTTATTACCACCATGGCTAAGAAAAACAAGATTTTTTTGTAAGCAAATTATAATTCCAATAACGGTTTTTCAAGCATTACGAACTTTATTTATACCAACAACCGTTGATTTTTTATTTTTGTTACTCCTAGTTTTACTTAGCTATTTATTCGTAACGGATTTTATTTGAAACGTTCAATATCGTATATGATTCTGTCAATTCATTATAGAAATCATCTGTATCTGTTGGGAAAAATGGATTCGACTCTACTACCTTTTCTTTCTTATGTTCTTTTACTTGCTTTTGAACGGTCGGTGATTCTTCAATTTGCTCAACAATACCTTGACTAAACTCAAATTCAGGAGCTAATTTCACACTACTACTTTCAACGATTGGTTTTGTAGTTTGATATTCTTGCGTTTCAGATACAGTTTGTCCCTTCGAATAAGGCGATTCTATCGTATATATATCTTCTTCTACTGTTTCTTGTTTTGCTATATTAGGTTGTTCTATCAGTTGTTCTACTGTATCTAAATCAGGAAGTTTTGGTTGTTCTGGAAATATCGCATCATAACCAAATCGAAGTTCTTCTGTTATAGCAGGCTCCTGTGAAGCAGGTTCTTTCTCCATTAATTGATATTCTTTTTCTAATGGAGACGGCTCAATATTAGATTGTTCATAAAATGGACTCGGTTCACCAATTGGTTCATAATTAAATAAAGCACCTTCAACAGATTCTTTAAATTTACAATCCACTTCCCATTTAAAAGTACAGCTCGAACCATCATAAACAAAAAATGAGACATCATTTACGCAAACTTGAGGCTGATGTTTTTCAGCAACTTTTTCTCTCGGTAAATCAACCTCTAATGGTAGTGCATATTCAAAATAACCATCAGATCCATCAAATTCTAATTGATCAATCAATGTGCCTTCACAATATTCTGGTGTCTCATCTGGATTAAAGCGTGCAACCGCAGCAATGTGATATATACCAACTAATCGTACAGATTCGTCTGTTTCGATTTGCTGCCAAATTGGTTTTATATCAACAGAAACAATTTCTTCTACACAGCCACACTGTTCAGGAAAAACAAATTGAGTCATCATTTCCCAGTTAATATTTTGCATATGATATCCCTCCCGTTTTTACAATATGCGTGAGAAATAAAAGTATGCTAAAAAGAGTGTCATTTCTCTA
This sequence comes from Bacillota bacterium, assembly GCA_023405135.1. Lineage (GTDB taxonomy): Bacteria > Bacillota > Bacilli > Bacillales_A > Planococcaceae > Ureibacillus. Next base: position 37,736 of record JAEXYZ010000091.1, on the reverse strand, counting down.
AGAATAAGAGAAATAACACTCTATTTTAATAAGTAAATATGTTTTCAAATATTGTTTTACACAAGCAAGCCCTCGAAGTTGGAATCTGCAACTTTCCCCGTATGCAGATTTTTCTAAGACGAAAGTATAGCAACATACATTTTTTAATTATCGAGCTAGCTTCGCAAATACAGTATGGAATGCTTGAACCGTTTTTGCTATATGTTCTTCCGTATGAGCTGTTGAAATGAATAAACCTTCAAATTGTGATGGCGGTAAGTATACCCCTTCTTCAGCCATCAATTTATAATACTCTGCAAACAATTGTAAATCTGAAGTTTTAGCAGATGCGAAGTCTACTACATCTTCATTCGTTAAGAAGAATCCAATCATAGATCCTGCACGATTTACAGTATGAGGAATATTATATTTTGTTGCAGCTTCACGGAAGCCGGCTTCTAGTTGGTCACCAAGCTTTTTGAAATATTCATAAGTCTCTGGTGTTAAGCGAGATAACGTTTCAATCCCTGCAGTCATTGCAAGTGGATTACCTGATAATGTTCCCGCCTGATATACAGAACCAGCTGGTGCAATATGCTCCATAATTTCACGTTTCCCTGCAAAAGCTCCTACCGGAAGTCCCCCACCGACAACTTTCCCTAAACAAGTTAAGTCTGGGTTAATTCCAAAATAGCCTTGAGCACAATTGTAATCAACACGGAAGCCTGTCATTACCTCATCAAAAATAAGGAGTGCCCCATTGTCTTCTGTTACTTTACGCAATCCTTCTAAGAAGCCTGGTTTAGGAGGAACTACACCCATATTTCCTGCCACAGGTTCTACGATTACTGCTGCAATTTGCTCCCCAAACTTTTCAAACACAACTTGAACAGCTTCTAAATCATTATAAGCAACTGTCATTGTATTTTTAGCAATATCTGAAGGAACTCCAGGACTATCTGGTAAACCTAAAGTTGCTACCCCTGAACCAGCTTTAATTAACAATGAATCACCGTGTCCATGGTAAGATCCTTCGAATTTTAAAATAATATCTCGTCCTGTATAGCCGCGTGCAAGTCGTAATGCAGCCATTGTTGCTTCTGTACCAGATGAAACAAAACGTACCATTTCAACAGAAGGAACACGGTCAATTACTATTTGTGCAAGTTTGTTTTCAAGTAAAGTTGGCGCACCAAATGAAGAGCCTTTAGCTACTTGCTCTTGAATTGCTGTCACTACCTCTGGATGTGAATGACCTAAAATTAATGGTCCCCAGCTTAATACGTAGTCAATATATTCATTGCCATCGATGTCTTTAATAATAGCACCTTGGCCCGATTCCATAAAAATTGGATCTAAATTAACTGATTTAAATGCACGAACTGGACTATTTACTCCACCTGGCATTAAGTTAATACTTTCAGAAAATGCTTGAATCGATTTTTCATATGAATTCATTTTATTTTTCCTCCAACCAACGAGCAACGTCTTTAGAATGATAAGTAATGATCATATCTGCTCCTGCACGTTTCATTCCTAGTAATGTTTCCATAACAATTGGTCTTTCCTCAATCCAACCATTTTGGGCTGCAGCTTTTACCATTGCATATTCCCCTGATACGTTATAAGCAACAATCGGTAAAGTAAAGTTGTTACGAACATCACGAACAATATCTAAATATGATAAAGCAGGTTTAACAATTAAGAAATCTGCTCCTTCTGCAATATCTGATTCAGCTTCACGAAATGCTTCAATTCGGTTTGCTGGATCCATTTGGTATGTTTTACGGTCTCCAAACTGAGGAGCTCCATCAGCTGCATCACGGAATGGACCGTAATAACTTGAAGCATATTTTACTGCATACGACATAATCGGAATATCCTCAAAGCCAGCTTCATCTAAAGCAACACGGATTGCAGCAACAAAACCATCCATCATATTAGATGGTGCAATTATATCAGCTCCAGCTTGCGCTTGAGATACGGCAGTACGACCTAAAATTTCTAAAGAAGGATCATTTAAAATTTTGTCCCCTTCAACTACACCACAATGTCCATGATCTGTAAATTCACAAAGACAAGTGTCGGCAATAACAATTAATTGTGGATGACGTTCTTTAATAAATCGTGTAGCTTTTTGTACTATTCCGTGATCATGGAATGCACCTGTACCTACTGCATCCTTTTCTGCTGGTAATCCAAATAAAATAACAGCAGGAATTCCTAGTTCTACTACTTCATCAACCTCTTCACCTAAAGTATCTAATGAAAATTGATAAACACCAGGCATTGATTGTACTGGATTTTTAATATTTTCTCCTTCAATAACAAAAATGGGATAAATTAAATCTTCTTTGTGTAAGTATGTTTCTCTAACCATTGATCGCATCGCAGCAGATGTACGAAGGCGACGATGTCTTTTAAAATTAAGTTGTGCCATATTTAAGCATCCTCTCTATTTTGTATGTCCTCTATAACCGCTTGCATTGTATATTTGTTCGGTTTATATGTAACTTGTGCACCATAATGTTCAATTCTTGCAGCTGTAATATGTCCAATCGCAGCGAATTTTGCTTTTGTCCATCCAACAATTGGTGCAACGAGTCGTGCAAAAACATCAACAGCAGAAGGACTTGCAAAAATAACGATTACCTCTTCTTTTGACTGAATTAAGTCAATTAATGGTTTTACATTAGAAAGATGATCGAATGTATCATAAACATTCCATTCCTCAATTGTAAAAGGAAGGCTCTTTTTTAATGTGTCCTTTGCCTTTTTCCCTCGAATAAATAAACACGTAGGATTGTCCCCAGCAACTAACGGGAATTCTTTTACAAAAACATCCGCACTATAGACAGAAGGCATAAAGCTTATTTTGAAATGATTATTCTCAAGCATTTTTGCGGTTTTTTCTCCTACTGCTGCAATTTTCGATTTAAACTGCATAGTACTTAATTGATGTCGATTTAATTTATTACAAAAGACTTCCACAGCATTTTGACTCGTAAAAATAAGCCAATCCATTTTCTTAGCCTTTTCAAGCTGCAAAAAATCTATTGGTTCAATAATCTCTCTTGTTTCAATAAGAGGATACGCAAATGCATTTCCTCCTAGTAATTCAATTTGAGAAAGGACAGTTGTTGTTTTAGAAGTTCCTGTTACAACAACTGTTTTGCCTTTTAACGGTAGATTAGGCATTTTGCTCAGCCTTTACTTTTTGAATTAAATCAAAGGCTCCTTGCTCAGTTAAAATTTTAGCAACCTCTTTACCCAGTTCTTCTGGATTTGTACCTGTTACTGTTTCCTTGTAAACAACAGATGCATCCGGTGCAGCAACTAAACCAGTTAGAGTAATTTCTTTACCATTTGATTTTGCAAACCCTGCAATTGGGACTTGGCAACCACCATCCATCGCACCTAAAAATGCACGCTCTGCATGGGCTTCATTCCACGTAGTTTGATCCGTTAACTTAGAAAGTTCAGCAAGTAATTCCTCGTCATCCGCACGGCATTCAATACCTAAAGTACCTTGTGCCACAGCAGGTAAACAAAGATCAATATCCAAATACTCTGTTACAACATCATCACTCCAGCCAAGACGTTTTAATCCCGCTGCAGCTAAAATAATTGCATCAAATTCTTCAGTTTCTAATTTTGCTAAACGAGTATCTACATTTCCTCGAATCCATTTAATTTCAAGATCTGGTCTTGCTTGTAATAGTTGTGCACTTCGACGAAGAGAACTTGTCCCTACAATCGCTCCCTTTGGAAGGTCAGCAAATTTCACATGATTTTTAGAAATAAATGCATCTCTTGCATCTTCCCGTGGCGGAATACAACCAATTACAAAACCTTCTGGTAATACTGCTGGCATATCCTTCATTGAATGAACAGCAAAGTCAATTTCTTTATCGTAAAGTGCTTGTTCGATTTCTTTAACAAACAAACCTTTCCCACCGACTTTTGACAATTGAACATCTAAAATACGATCTCCTTTTGTCACAATTTCCTTCACTTCAAATTCGAAGGGAGCACCTGCATTTTTTAATTGATTAATAAACCAATTTGTTTGTGTCAAGGCTAATTTACTTTTTCTTGAGCCTACTATGATTTTTCTCATGATGAACCTACCTTTCTGCCTAATACCAAAAATGGAAGTTGGATAGCTTACTTCCTAAAAAGAAATTAATAACAACGAGTAAAAATGTGTAAATTTGAGCCCATGCAAATTTTAAACCCGTTACTTTACCGCCATGATGTAACACTAAAACAATTAAATAAATGATTGTAATAATAAAAGAACCTACTATTTTTATATCAAGCATTGACAGCCCTTCTAGCTGTAAAAATGCCCATTCTAACCCTAAAAGTAAACTTATAAAAATCATCGGTACCCCAGCTAAAATTGAGTAAAACATCCATTTACTCATTTGATGTAAGCTAGGTAGACGAGACCATAACTTCGTATACTTTTTCTCCTTTAATAATCGATACAAAATTAAATACAGTATGGAAAATACAAAGGAAATAGAAAAAGCTACATAAGAGAGTATGGCAAATGTAATATGGATAAATAGCATTTCTGATTCTAATGACTGTACTAAAGAATGTTCGACTCGGTCTGGTGCAAACAAATGAATTGTTACAAAAATAAACCCTAAAACATTGATAAAAAATACAGGTAAATCCACTCGCGCAATACAATGTAAAATTATTGAAAACGTTACGAGTAACCATGCATAAAAATAAATCCCTTCAGTTAATGAAAGAATCGGAAAACGCTTCGTCTCAATAATATTTAGCAGCAAGAAAGATGTTTGTAAAATCCAGACAAGCGAAATGAGCCAGAATGCAATCCGACGTATCTTTATTCGTTTATAGAAAAAATCGATGAAATAAAATACGATTCCGGTTGCATACAGAACAACCATTACCTCGTACAGCCAAGCCATTGCTAATTGTGTCATTTTGCAACCCTTCTTCATCTTTTACAACTTTTACTTTGGAAATACCAACATTTATGAATTTCAGTAAGAATTATGTAAATTTCTTCAGAAAAACACAGTTAATTACTTAAATAGCAAAATCCTAAGCATATTAATAATCGATTATTCATTTATTTTCCTATATAGGAAAATAATAAGCGTTTCCGTGTCTTTAGTTTACCATAAAGATACGAAAACGCCTCAATTAATTCCTACTTAATATGACAATTTTCCTTCTAAAACTGTGCCATTTTGTGAACTTTTTGTCGTTATTTCATTCTGTTGTTGTTGTAAATTCACTTCTTCTTGAACATCTTCCTCAATACCAAAAATTTGTTGGAATAGCTGAAGTTGTTGATTTGCTTTCGGCGAATTTGCTAATTCTTTTGCTTGTAAAATTGGTTCTTTCAGAAGTTGATTAATGATAGATTTCGTATGTTTATTTAAAATTTTACGTTCGCGCTCAGTTAAATTCGGCATTTTATTTTCAATACTCATCATTGTTTCTTGCTGAATTTGGTTTGCTTTTTTACGAAGAGCAGAAATAACAGGTACTACACCTAATGTTGCAAACCAATCTTTAAATTGAACAACTTCCTGCTCAATCATGTTTGTAATTTCCTTTGCAGCTTGCTCACGTTCTGCTAAGTTTGCTTCTACAATTCCTTGTAAATCATCAATATCGTACAAGAAAACATTTGGTAAATCACCGATACGTGGATCTAAATCACGAGGAACTGCAATATCAACCATAAACAATGGTTTCCCTTTACGTAATCTTTCAACAAACTGCATTAATTCGTAATCAATTACATAGTCTGATGAACCAGTTGAACTAATTAAAATATCTGCTTCAAGTAAAATACATTGTAATTCTTGCATTGATTTGGCGTCACCATTAAATTTAGAAGCAAGCTTTTCTGCTTTTTCAAAGGTACGATTTACGACAGTTACTTTGCCTACTCCGCTACCGTATAGGTTTTGAATCGCAAGCTCACCCATTTTACCGGCACCTAGTATGGCAACATGTTTATTTTTTAACGAACCAAATATCTTTTTTGCAAGCTCAACTGCTGCATAGGAAACGGAAACAGCATTTTCATTGATTGTTGTTTCACTATGTGCTCGTTTTGCAAATGTAACAGCTTGTTTAAATAACTGATTATAAATTGTTCCTGTAGAACCTATTTCCTGAGCTTCTAAAAAGCTTTTCTTAACTTGTCCAAGAATTTGAGTTTCACCTAACACCATTGAGTCAATTCCTGACGTTACGCGGAAAAGGTGATGTAGTGAATCATCATCTTCACGTATATATAAATGCTTATCAAATTGATCAACTGGAATATCGAACCACTTCGCTAAAAACTGTTTAATGTAATATCGACCAGTATTCAATTGATCGACAACAGCATAAATTTCAGTTCGATTACACGTTGAAACGATAACATCTTCTAATATGCTTTTTTCTTTTTTTAATGCTGCCATCGCATTCGGTAATTCACTTTCAATAAATGACAGTTTTTCACGAATTTCGACTGGCGCAGTTTTATAATTCAAGCCTACTACTAGTGTATGCATGAACTTTACACCTCACACGATCTATTTCATAAGTTCTATTCTAACACAAAGAAAGCGCTATCCACATAGTAAATTGTGAACATGCTATGAAAGAATTTTTAAATTAGAATTATTCTAAAGTAAGTGTATCAAAAAATATGTATTGCTTCAATGATTGTTTACTTTTCTTCATTATGTCTGATTTTTAACAATACTATTACAATTATTCGCCAATAAATTATTTATTTCAACAAACTAAAAGATCGTCTCATGTTTTCGAGACGACCTTTTAAATTTATTGTTGAATTTTAACCGTTTTAGAACCAACCAAATTGCCGTTTTCATCATATGCTAGAAACTCAACGTCTTCATATAAATTAAAGTTTTGGAATTTTGCTATATCGTGTGTTGCTCTATAAATATTTTGGCCACGATCAATTAAATCGAATTGATAGTTTCCGTATACTGAGCTGAATTGAACCTTTACTTTGTCAACATTATCACAATTCGTATTGATTGTAGCAGTCATTGTAACATTTGTACGTCGAATGTCTATTGTCGCATCATAGAACATTGTCTCTGGTGACTTACATAAATTATCCGATATAATTTCACCACATAAAATTGATCTTGATATGTTGGCATATACATCATGTAACTGTTCAATTTTTGAAATATGGAAGAATTGTCCTCCTGTTTCAGTTGAAATATGTTGTAAAGATGAAAAATCTGTTTCACTTTGTTTTCCTACAGCAACCGTATAAACTTTTACATTTGCATTTTTTGCTTTTTCAATAACTTTATTAATTTGACTTTTTGTAGTAATACCATCTGATACTAAAATAATTGATTTTGATGTAGCAGAATTACTAGTGAAGTTTGCCAATGCTAAATCTAAACCACTCGCTATATTCGTACCACCATTAATATTGCTCGATTTAAAAATATTTGCGGAAGATACCGTTTGTGCATCTCCAATTTTCTCCATTGAACCTTTATTATTAAATCGAACTGCAATATTATGATTAGCATTAATTGATTTAATTAACTGTTTTGTTTTTTCAGAAACATGATTCGTTGGATCATGTTTCTTCATCGAACCAGATTGGTCTACAACATAAGCAACTTCAACTTCTCGACTACAGCTGTTTTCAGCAAAATTTTTATTAACGAAAATTGTTTGAGTGACTTCTTTATTGATCAATTCTTTAAACGTCTTTTCATATGGGTTTTCTTGATTATTAAGTGGTAATAGTTGTGCTGTAACAACTGATTCCCCTTCAAAAACTTGATCAAAATAAGCAACCGCTGCCCCAGCATGACCTGTATTCGTTATATAGTTTTTAGTATTTGAATTAAATTCCAAATCACGGCTAACGCCATTGTACGTAATACGAACTTTCCCTTTATAATCTGTAATAATTTTTCCACCAGGAGCAACAAGTGAAATGATAACTTTCGTATATTGCTGCATTCCATCAGGACGATTTACTAATTGTTGATTCTCTCTTAAAGTATCTACAATTTCCTCATAATCTTCTAGCTTTGTAATTTGTTCATTGAAATTTTTCGTTAAATAACTTTGTTCGTATGCACTTAACTTACTATAAATCGCACTTATTGCTTTAATGCTATCATAATAAATTAATGAAACATCATCTTCTTCTGTTGGAAGTAACTCTATTAAATAAAGAACAATCTCTGACAATTGCGATTTAATCTCAAGATTGTACTCTTTTTTAATAACTTCATTTGTATGGAAGTTATAAATAGGACGTCCATCATCATCTAGTGAATAGGAAACTGTAGGCGAATAATTTTGGGCTACAATTTTTTCAAATAACCAAGTAGAAATTTTTTGATTACCTAATTGTAAATTTGCATATTCATATTCAATAGCTGAATTCGTTTTTGATGACTGTGTTCCTTTAAATGTTTTATTTTCAGCATCAATTTCAATGATTTTAATGTCCCCAGCCTTCATATTTGAAGGAATATTTATTGGTTTAACACCAGAATCTACATTTCCTCCGTTCGAATTTGGGTTAAGTGGGTTGTATGTTTCATATGAAATTCGCAACTCAGGTTTTGGAACATAACGAACCGTTACTTCAATTTTTTTATTTTTATAGCTAGAAAATTTAGCATCACTATTATTAACTAACTCAAAAGAAATTGTATCTTTAATCGATTTGTTTAATTTAGGTGCGGTTACATAGACAGATAGTTCCCCACCATCACTATATGCATAGATAGAATCTCCACTATTACTATTTGAAGTTGAAGAAATTTTTGCACCGGCTTTAGAGCTTACTTTAAATTGTAAAGACATATCCTCAGGTATTTCGTTACCATAGCTGTCTTTTAAATTAATTTTAATTAAAGTAGAATCTGCGCCATTAGCAGCGATTTCTTCATTAGAAATCGTTATATTTTGAACTTCTTTGTTCACATTTGGATAGTTTGACCAATCATTAACATTATCATTTCCATTGCCATTTTCGAGTTCAACAGTACTGTTGGACATAAAATTAACCGGTAGAGTAATTTGGCTATTATCCTTACCTGTTGCTGGACTAGCTAAACCATCTGATGCAAGACCGCCTTGTTTCGCAATGCGATAGAAAAATACCGCGATATCACCACGATTAATATTTTTATTTGGTTGGTAGTCCTGATAAGTTTTTTTCCCAGTAGTACCTGTAGTAATCCCGTTGGCATACAAATATTGGACAGCTTGTGGCTCCGATAAATCTAAGCCATTTAAAGCAGCATAAATTCGTGCAAATTGACCACGGGAAACATTAGCATTACGTTTCGCTTTATTTGTAATGCCATTTAACGGAATATTTAATTCACTGTAATAGTTATAAAGCATATCTGCAGAATAACTAAAAGAATAATTTGCATCTAATTTTGCAATCATTGATAAAAATTGTGCTTCTGTTACTAAAGTATAAGTTTGGAACTTTCCACCTCGATACGTTTCCATAATGCCATTATCTACTGCCCATTTTACTGCTGTATACTTGGAATTTGATGGTTTTACATCTGTAATAGTAGCTGCTTCAACTTTTTGAGGCGGTGTTATCCACGACAATGTAACAGTGAAACAGAGTAGAACGATTATTAATTTCTTTAATTTATTCATTATTATTTCTCCCCTTATTCAAAAAAGAGTAGATCATCACGATAATTTTGTTGTAAATCATTTTCTAAATATTCTAAGAATCGCTCGATAATAGCTGCTGCTTGACCTCTTTTCAACTCTTGTTTTGGATTAAATTTACCATTGTCTCCTGACATTAAACCAAGTTCTGTAGCAACATAAACAGCATCACGGGCATAATCTGAGATTTTCGCATCATCTGAATAATTTGTTTGATATCCTGGATCAGGCGCTTTATTTTCTAACCCTAATGCTCGGACTAATATTGTTGCCGCCTGTTGACGAGTAAGATGCCCATTAGGATTAAATGTAGTTGGCGTTGTACCTTTAATAATGCCTTTATCAACAGAAGATACTAAATAGTTGTAATCCTTAATTGTTCGACTTACATCAGAAAAAATACTTGTTGTTGTTTTTGTTGACTTTGTTTCTTCTAATACACGTAAATCAACTGCTTTCCCAATGGCAATTGCAAAATCATACCGCTGCATTGGCGTATTTGGTGAAAAGAAATTGGATTGATCATCTAAAATGCCTAAAGAATAAAGCTTTTCAATATCATTTTTAGCCCAGTGTGATGATAAATCTCTAAATTTCGGTACAATTAAACGTTCAATTCGAGGCATATATTCTTTATCCAAATCTATGACACCAGTTGCTTTAGGTAAATCATATGTATATTCAGAAATTGAATTTGCTGAACTAATCGCTGCATAGCCACCATTAAAACTTGATAGTGACGGCGTATTTTCTTCGTAATTTAAAACTCGAGATTTTGTAGTGGAAGCTTTATTTTGAACATGTCCAATTTTCCCATTATCATAAATAAACTCGAATTCCGTTATTTGTGTTTCAGTTGCTCCCCAGAAATTTTCATAACCATAGTTTCTACTTTCAATATTTACTACAATCGTTTTACTAGGCTGCTCTTTTGTTGCATTTGTAGTATATGTTTTTCTAGCAATTGCATTGCCCGAGAAATAATCCGTTGCAGGTCGTTTATCTGTTATCGTGCTTTTTGATAGTTGGTAATCAGACAACGTATATGTAATGCCATCGATGACAATTATTTCTTTATATCTTGTCACTTCACCGTATGCAGTACTTTGTCCAATTTGATCATAATTCGTAACGTCTGATACATAAGTAAATTTACGCGTTAACTTTGCATCCTTTGGACCAGTTAACGTAATATTGTATGTCTCTGTCAGTTTTCCCTTACTCTCTTCTTCATCTACTTTTACATTTTTGCTCGTCCCACTAAAAACAATTGGGGCACCTGAAATGAACACTACTTCTTCAAATGTATATTCATTCTGAATACCTCCATATAAATCAACCGTTTTTGCTTCTGTAGGAGTAAGTTTAAAGGAAAGTAACAGTATAGTAGCTGCAACAATCATGAATGTAAATCTCAATTTCTTCATTAATACTATAACCCTCTCTTTCTTTAAAATAAGACGGCATGTGGTTAATTATTCCACATGCCACCTTTTCAATTTTAATTAACTAAAATTACATGACAATCAAATGAAGTGTTTGTAAACAATACAACTCGATCAGACGGTTTTAAGTTAGAAGGCTCTATCACTTTACCATCCTTAATAATTAATGTTTGTTTTAAATTAATATTATTCAACGATCCCGAGTCTAACCAAGTACCATTGAACCATTGGCTTACATTTTCTACATTGATTTGTTGATTTCGAACATTAACGCTCTTAATACTTCCTGTCAATACTTGGTTTGCCATTTTTTGTGACGGTGTTAGCAAGTGTATTGCTTGAATATGGCCATCTTTAACATAGAAGTATCCATAATATGTTTCATAAGAAATTAAATCCATATTCGGGATAATTTTAATTGTAGAATTTTGATAGTTAATTTCAGCATTGGTGCTATTACTGAAGGATAGAATTTCATCATTAACAGATTTCCAATAATTATTTTCGACTTTAACTAAATCATTTAGTTCTGCTAAATAGCCATCAACATATGCAAGCTCTCCGAAATATAATCCGTGACTTGCAAGGTTTGGTGAAGAGAAACTGTCATTTGAGATATTTACAACTTGTGCGTAATTATCTTTTGTCAGCCCGTCAGTTATAACAAATGCAGTACCATATTGTGTTAGACTTGTAGGCTCAATTAACCGGCCATTGCGAACTAATATTGTTCCTTCATGTAAATAAATTCGACCTGTAGTTTTTAAATTAATAAAGTTAAACGTTGTATTTACCGCTGTCATATCCTCGTAATAAGTACGTTCATAATTATCTAAAACGATAATTTTCTTAATCACTTCATTACCAAACTCACTAACTGTTGCAAAGTACACATCTGAAGTTCGATAGTTACGCAAGTCATTCTTAGTTATTTTCTTATTTCCAGCATAAATCGGCGTATTATTTGTAAATGTAAAGGTTGATAAATTGCTGTTATTGGAAGTACCAAATAACCAATTCTCGTACTTTTGAGCATTTTTTACAGTGATTTTATTTGCTGTCGGATTAACTAATTGAAGAGACCCTTTATATAAGTTTTCTATTTCAATACCAGTTGTTACAATTTCAATTTCTGAGATAACAGAAGTTGTTGGACTTGAAAACTTAAGTTTTACTCGATCCCCTTCATACAAATCACTAATATCCACTGAAGATGAGCCTTTTACAAACTGCGTATTATTATTTACGTAATAAGTAGATTCACTTCCACCATCTATTTTTACAATAACAAACATACCTTTTGGATCAATTTTCGTTACTACACCCGCTTTCTCTTTACTATTTTGGGGTATAGTTCCTTGTTCAACTTCCGATGTTCCACGAAGTTCAGTTACTTTACGTAAATTTACTGTCGCTTGAACTTTCATACCACTTTTAAAACCTTCTATAGTAGTTGAAGTGTTATTGATAAACAATTTTGCACTATCATCAATATTTAATGTAGTTGTTCTTCCCGAATTATTTTTTAATGTAATTTTGCTTAATTTTTTTTGAATGGTGCCGTCTTTTAATTGTGTTTCATTGTAATCTACAGATACAAATGTACCATTGTATGTAGTTGCTGCATCAGCTGTTTTAGGTAATGCTAAAGTGGATGCAACTAATAGCAACATACAAATTATGTATGACAATTTTTTCATTAAGTCGTTCTCCTCCTGTAGTATGTTGATAAATATGAATTTATAGTTATTAAATAATAGTTTAATAGTCAAATTTGTGAGATCAACCTAAATTCGTTTCATAGAAAAAGCACTATGAATATATTATCTTTGAAAATGTAACCAAAATTACTGCCTCACCTCCTATATTTGTTATCGGATACATTTTATCTAAATCAAGGTCATTTTGGCATTATTTTGACATGTAAATTATACCATAAAGTAGTTTCATCATCAGTGGAAATTTTTAGATTTAGAGATTATTAAATGGAATAATTATTAGGTTTTCATAATAAAACTTTCTATTAAAAAAACCTCACAGCATACGAGGCTATTCAATGAATTCTTCCATAGTCAAATCATAATTAACACCCATTGCAGCACGAGTCCCTTCACTAGCAGCTATCACTAATTGTGTTGGGGCAGCTAATGTTATATCTCCAGCTGCATATACATTTTTTACGTTTGTCCTTCCTAAACTGTCAATTATAATTCCACCATTTTTACTTAAATTACATCCTATAGAGTTAGCAAGATCATTTGGATGTTCAAGTTCGACTGTAACAAAACCCCCAACTCTATTTATTTCAGAGCCATCTTCAAAAATTACCTTTTGTAATTTACCATTTGAACCACATAATTTTACAATTCGTTCTTCCATTATTCTTATCCCTTTTTTAGTAAACATTTGCTCATCTGATTTTGATATTAATTTTTTGCTATTCGTGCAAACAACCAAGTCTTTACTCCATTGATAAAGAACTTTCGTCATGTGGGATACATTGTTATTTTCAGATATTAATACTAAAGGTTGATTTCTTAGTTCCCAACCATCACAATAAGGGCAATTAAAAATGCTCTTTCCATAAAACTCTCGAATCCCGTCTACATCGGGTAATATCTCTTTAAGACCAGTTGCTATAATAATCTTCCTACTAATATACATTTCATTATCGCTAGTTGTTAGTTTAATTTTAGAACTACTTTCTTTCTCTACCTTTATAATTTTGCATTTTTTTATTTCAACTGATGGATAGTTATCTATATCTTGATACGCTAAATTTCTAAACTCTTTTGGTGTAACACCATCTCTAGTAATAAATCCATGTGATGCTTTCGTAACGGCATTTCTCGGTTGATCATTATCAAAAAGTATTACATTTCTTTTAGCCCTTCCTAATACAAGAGCAGCATTCAAACCAGCAGGTCCTCCACCTATAATTGCACAATCTATCACTACGTTTCACCCCGTTTTTTAAATAAAGGATCGTTACTTTGGAAACATTATTCATCAATTTATCTCTTAACTAATCTTCCATTTTTTACTGCGATTCATTCATAAAATTAAGTAATTTTCTATGTTTATTTATATTTTCTACCTAATGATTATGTAAAAAAAGGGATGCGTCTGAAAGTTCATTTCGAGACGCTCCCTTTGTAAAGACTAAACAAAAAAATCTGAACTAAAAGTAAAAATTAACTTTTAGTCAGATTTTATAATTCCACTTAAAATCCTTTATGTAGAAGTAGAAGATTACATGCGCTTCTCTATCTCAGCCCAAGCCTGCTCCATACCCATCCCAATTTCAGATGAGAACACAATTATCGGATCATTTTTATCCATATTTAACGTTTCTTTTACTACCTTTTTATGCTTATCCCATTTACCTTTTGGAATTTTATCAGCTTTTGTCGCAATAATAATTGTCGGTATATTGTAATATTTTAAAAAATCATACATCATACAATCATCATTCGTTGGGGGATGGCGCAAATCAATAATAAGTACAACAGCACGTAGTTCTTTACGTGCTGTTATATATCGTTCAATCATCTTTCCCCATGCTTCTCGATCTGATTTAGATACTTTAGCATAACCGTAACCTGGAACATCAACAAAAAATAATTGTTCCTCAATTTTATAAAAGTTTAACGTTTGTGTTTTTCCTGGTTTAGATGAAATTCGAGCCATCGATTTTCGACCAATCATTCGATTAATAAACGAGGATTTGCCAACATTCGATCGACCAGCTAAAGCAAACTCAGGAAGTCCATCTGCTGGATATTGTTCTGGTTTGACAGCGCTTATAACCATTTCTACGTTATGGACTTTCATTATTTAAAACCTCCAACAAGTGCTATTTGAAGCACTTCTTCTGCCGATGATACTGGTTTAAACGTAAGCTGTTCACGAATAGTATCAGGAATATCATCAATATCTTTTTCATTATCTTTTGGAATAATGATTGTTGTTAATCCCGCACGATGAGCACCTAATGATTTTTCTTTTAAGCCACCAATTGGTAATACTCTTCCACGCAGTGTAATTTCTCCGGTCATCCCAATTTCTCGTTTTATAGGTTTATTTGAAATAGCAGAAACAAGTGCTGTCATCATTGTTATACCAGCAGAAGGACCATCCTTAGGTACAGCACCTTCAGGAACGTGAATATGAATATCATGCTGATCAAAATAATCTTTATCAATTTCAAGTTTCTCTGAAAGTGATCGAACATAGGATAAAGCAGTTTGTGCTGATTCTTTCATTACATCTCCAAGTTTACCCGTTAACAATAATTTACCATTACCAGGCGTAAGTGAAACTTCAATTTGTAACGTATCTCCACCTACCGTTGTATACGCTAAACCAGTGGAAACACCTACTTGATTTTCTGTTTCGGCTTGACCGTAATGGTAACGGTGTTTACCAAGCATTTCCTCTAATACTTTTGGATTTACAGTAACTTTCTTTTTCTCACCTGAAACAATGATTTTAGCAGCTTTACGGCAAATAGCAGCAATCTCACGCTGTAAATTACGTACACCTGCTTCACGTGTGTAATAACGAATTAAATCTATTATTGCTTCGTCCTTAATTAAAAGCTGGGATTTCTTTAAACCATTTTCTTGAATTTGTTTTGGAATTAAGTGATTTTTAGTAATTAATACTTTCTCAATCTCTGTATAACCAGCAATTGAGATAACTTCCATACGGTCAAGTAATGGCCCAGGAATTGTACTTAAATCATTTGCAGTTGCAATAAACATCACTTTGGATAAATCATATGGTTCTTCAATGTAGTGATCGCTAAACGTATTATTTTGTTCTGGATCTAACACCTCAAGCATTGCCGCTGATGGGTCTCCTCGGAAGTCATTTGACATTTTATCGATTTCATCAAGTAAAAATACAGGATTGATTGTTCCTGCTTTTTTCATACCTTGAATAATTCGACCTGGCATTGCTCCTACATACGTACGACGATGACCACGTATTTCGGACTCATCGCGAACTCCACCTAATGAAACGCGTACAAAATTCCGATCTAAACTTTCTGCGACAGAACGCGCCAAGGAAGTTTTCCCTACCCCAGGAGGTCCTACTAAACAAAGAATTGGCCCACGAACTGAATTTTTAAGCTGACGTACAGAAAGATATTCTAAAATTCGTTCCTTTACTTTTTCTAGTCCATCATGGTCACGATTTAAAATTTCTTCTGCATGTTGAATATCTAACCGGTCTGTTGTGCTCTCTGTCCAAGGAATTGTAATAAGCCATTCAATATAGTTACGGATTACGCCGCTTTCAGCACTAGCCGCCGGTAATTTTTCATAACGATCAAGTTCTTTAATGGCAACCTTTTTTGTCGATTCAGGCATACCGGATTCTTCCACACGTTTGCGTAAATCTGCAACTTCACCAGTTTTCCCTTCGCGATCACCCAATTCCGCTTGAATCGCCTTCATTTGTTCGCGTAAATAATATTCCTTTTGTGTACGTTCCATTGCTTGCTTAACTTTAGTATTAATTTTCTTTTCAAGATTAAGCACTTCTTGCTCATCATGAAGACGAATAATTAAATGATCTAATCGTTTTTTCACATTGAACATACTTAATACTTCTTGTTTATCCGCAACTTTAAACGGTAAATGAGAAGCTACTATATCTGCAAGACGACCAGGCTCTTCAATATCAATAACAGAATCAATCGTCTCTGTCGTGATCTTATTAGAAGATTTTGCGTACTTTTCAAAATAGTTGATTAACGTACGCATTAATGCTTCAATTTCAGGATCCTTATCTGTATCATCTTCATGAATTTCAAGATTAACAACAGTAAAATCTTTTCGTTCCTCATACTTAATGATTTTTGCACGGCTAATACCTTCAACTAAAATGCGTAAAGTTCCATTTGGTAATTTAAGCATTTGTTTTACATTCACTAACGTACCAATATCGTATAGTTCATCTTGATTTGGCTGCTCCACACGTAAATCTTTTTGAGTTGCTAAAAAGATTTGATTTTCATTCATCATTGCATGCTCTAAAGCTGCTACAGATCGTGCTCTACCGACATCAATATGTAAAACCATTGAAGGGTATACTAATAATCCACGTAAAGGCAATAATGGAATATTGTCTTTTGTTTTACTCATGCGGGCATTCACCTCCATCCACATTTTCCGTATCAACCCGCTTTGTTAGTATGTGATAAAAATGCAACATTTCACTTACATAATCATAGTAATTTTTACAAATAAATTTTGTCACTTGTACCACTACTTATTATGTAAATAAAAATTTGAATTAACAATTCATATGTATGCATTTATTTTTTTATTATTGGAATAAAGAGCTGACTTACGACTTAGCGTTTAAACGCAAATTCGAAGTCAGCTCTCTACATAGTTATTGAACGCTGAACTAAAGCTAATTATGCTGAAGTTTTTTTGTCTTTTTTATTTAGTTCTGTGCCATCAGCAAGAATTAATTTTGGAGTAGCCTTATCTGTAATTGTTTCCTTCGTAACAATACATTTCACAATATCTTCACGAGAAGGAAGCTCATACATCATGTCTAGCATTGTTGATTCAATGATTGAACGCAATCCACGTGCACCTGTTTTTCTCTCTATCGCTTCTTTAGCAATCGCTTTTAAAGCATCTTCTTCGAATTCTAATTCAACCTTATCAAGCTCTAGCATTTTTTGATATTGCTTAACTAAAGCGTTTTTCGGTTCAGTTAAAATTCTTACAAGAGCCTCTTCATCTAATTGCTCTAAAGATGCCAAAACTGGTAAACGTCCAATAAATTCCGGAATTAAACCAAATTTTAATAAGTCTTCTGGAATTAATTGAGAAAGTAATGATACGTTATCTTCTTCTACTTTTGTTGGATCTGAACCAAATCCAATTACTTTACGCCCTTGTCGACGTTTAATGATTTGTTCAATACCATCAAAGGCCCCACCAACGATAAATAGAATATTTGTTGTATCTATTTGTAAAAATTCCTGATGTGGATGCTTACGTCCACCTTGAGGAGGAACACTTGCTACTGTACCTTCAAGAATTTTAAGTAGTGCTTGTTGAACACCTTCACCTGATACATCACGTGTAATAGAAGGATTTTCAGACTTGCGAGCAACTTTATCGATCTCGTCTATATAAATAATTCCCTTTTCTGCACGTTCAATATCATAATCTGCCGCTTGGATCAATTTCAGTAGGATATTTTCTACATCTTCCCCCACATAACCAGCTTCTGTAAGAGATGTCGCATCTGCAATAGCAAATGGAACATTTAAAATGCGGGCTAATGTTTGTGCAAGGAGTGTTTTCCCACTTCCTGTTGGCCCAATTAAAACGATATTTGATTTTGCTAATTCAACTTCATCTATTTTGCTGTTCGAATTAATTCGTTTATAGTGATTATATACAGCAACTGCTAAAGCTTTTTTGGCGCGCTCTTGTCCAATTACATACTCGTCTAAAATTGATAAAATTTCTTTTGGTTTTGGAATATCTTGAAATTCAATTTCTTCTTCTATTCCGAGTTCCTCTACAACAATTTCAGAACATAGCTCGATACATTCATCACAAATATATACGCCAGGTCCAGCTACTAATTTTCGTACTTGTTCTTGTGGCTTCCCACAGAATGAGCACTTTAAATTGCCTTTTTCATCATTAAATTTGAACAATTTGCTTCACCCCTATTCAAGCAACAATCTTACAAGATTCTGTGACCTTTATCAAATAAGATGTTTTGTTTATGCTCACAATATGATTTATTATAAGCATTTTTTCTTTATGTATTAGTATGTTAAAACAAGGCACGGTAAAACGCCATACCTTGTTTTACATTTTATTATTTATCTAAAATTTTACAATTTACCTATTAATTTTCATTTTACAAGAAAATTGAAAATTATTCAGTAATTTTCGCGTTGTTAACTAAAAATTCCACAGTTTTTTGAGTGCGGATATCGTTTTCAAGAATTTCAGTTGATCCACCTAATGCAGAGATGATTTGATCATTTGTCATACCGAATTGCCCAGCCATTTTTTCTAACTCAGCGTTAATGTCTTCTTCAGTTACAGTAATGTTTTCAGCTTTACCGATTGCTTCTAAAGTTAATGAAACACGTACACGGTTTTCAGCTTCTGGACGCATTTGTTCATGTAAAGCATGCTCGTCTTGACCTGAGAATTGATAGTAAAGATCTAATGTCATACCTTGCATTTGAAGGCGTTGACCGAATTCATCAATCATGCGGTGAATTTCATTGTGAATCATAGATTCTGGAATTTCAATTTCAGCGTTTTCAGCAGCTTTTTCTACTAATTCATCACGTAGTGCACTTTCTGCATCAGCTTTCTTTTGTTCAGCAGTTTGTTCTTTAATTTTTGCACGTAAAGCTTCTACAGAATCAACTTCTGGATCAATTTCTTTAGCGAATTCATCATTTAATTCTGGAAGAACTTTAGTTTTAACTTCTTTAACAGTTACTTTGAAAGTAGCTTCTTTACCAGCTAATTCTGCAGCATGGTATTCTTCTGGGAATGTTACAACAACATCTTTAGATTCTCCAGCTTTTAAGCCTACTAATTGCTCTTCAAATCCTGGAATAAATGAACCAGAACCGATTTCTAATGGATAGTCTTCACCTTTTCCACCTTCAAAAGCTTCATCGCCAACGAAACCTTCAAAATCGATTGTTGCTGTATCGCCTACTACGATTGCTTCGTCTTCTTTAATTTCTAGTTCAGCTTTACGGTTTAGTTGCTCTTGAATTTGAGCTTCTACTTCTTCATCAGTTACTTCAGTAGCTGCTTTTTTCACTTCTAAGCCTTTGTATTCACCTAATTTTGGTTCAGGTTTAACAGTAACTTTTGCAGTGAATGTGAAGTTTTCACCTTTTGCGAAAGAATCAGTACCATCGATTTCAGGAAAGTCAACTGGAACGATACCAGTTTCATCAATTGCATTTGAGTATGCATCTGGAACAAGAATCTCTAAAGCATCTTGATAAAGTGCTTCAACACCAAAACGTTTTTCAAAAATTTGACGTGGTATTTTTCCTTTACGGAATCCAGGCACATTAATTTCCTTTACTACTTTTGCAAAAGCTTTATCTAATGCTTTATTTACTTCTTCAGCTGGTACTTCAATCGTTAAAGTACCAATATTACCTTCTTGTTTTTCCCATTTTGCTGACATTTATATTACCTCCAAAAATAATTTACAATTGTTAGACAAACCACTCGTTATACGATTTTGACAACCATTTTAGTATATCATAGTTGGCATGAGTTTCAACTTTTTTCATACTTCTTGTAATTCTGTTAGCTTTTCAAGATTCTGCAAAAATTCCACAAGTTCGTAATCCATTTCACGAACATTGCCAAACATCGTCTTTACAAAATCTATATAGCTTTGTGCCACATCTTCCGCTTCATACTTTAACCATTCGAATGGGTATGTCACGATTGCATGCTTGGCAATCAGATATTCAACAAGCTCTAAAGTAGATGGATCTTTATCTAATCTATCTATTACAATTTTTGAAATTTGATTAAACTGAGGCATTTTTGTTGGTAATGATAGAGTAGACGGATTTACATCCCTTTTTTCTCCAAATTTACTAATACTAAGATTTATATCGACTTCTTGCTCCACAAGTAAAATCAATATGATACTTTTTATAAATGGATGGGTCATGTCATTTTCAATAATCGTTTTTAATTGTGGGACAATCGGCCGAATATTTCTTGATGTAAGTTCATGTACCTCATTTAACTGTTTGTTTGGAGAAAGCTTCAGAAAATTATCTAACGAAAAGGTTTCTGCGCTAATTTCAATTGTTTCATTTTCTAAATCCTCTTGCTTTTCCATATTCCCAGCAATATTTGCATTGATTTCTTTTAGCCTTTCAAACTTTTCAATTTGATCTTTTGGGATCGCTCCTTCTTCTAATAAGGAGCTAATGATGCTTTCTACTTGTTTGTACTGCTTTAATTGCATACAAATAGTTAAATATAATTCCATGACTTCTAAATACATCGTTGGTCCAATACTCAATAGCTGTTCACAAACATCTTTTGCTTTTTCATATGACTTTGCTTCATATAAAGAATAAGCATATACACTAAGGGTTAATTCATCACCTTCACTGTATTTTAAAGCTTCTTCGAATTTTTGATTTGCTAAATCATATTGATAATTCTCCACATGCTCATGCGCTTGCTCAATTAATTTATCAACTGCCCCAGGAAATAGAACGACATTATCGAATGTAGTTAATTTTTTCTGTTTTCTCTTCAAACGTCTCACTCCCGGATGTCTATTAGAAAAGTAAAGCCCCTCAAAGCCCCGCACCGGCAATAAACCACATCCTGCTCCTGTGATTACTCGTCGCAGAAGGATTATTGTGGCGTGGACGACATGTCTCATAGATGTGAAACTTAATCACTTTAATATTAAGACTTAGTTAAAGCTAATCAGATAGGGAAGGTTTAAACCTATCTGCAATGAAAATAATACCAATTCAATTGATGTTATTTTACCTTTAAATGTATTACTGAACAATACAAATCAGAAAATAACTTTATTATTCAAAGTATTTACCCTCTTTTTAGGTTTTTAATCGAATAGAATATTAATGATTATTATTACAACATAATTTAATTCGAAAAAAATATTTCAAAATCGATGCATTTTAACCATTTCTTTCTGTTTTTCTATCCTTTCTTATTGAATATTTAGTCCTTTACATTCGACTACATATTATATATAAAATAGTAGCTACAATTTATATTTTTCTCGAGATAATGAAGTGATGAAGGAGGTTAATTTATGTTTCAAAACAAAGTAGTTGTAATTACAGGTGCTGCTCAAGGAATTGGTAAAGAGGTAGCCAAGCAATATGCAAAAGAAGGTGCAAAAGTTGTCTTAGCTGACATAAATGAGCAATTAGGACAAGTATTATGTTCTGAAATTAATGAGCAAGGATTTTCTTCTATTTTCGTACCAACAGATGTGAAAAAAGAGAATGATATCGCTACAGTGATGAAAAAAGCAGTGGAACAATACGGAACCATTGATATTTTAATTAATAATGCTGGTGTTTTCCATCCAATTTCTCCTTATGACCTAACAGTTGAATTATGGGATGAGGTTATACAAACAAATTTAAGAAGTGTCTTTTTATGTTCGAGAGAAGCTGCTAAATTTATGAGGCTAAATGAAAATGGCGGTGCAATTGTCTCGATGGCATCTACCCGCGCATTTATGTCTGAACCTCATACAGAGTCTTATGCAGCAACAAAGGGCGGTATCGTTGCTCTCACTCATGCATTAGCCTCTTCATTTAGTCCCGATAAAATTCGTGTAAATTGCATTTCACCCGGTTGGATTGAAACGAAAGATTATGATGCGTTACGTCCTATCGATCACCAACAACATTTTTCGGGTCGAGTTGGCAAACCGAGTGACATCGCACGAGCATGTTTTTATTTAACCGATGAACGCAACGACTTTGTTACAGGAATAAATTTAACAATTGATGGGGGTATGACAAAAAAGATGATATACGAAGAGTAAATCCATCGCCTGAAAAGTTAAAAAGCCCAGCAACTTAAAATTTGCTGGGCTCATAATTTACAATTATTTCGAATCATCTAATACATCGTCCGCTTTATCAATCGCCTTTTCTAAATCTTTCAATTCGTCTTTTAATTTATCGCTTTTTAAATCTTCAACATCGTCATATAAATCTTCTGCTTCATCGATTAATTTTTGTAATCTTTTTTGGAAATAGGCAATATCTTCTTTATCTTTATCATCTACTGCTTCCTTTAACAAACGAGAAGATTCTTCTAAATCATCAATCATTTCATCAATTTCTTCTTCATAATCTTTCTCTAAATTGCCAAGTTCTTCACTTAATTCCTCAAATATATCTTTCGCATCGTCGATAGCATCCTCAAGATCATCCGCCTGATCTTTTATTAATCGAATTGGAGTAGCTTCATATTTCGAGAATAATTTTTCCGCTTCTTTTATTAATTCATCTAACTCATCATAAGCATCTTCCATATCAGCTTTGTCATCTTCGTCAATGGCTTTTTCCGCTTCTTCAATCAGTTCATTTAATTCCTCTACAAGGTCCATCATATCCTCTTCAAAATCTTCTAAATCTATAATGGCACTTTTAGAGTCTTCTAAATCAGCTTTCGCTTCTTTAACTAGTTTTTCAAGTTTCGTTTTTAAATCTAATACTTTATTATCTTTTACATTCGGAACTTTGTTCAACTCAGATTGGGCTTTTGCAATGGAATCTGCTAAATCGTCTTGTGCGTCTTCTATCTTATCTTCACCTTTTGTAAAGTCATCTTCATCAGACTTTCTATCATTTAAGATTGTCTTATAGTCTTCAATTGTTTTTTCTAGAGCTGTCATGTCTTCATCAATTGCATCAAGAGCATCGTCAAGCTTGTTAATTAAATTTTGTAAATCTTTATCATTAAGCTCTACATAATTTTCTTCTGGTTTTTCAGGAGTCGGTGTTGGTGTCGGTGTTGGCGTTTCACCACTTGTTTCATCCCCCCAACCTTTCCATTCATCCCAAATGTCAGGAGTACTATCACTTCGTTTAAGATTAATAATCCGCTCTATAAAAGCTGCTAAATTTGCACGACCAACTGGATCTTTTGGATTAAACTGTCCTTCATTTGTTGTTATATTTAAAGCTCCAAGAGTTCCAACAAAAGAGTAACTCCAATCATCAACAGGCACATCTTCAAATGATTTCAATTGGGGAGCATTTAAATTAAAGGCGATGACTAAAATTTTCGCCATTTGAGCACGGGTTAAATTTTCATTTGGATTAAATTTTTCACCTTTTGTAAACACGCCAAGTTCTGTTAATTTTGCAATGGATTTATAATGTGTGTAGCTTTCAGAAACATCGGAAAAACCAGGATCTGTTATATTCTTTAAATCTACTTGCAAAGCTCTTGCTATAATAGAAGCAGCTTGTGCACGTGTAATATTTTGTTTTGGTTGAAACGAATTATCTTCATATCCACTGATTATATTAAATTTTACAAGTTTATGTACAGATGGATAGAACCAATCTGCTTCTTTTACATCTGTAAAGGTAATTTCCTCCGCTTGTGCAAAGGCAGTTCCTGAAGCAAGTAATACCGTGGCAATGGAAGTAGCAATACTTTTTTTGAATTTCACGTTAAAACCCCTTTTTCTATTTTTGTATTAATTTTCCTCAACTACCATCATATCAAAATTTCTATTACTAGGCTTGTATTTGCCTATAATAATAGGAGAAAACTAGAATTACAGTACTATTTACTTAGTTGAATTGTGAAATAAATCCCAAAAGCCCTTTGACAAGTAAATAAAAAAACCGCAAAATGCATTGCGGTTAGTTAGTCATATTAAATAAAAAAATATACTGTAAGAAACATAAACAAACTCCCTCCCATTACAAACACATGCCAAATTGCATGATTGTAGGGGATTTTTTTATTTTTGTAAAAATACGTACCAATTGTATAAATGATCCCACCTACTAATAACGTTAAAAAGCCATTAACAGTAATGTATTCTATAATTGGCTTATAAACAAAAACTGCAAGCCACCCCATTCCAATATAAACGAGAAGGGATGCTATTTTATATTGATGAATAAAAAATTGCTTCAAAATAATTCCAATTAAAGCAAGACTCCATTCAACAATGAATAATGTCCAACCAGTTTTCCCACCAATGGCAACTAAAGCAATCGGTGTATAAGTACCCGCAATTAACAAAAAGATAGAACTATGATCTAGCTTTTTTAAAAATCTTTTATGTGTTGGCCATGAATGATATAAAGTTGATGCAGCATATAAACAAAACATCGAAATTCCAAATATAATATAACTTATAAGTTCAGTTTTAGAATTCGATATTTGAGCTTTTAAAATTAATAAAATCGTAGCAGGAATTGTAAGAATTGCCCCTACACCATGTGTCAACGCATTCCAAAACTCCTCTTTTTTACTATAACCATTTTCTAAAGCAACCATTTGCGCCATTTTCTTCACCTCTAGTACTTATTATGTCACGCAGGTTAAATTTGTATAGAGCTAGATGTAATAATATTTGAATGATATTTATCATACATATATTGAATTTTAAAAAGATATTCATACATTCGCACTTTATAACACAAAAATGCTCTTTCAAGAGGAATTTCCAAAAAATTGTTACACTCGCATTGACGAATATCGAAAACTGTAATACATTTTAACAAGAATCGATTCTTGTTATATAACAACCTCTTAATATAAAAACCGAATAATGTCATGTGCGAAATGACGATTATTCGGCAATTTTTCTGTTCTTGTATTATATTAATTAAAATTAGTTGAGAGATCTCCAACTGTATCTTTTTTATCTTGTTCGATTCTTTTCTTTCTTTTGTTTACATCAGCACGAAGTAATAATGCAATTAATAAAGAAATAGCAATTAAACTTGTAAAGATATAGAACACCGGAATATAACTACCTGTCATATTTTTTACTGTGTTCACTAACATTGGTCCAAAAATACCACCTAAAGACCAAGTAGTTAATAAGTAACCGTGGATTACGCCAAGTTGTTTCGTTCCAAATAAATCACTTGCATAAGCAGGTAAATTTGAGAATCCACCGCCATAACAGCTAACTACTAAGAAGATAAATATTTGGAATAATAGCACATTCGTTGTATGTGGTAATACTGCAAATGTGATTACTTGGATAACGAAAAAGATAACAAAAACATTTTGACGTCCGATGTAATCTGAAGCCGCAGCCCATAATAATCGTCCACCACCATTAAATAGCCCCATTATACCAACCATCGCAGCTGCTCCAGTAACTGATAATCCAACTACCTCTTGCGCCATTGGTGATGCAACAGAAATCATCATTAGACCGGCTGTCACATTCACTAAATGCATTGCCCATAACATCCAGAATTGTTTTGTTTTAACTGCTTCGCGAGCGTACATTTGAGCTAAGTCTTGTTTTACAGCTTTTTTACCAGAGGCTACTTGATTTTTCATTCTTTCAGGCATATATCCTGCTTCTGGTGGAGCGATATAAGAAGCACCTAAAATCATTAAAATAAAATAGCAAGTTCCTAAAATGAAATAAGTCGTTGAAATTCCAACATTCTCCATCAAGTTAGTAGCAATTGGAGCTGTAAGTAATGACCCTGAACCGAATCCTAATACTGCCATACCTGTTGCTAAACCACGACGATCAGGGAACCATTTTACTAGAGTTGAAACAGGTGCAATGTATCCAATCCCCATCCCTAATCCACTTAATAGACCATATGTTAGCCAATAAAGAACTACTGAGTCCATCATGATTGCCAGACCAGCACCAGCTTGTCCTGCTCCAAATAGAACTGCAGCAACCATTGCCGACTTTCTTGGTCCCATTTTTTCTACTAAACTACCAAATAATGCTGCTGCAAAACCAGCAAGTCCCATCATAATTGTAAATGCTACTGTTACATTCGTTTGACTCCAACCCATTTCTGTTACGATTGGAATTTTATAAACGCTATAAGCGTAAGCTCCACCGATAGAAAGGTGGATTGCGATTGCAGAAAGTGCAATTAACCATCGATTTTTTTTCATATCTTCTCTTTTACCCTCTTTCTTTCTAAATGTGGAGAAGTTGTGACAACTACTTTACCAAGATAACATTTACAAAATAAGAAAAGCAATAGTTTTTGAAAAAAATTATTTAAAAAAAGTAGATTTTTTTTGCAGTAAGCAGAAAATATGTATTTAAACGCTATAATCTGCCCCTTTCCACCAATAGCAAACCGCTATTTTAAAATCATAATAATAATTCGTTATATAACAGGGAAATTCAGTATTAAAACAGCTAAAAGCAAGAGTTAGAATATATAGTTTAAGTTAGAATTTTTAAAACTCAAAATAGAAAATTTCGTTTTTTTAAAGAAAATTTTATTATTACAATACTAATATGCATTTTGAATACTTGTTTTCTCTGTTATCAAAATTAGTTATTATTAAATCAATATTTAATATATTAAAATAATTTCATTCAAACAACTTACAAATGTGATTATTATTCGAAAATTTATTTTATCTAATTTATAAATAAAAAACGTTGATGGTATTTTCACCATCAACGTTTTTTTTAGCGGACAATCAGTACATCGTATTTTGCATAACGAACGATGCCTTCTGCTACAGATCCGAGTACTATTTTTTCAAGTTGACTTACTCCTGTTGCACCACATATAAGTAAATTCACTTCTGGAAGCTTAGTTAATATTTCCTTTGGAGCACCAGCCTCAACTGTTACTTCAACATTTTCTACGCCTGCTTCTAGTGCTTCATTTTTTAATTGGTTAATTTTTTGAAGGTTTTCTTCTTTTAATTGGTTTGCATATTTTAAATCATATGCTGCAATTGCTCCGAATGACTTTGTGTCAACTACATTAACTAAATTTAAGTTTGCTTTATTGTTTTTTGCTACTTCTATTGCTCTTTTAAATGCCTTCTGAGATTGTTCAGAAAAATCAATGGCTACCGCGATTTTTTTATAGTTCGTTATCATCATAATCCTCCTTTGAATTAATTTAATGATAGCAAATTTTTCTTCTTTTCTGAAATAAATTTCTAACGTTCTTCTCTAATCGTAAAATGGTGCTATACTGTTTTATATTCAAATATTAAGCAAAAGAGGGAGTACTATGAAATATTGTTTTAGAAATGATTATAGTGAACTTTGTCATCCTGAAATTTTAAATGCATTAATGAAGGCTAGTACAGAACAAAATATTGGGTATGGTTTAGATACTCATACGGAAAATGCGAAAAATTTAATTAAAGAAAAATTACGAAGTGACAATTGCGATATTCATTTTGTTACAGGTGGAACGCAAGCAAATGCTACTGTCATCTCATATATTTTACGCCCATATGAAGCAGTGTTATCTTGTAGTTCTGGTCACATTAATGTCCATGAAACTGGAGCTATCGAAGCAACAGGTCATAAAGTGTATACGGCACCTGGACATGAGGGAAAGCTCTATCCCGAGGATATTTTAGATGCTCTAAAATTGCATCATGATGAACATATGGTCAAAATAGGTATGGTTTATATTTCTCAGTCTACTGAAATTGGAACCGTTTATAGTACTGAGGAATTAAAGGCTTTATACGCATGTTGTAAAGAAAACAACTTATATTTATATATTGACGGCGCCCGCCTATCAAGTGGTCTTGCTGCAAGTGATGTTCAGTTCAGCATGTTGAAAGATCTTTGTGATGTTATGTACATAGGTGGTACGAAGATCGGAATGTTAAGCGGTGAAGCGATTGTCATATTTAACGATTGCTTAAAACCATTTTTTAGACATCATATAAAAAATAAAACAGCTATGCTCGCAAAAGGTTATGTTCTTGGTATTCAATTTGAAAGAGCATTTCAAGATGATCTTTACTTTAAAATGGGGCAACATGAAAATGAATTAGCTCATTTTTTAAGTGAGGAATTAAAACAATTAGCAGTGCCCCTTTTAAGTGAATCACCTACTAATCAAATTTTCCCTATTTTCAGCAAAGAAAACGTTGATAAATTAAGCAAGCTATATGACTTTGAAATTTGGGAAGAAGTAGAGGATAAAATAGCTATTCGATTTGTAACTTCATGGTTTACAACGAAAGAAGTATGTATTGAATTAATAGAGGATATAAAAAAATTACTTAACGACATGTAAAAAAGATCGTTCCAGTTTTAGTTAAATTGGAACGATCTTTTATATTACTTAGCATATTCACATCTGACTAAACATAGATTATTCTAGTATTTTTATACTGTAATGTGCTATTGTTTTAATTTAGATACACTCCTTTCCACTAATTTTTATTCTTCATTATATAAACTAAAAGTGTTAATCCTCTTTTAATAGGAATGTAGTTCATTTTCATGACTATCTATTACTATTACTTCTCCAAATATCCTAGGTATTTAAATTAAAAAGGAAACTTGGAAATCGTATTAATTTAACACTGTCTTACTTCTTTGAATAGAATACTTTATTCGAAATTCAAATTAGAAACACCTTTTCTAGATAATCCCAACAATATCTATCAATTATACAAAACTTAATGTAAGAATAGGTAAAACACCTATAGTGAATTTTACCTTATTTGTTATCTAGGACTTTCAGTATTAGAAGCGGACAATAGAAAATTGTTACAATTTAGTAAAAGACTTGAGGTGAAGCTTATGGGCGATGTTATAGGGAATATACTTGCAATTGTCGTTATCGGCTTTTTACTTTATATCGCTTGCTTTTTAATTTACAAACTATTTACCAATTTGATTTATTTTGCAAAATGGCTAAGGATGACACCTTATGAAAAAGAAAGAGAGAAGAAACGAAGATGGAGACGTAACTATACTTCTGACTCAAGCACTTCTAACTCATGGTGGTCGTTTGGTTCCGGAAGCAGTGCTAGTGACTGCGGTGGAGGAGACGGTGGCGGTGGCGGCAGTTGTGATTAAAACTGTCATAAAATAACACCTTTTAATCCTAAAATATTTGGATTCGAAGGTGTTTTTATAATTAATTATTATTTACCAACAATATATGTTTTCAACAAGGCAATGCGCTCTCGAACATTTGATTTTATTTCTACACTTTTAGGTGTTGGAGCAGCTATTACATCTGCTTCTAAACCTACAACGTTTGCTAAATACTTTGCTCTAGCTAAATGGAAGTCATTCGAAATAATCGTAATGTCATTTACACCTTCTGGTAACAATTCTTTAGAATATAATAAATTCTCATATGTTGAAGTAGAGTTTTCCTCCAATAAAATTCTTAAAGGATCTATACCACCTTCTATCAAATACTTCGCCATTACAGAAGCTTCAGTAGCTGGTTCATCATGTCCTTGTCCACCTGAAACAATCACTTGAACATGTTCGTGTTGTTTTAAATAGTCAATTGCAACATCTAGTCGATTTTGTAAAGCAAGTGATGGAATACCACTAGGCTTAATTTTTGCTCCTAATATAATTAAATAATCATTTGAGCCATCTGCTACCGGTGTTTTCCCTTTCTCTATTTCTGTACCTAGAAAATAATAACCATATCCTATTAGAAGAAGAAGTATTACACTCCCACCTAACCAAATTTTCATACACTCACCTCTTATAATATAAACGATTAGTAAATTAAAAAAGATTCATTATTTTCCAATTTATTATAATATATTCTGAACTAATAGATTCTGGAACGGCATAGTAACAAAAAAAAATCCCAAGTGGCAAATATCACTTGGGATTAGAAATTAGTACGCAAGTTTTAAGCTGTAAAGTTTCCATCATAACTTAACATAATTGCTGATTTAACACCTTCTATATTTGAAATGTTATTAATAAAACTCATATCATTTTCTTTAACACGAATTTCATAAGTTACTTCAAAATCATTTCCAGGCGTAACAGACTTCGATTTAACTGTATGTTTTTTCACTTGACCAGAAATGATATGTTCCATTAAGTTTTCAATCGAAGTTTCATTGTAACGAACAACTAATAAATAAGGATTTTCCACTTTAATACGATTGCCAAATAAAATTAACACTGCACCGATTAAAATTGAACCAATTACCACTAATGGAATAAATCCAGCTCCACATAAAATACCTGATACGATTGCCCAGAAAAGA
This sequence comes from Bacillota bacterium, assembly GCA_023405135.1. Lineage (GTDB taxonomy): Bacteria > Bacillota > Bacilli > Bacillales_A > Planococcaceae > Ureibacillus. Next base: position 6,820 of record JAEXYZ010000091.1, on the reverse strand, counting down.
TATACGATATCCATTGGGTCTTTAATTGGTGTTCTAAATCGTACAATTGATAATGCCCCAACCATCCCTAATGACAATAGCACATTGGATGATATACCAATAATGATTAATGCAGTCGCCATTGACATGATGATTAATGAAATATTAAAAGTATGTGAGTAAATCACACCTGAAAAGGTTTTCTTATAAACATAGTAAATAAATATACCTATTATAAAAGCAACTAGTAATCCAATTAGTGAATCAACTATTGAAAAACTACTTGTTTTTTCTAAAATACTCGACTTAAAAATATCATTAAAATTTACTGTTTCCATTTTAATTCCTCCATTTAACTTCACTTTAACCAAACATTCTACTAATTTGGTATTTCGAATAGGTTCCTTTACTTCTATTTCCAAGTTGAAGCAAATATTTAATAACATCTGGTAAAAACTCGTCATATTTCACTTCAAGGATGACAATTTCGGGATTTGTTTCGACCATTGCTAAATCTCGATTTAACAAATCATTGTTTCGAAAGCTTGTTTTAATATTGCTGTCAAAGGTTACCCGGACATTTCCTTGATCATGTATAAATACTTCACGTTCATAATCTACAACTGTTACTGGTTTAATTTGAAACAAGTTCATTTGGATATATAAATCTTGAATAAGTGATCTTGAATCATGTTCCATCCATGCAATGTCCCCAAATCTTAATTTTTCGTATTCCTCCGCAGTAACAGAGCATTTTTGTTTATATGTAAGATTGTTTCGCTTACTTTTCCTTTCTAGATTTAGAAAATTCATATTGTAATCATATAACCTCACACGGAATTTATCCCGTTGATAAAAGCCTTCTTTTTTCTCCGTAAGTACTTTATTGTCGAAGTTATCGAAATAAACACTACGAATTAAATATTTTCCATCTTTCGTAGCATGAGGATCTACTTTCATGAAATGCTTAAGTTTATTTCTTAAAAGATAGCAATCCATTTTTGTAATTTCATGTTTTAATTCAGTTCGACCCATCACACCATTTAAGCGCATAGCCTCCATGTTTCTTCTCCTTTGCTGTCGTTCTATGTTTAAGATTATTAAGGACGAACCTTAAACAAACCTTAAAAGATTTTAGGAACTTTAGAAAAACACGATTTGTCTCCTCTATGGGATGAATTAACGCCTCTTCTTATGCAAATACCCACAAAAAAAAGAGACCGCATTTTACGATCCCTCTTACTTTGGAAGTCTAATAATAAAAGTCGTCCCTTTATTATTATTTTTTACTACTTTAATAGACCCTTTATGCTTTTCAACAATCCATTGAGCAATAGATAATCCTAAACCTACTCCACCAGTTTCTCTAGATCTTGCTCTGTCTTCACGGTAGAAACGATCAAAAATGAACGGGATATTTTCTTCCCTAATTCCAATTCCTGTATCACTCACCTCTATTACTACTTTCTGATCCTCTTCATATGTTTTTAAACCTATACTGTCATTTTCACCTGTGTATTTCAACGCATTATCAAGCAAAATAACGAGCAGCTGATGAAAGCGAGTTTTGTCTGCTTTTATCGTTATTGGGCTTTGTAAATTTAACCAAAAATGTTTGTCCTGAGACTCGGCAATTTCTTGATAGGGAGCGCATACATCCTTAACAAAAACATCAACATTAACTGGTTCTATTGAAAGCTCGGTTTCTGCAGAATCTGCCCTCGCTAATGTTAATAAATCCGAAGTCAACTTGGATAAACGCCGAGTTTCTGAAAGACTTAAAGCGATATTTTCAAATTTGTCAGAGATTCTATCATTTGGTGTCGTAAGCAGCATTTCCAATTTATTTTGAATAATGGTCAACGGTGTTCTTAATTCATGTGATGCATTTTCAACAAACTCTGCCTGTTTATTCCACGACTTTAGTATAGGATTCATCATCTTTTTAGACAAAATAAAACTAGCCGAAATCGAAAGAATAATAAAAATAACCGCACAAATAATTACGAGTTTTTCAAAATTGGATATGATTGTTTGTTCTGCATCCACATTAATCATAAGCTGTGTATACGCAATATCTTCCTCATTATTAGTATCTTTAAAAAGAATATAACGGAAATTATATACATCATTAATAGTTGTCATCGTAATTTCATCCATATTCGTTTTATCAAGCTTATAATCTAGTAGATAATTTTCGTAAAATGAAGTACCAATTTCACCTTCATTTACAATGTTTCCTTCGTCGTTCCAATGGATGACAATGATTCTCGGGTTTGGATTATCTCTTCTTTCTTTTGGAGGAATGTCCTGGTTTTGCCCTTCCATTCCAGTCTGCGGTCTAAATACGAAATTATCAAAGTCATCCGTTAACTTTTCTTTAAACAATAAAAGCTCTTCATCTGTATGAGAATATAATGTTCTTTGGACCTGTCCAAAAATAATAAAGCTAAAAATCGTAAAAATTACTGTAAAAGCAATTAAATTTAATAACATGAACTTTAATTGCTGTTTTCTAAAAATCGATTTATTAAACATCTTCTTCACCGCTATCCGTCAGCATATATCCTAAGCCACGGAAAGTTTTAATGTATTGGTCATAACCAAACTTTTTAAGGTTTTTCCGTAAATTGCTCGCGTATACTTCTACAACAGTCGTTGAAGTATCTGACTCAAATCCCCAAATTCTATCAAAGATCTGCTCTTTTGTTAAAATGGTATTTTTATTGTTTATTAAATACTCTAGTAAATCATATTGCTTTCCATTCAATTTCAGTGTTTCTCCATTTATTTCTGCAGTTTTGTTTTTAATATTTAATTTGATTTCCTTAAAACTGATGACATTTTCCTTTAATAAGCCCCCTGACCTTCTAACCATTGCCTCAAGTCTAAGTAATAGTTCTTCTCGATGAAAAGGCTTAACTAAATAATCGTCAGCCCCGACTTTAAATCCTTGAATTTTATCATCAATTCCATCCTTTGCTGTGAGCATGATTACTGGTGTCATAATATTTTGCTTCCTTAAGTTCTTCAATACCTCATATCCATTCATAGCAGGAAGCATTATATCTAAAATAATGACATCAAAAATATTTTGCTCTGCAAGAAACAACCCTTCTTCTCCATCAAAAGCCTGCTCTGTTTGGAACATTTCTTTTGTCGTTTCACTTATAGAATCAGAGAGATGTTTGTCATCTTCTATAATTAATAACTTCATTTACTGATCTCCCTCTTTTTGATTAATTTAATATGTTTGATTATAGGTTCATTTATAGAAATTGCAAATTTTTCTTTTTTTAAGGTTTGTTTAAGGTTAGTCCTGAATAATAGCGCTCATAGGCAACAACATCTTTTATTGAAAAGGAGTCAAATGATGAGTACAAGAAAATCTAAAATAATAAAAGTAGCAGCACCTTTTTTGAGCACAATGCTATTAATTGCCTGCAGTAATAATTCAGCGGATAAGCCATCTACTAGTGAACCTGCTGTTGTTCAGGCAGAGAGCTTAAGTACTATAGGTAACCAGGAAATAGCGGATGTAATAAAAGACAAAGTATCTTATTCTGATGAAGATTTTTATACCGAGTGGGATAATGCAACTTCTATTAAGTTAAATGGAAATAGCGCAAGCTTTGATGGAAATGGCGGAGTTGTCATTGAAGGCACTACAATTTCTATTCAAACTTCTGGTGTATATGAAATCAACGGAAAACTAAATGATGGACAAATCATTGTCAATGCTGAAGATGAAGGAACTGTTCGATTAATTCTTAATGGAGCGGAAATCAATTCATCAACAAATGCGCCAATCTTTGTAGAAAAGGCAGAAAAAACAATTGTGTCTTTAGAAGATGGAACAGAAAATATATTGAGTGATGGAGAAAAATATGTGTTTGAGAATTCAGATGATGATGAACCAAATGCAGCTCTATTCAGTAAAGACAATCTCACAATTAATGGAGATGGAACTTTAATCGTGAAAGGCAATTACAATAACGGGATTACCTCTAAAGATGAATTAAAAATTACAGGGGGAACAATTCAAATTGAGGCCGCTGATGATGGTTTAATGGGGCGCGATCTCGTTGCTGTAAAAGACGGAAATATTAGTATTACAGCAGGCGGTGATGGTATTAAATCTACGAATGACAAAGATACTTCAAAAGCACTAATCGCAATTGAAGATGGAAAGTTTAATATTGAAGCAGCAAATGATGGCATTCAAGCTGAAACTTCCCTACTAATTGCCGATGGTGAGTTCCATATTACTTCTGGTGGTGGAAGTCCAGAAACGATTGAAACAAATGACAATAATCGAATGATGTTGCCAGGTGAAATGAAATCAAATACAACCGCTAATAGTACCGAAACAAATTCTGAAAGTACAAAAGGTTTAAAAGCAGCCATAGAAGTTGCAATTGGTGGTGGAAACTTTACAATTGATTCTTTAGATGATGCTGTTCATAGTAATAACTCAATTACCATTACTGGAGGCGATTTGACAGTAGCTACTGGAGATGATGGAATTCATGCAGATACATCTATTTTAACTAAGGGAGGCAACATCCATGTTACAAAAAGCTATGAAGGTATAGAAAGTAAATCTATTACAATCGCAGATGGAGACATTAATGTAAATGCGGTAGATGATGGTATAAACATAGGTGGCGGTAACGATTCTTCTGGTAAAGATTTTGCGTCGACAGAAAATGCAGAAGACAATTTGCTATCTATTGTTGGTGGTTATGTTTATGTAAATGCACTAGGCGATGGACTTGATTCAAATGGTTCGATTTCTATGACGGGCGGAACAGTACTCGTTAGCGGACCAATAAATAATAACAATGCTCCATTAGATTATGATCAAAGTTTTGAAATTAGTGGCGGCTTACTTATTGCTGCAGGAAGCTCTGGAATGGCTTTGGCAACATCTGAACAATCAACACAAAATGCCATTATGATGACTTATCCTGAAACACAATCAGCAGGAACGCTTGTACACCTTGAAGATAGTAATGGAAATACAGTTGTGACATTTGCACCTGAAAAAGACTATCAATCTGTTGTAATAAGTTCACCTCAATTAACTAAAGATGCTTCATATACTCTTTATTCAGGTGGAACTTCGACAGGCTCTGAAAGTAATGGTTTATATTCAGATGGTGATTATCAAGGTGGTACAAGTGTTGTGGAGTTCACGATTTCAGACATTGTTACATGGCTTGATGAAAATGGAATTACAGAGCCAAATACTGGACATGGCGGCATGGGTGGACCTGGAATGGGCGGTTTTGGTGAAATGGGTGAACCTGGGGCTACAAGAGGAAACCGCGGTGATATGTTCTCGGATTTAGATGACGAAACGCGACAAAAAGCCCAAAGTATTATGGAGCAGGAAAGAAACGGAACAATTACTCAGGAGGAAGCCCAAGAACAACTAGCAGAACTTGGCGTAGAGCTTCCACAGAGAGGCCAATCGAAAGAACAAATACAACAACAGAATTAGTCAGAATTGCATACTTTCCAAATAGAACAGGAAAAGATTTATAGATAGGTGAAAAACTACGTAAAAGGGGCTTGGATTCAATTCCAAGTCCCTTTACAATTTATGATTTAAATAAAACACTTATCTCTGAAGAAATTGTGGTCAATTATAAATGGAAATTTACGAATTGTTATGGCGTGATATACTATAATAAAAAAGTTTATCTTATATTTAAAGGAGTTTAATAAAATGAATTTTTCATGGGATGCCATTTTAGAAAAGATTAGTACAAGAATATCGAAACCAAGTTTTGAAACATGGTTTCAATCAACTAAAGCTGAAATCGTTGGAGAAAAATGTATTATTTTTGCGCCAAATTCATTTGCTAAAGATTGGATTGTAAATCATTACCAACAGATGATTGGCGCAATCGTAGACGAAACGTTAGGTAAACATTACGAACTAGTCTTTACAGTTGACCGCGGAGAGAACTTTGAAAAGATCGAATCTCCATCACCAGTAATCGAAAATAAAAATCATACTCCTACATTCGATTCTTTATTTATTCAACTTGGTCATATTTTTCAAAAACAACAAGAAAAAATCATTGAGTTAGAAAAACGTATAGAACTTCTGGAAAAGAAAGAATAAAGATTTATTCATGCCATACATAAAAGCTCAGAAAATCTCTGAGCTTTTTTCTATTTACATCCGCTATAGTACTACGATTATTTAGGTTGCTCCAAAAATGGCTCGTACATCATAGTTGCATGGTTTTCCGTAATATATTCATCATCGATTTGTTCATTATTCATGTTAAAAACTTTACGGTGAATTTTATTGTGTCTTACGTAACTTCCCCAATACTCATGTGTTATTGAATGTTCCTTTTCATAAACTTCATATTTTCTAATTGCCGGAGTATCGGACCTCCACTCCCCTACTAAATGGGTATTAGTTAGGTAGACAACTAATTGATACGTATTAGTTGTCTCATTTTTTATTTGCAGATCTAAATAATTGTAAGCACAGGTTGCCCCACTTCCGAATGGTTGAGTTCTATTCGAGTCCGGAAAAACGTCGTAGCTATGGCGGTGCCTTTCTGTAACCGTTAACGGTGTATGTAAAGTCATCCAATAAATTAAATTAGATAATTGGCACAACCCCCCGCCTGTACCGTTTTTCACATTACCATAAAATAAAACCATACCGTCTACATAGCCCTTTCTTATAAATGTCAACTATATAATGTACACTTTCGCTCGTTTTAGAATGTACACTTTTGATTTTAATATATTTTGTTTTCCCCCTATCCAACTGGGGATGGGGGGAAGTGTCTTTCAAAAGGGAGTTATT
>JAEXYZ010000085.1 GCA_023405135.1 Bacillota bacterium | reverse complement strand
GTGGATTTGGACGGGTTACCACCTGACTTATCCATTATAAAGGACTTTTTCTTTGCCATAAATAAAATTAGTGAAGATTTTGAGTGTTTTTAATATTGAAATTATATTAATGCAACACTAGTGATTTTTAATCTATTATAAGTTTATCCAAATATTTAATATTTACAATTAAAATATTTAAAATAGACTAAAAGTATATGAATATAATAAAAAAGATGTGAAATATTACTTGTATTTTTATGTATAGAGTCATGAAGAAAATTCCCCCTTTTTTTTAATTAAACAGGAGAATTTAATCCAATTTTCCTATTTTTTCTAAAAGGTGGAGTATTCAAATACGAATAAATGAATGTGTTTAGAGAGTGGTATTCGATGATAAGACAAATTACGACACGCTTAAGGAAAAACTTTGATACAATGGTCAGTATATGATTTCATTTAGAAAGGAACAGAAATATGAACTCGCCTTATACATTTAAACATATCCCACCAACTATGAATAATGATGAAAAGCATCCTGCCATTTTTTTATTCCATGGTTTAGGAAGTAATGAAGAGGATTTGCTACAACTTGTTGAAGAATTTAAAGGTCAATGTCATATATTTAGTTTAAGAGGTCCGATAACACATACGCCTGGTTATGCTTTCTATACATTTGAAGAAGAGGGGAAACCAACAAGAGAAGTATTCGATAAAATGATTATATTCACACAAAGTTTTATTGTTGAAGCAATTGAAACATTTAATTTGAATAGTGAAAAAATATTTTTAGTCGGTTTTAATCAAGGAGCAGTTGTTGCTGAAACTTTATCAATTATAATGGGGCCAATGATTCGCGGAACTGTAGCATTAAGTGGTTTTTTACCTGATTTCGTTATTGACGAGTATAAAAAAATGCCTTTGAATCGTACGAAAATATTTATATCTCATGGTGAGTATGATTATGTTTATCCAATTCAATGGGGACAAACAAGTAATGAATTCTTTACTGAATATGGAGCCGATGTTACATATAAAACATACCCTGATGGTCATGGTGTTACACAGGATAATCTTCGCGATCTAGTAAGTTTTATTGCAGAAGATTTAGTAGAAAATAGTAATTAAAAAATACCGCATGGACAAAGTAAATCGTTCATGCGGTATTTTTTATTTTATTGAGTCGGTTTATGGAAATAATATCCTTGACCTGTTCGACATCCCATTTTTTGTAGCAAAACAAATTGTTCCAAAGTTTCAATTCCTTCTGCAACAGCATGCATTCCCGCATCGTTTAAATCATTTATAAAGCTTCGATCAATTTTAATTTCCGAGAATGGAAGTTGTTTTAAATAACTTAAACTTGAAAATCCAACTCCAAAATCATCAATCGAACTTTCATAACCATATTGTTTTAATTCTAAAAGTATTTCTTTCGCTTTTTGAAAGTCAAATAACTCCACACTTTCTGTCACTTCAATTTTGATAAATTGCGAACTGACATTGTAAAAATTAACTAATGTAATAAAATCATTCACAAATGATTCATGATAAAAATGTACAGGTGAAATATTTACTGCAATTGGTACCATTTTTAAACCTTTTATTTGTCGATCATTTTGGAATTGGAGTACTTTTTTTAATATAATGTTATCCAATTCACGAATTTTTCCTGCCTGTTCAGCTATTTTTATAAACTCTACAGGTGAAACAGGACATAAAACAGGGGAGTACCATCTTGCAAGAGCTTCGAATCCTTCAATCTCAGCAGTTATTAAATTTACTTTAGGCTGTAGGTGAACAGAAAATTCTTCGTTTTGCAAACCATATCTTAATTGATTTAATATATCAAGCTCTCCATCTGTTTCAGCTTCGAAAAAGGAAACAATTGCTCCTTTTTGATGTCGGGACTTCGTTAATGCTGTATCCGCAGGACGAATACTTTCATCAATTGGCAATGTGTGATCGAAATGAGAAATCCCGATTTTTAATGTAATAAATATTTCGCGATTTGCAATTGGAAAAGGTGCAGCAGTAACATTTTGTATGTCTGAAACAAATGCATCAGTACCATCTTTTTGATAATGTAAAACGTTTAGTTCAAAGGGAGTTTTAGTAGATAAACGATTATATATTTTAACGTTCATTTTAGAATCGGTTTTTATACCATTAAATGTGCTAAGTGTTTTTCCTACTAATTCATCGTCCTTATATCCAGTTAAATTGGAGAAGGCGTTATTTGTATATACAATTGGAAAGTCAGCTTGTTCTAAATTAATCATCGCAATTCCTGTCTTATATTGATCACTTATACTACATAGAAATTGAAATAATTGTTCCTTTGCTAGAGGCATTTTTTTATCGAACATTCTCGATTCAACTTTATTAATGTCAGTTCTGTATAAATAAGTATAGCATGTTTATGCATTTATGGAGAGATTTGTTTTATCAGGGAAATCATTCTATAAAATAATTTCTTACGACTATTATGTGATTAGTAATGAGAATTATCAATGGACTTTACTGGAGCACTAAAGTATATAGCAAGTCATAATGATAATCCAAAATAACATCTCTCGTTTTAAGAGTGATATGAAAAGTGCGAATAGCAAAGTGCTTTGTTAAAAAATTCATATAGATTTATATTTATTCATTAGTAATTTATTTTTTTATTTTATTGTACATTTGACTTTATCAAGGGGATTCATTATTTTACTTTGGATCATTGAAATTTAAAGAGATGTATAGAATTCAAGTAAGTAATTATAAGCATCTTCACCTGTATCTTCAGCAATTGTTTTGTTATTTAAAATCAAATGGTATGAAGTAGATTTAGGATTAATTTGGCCATCTATAAATTCAAATTGTATTGTTACCATACCGTTTTCAGTAAGTTCTTCTTGGAGTTGATCAGAAGTTATGTATTTTTCAAAAATCGGCTCCTGCCAATTACCCTTTACTTTTAATCTTTGTATATTATCAAATTCTTCATATTCCCATTGTACGTCGCGTAAAATGGTTTTAAATAGCGTATTGATTGTAAAAGTCTCATCATTATAAACAAGTTCAATTTCTCGAATTGCATGGGCGTCTAATGAAATCGCTTTTGCTGCCTTTTCAGCAGTCGTATCAATTTCTAAAGCAGCTTCCTTAAATTCGTTTAACTTTTCTGAACAACCACTTACAAGTAGCAGAAAGACAAGTATTATAACCATTGATAATAGTCGCATAGGAAAACCTCCAATTCCACATATTCTACATATTAAATTTTAAAGAAAAATTTACAAATGAAATATGAGATTTTTCACAACGTTTATGAATATTTTGTAACAAGTTTTTTACCGGCCAAAATGTACAAGTCATTTGGTTAAAAATATATGTGGAAAGGAAAGATGGAATGAGAATTGATGATGACATTTTAGAACGACTAGGTGTCTATTTTGTTTATCATGAAATTTATGAGAAGTATGGGATTTCTTTTGAAATATTTGTGGAACGGTGGAGTAGGGGAATATTAGACATTTAATAAACAAAAAGCTTTTGCGAAACCATTGATAGGACAAGCTTTTTTCGACTTGATGAAGGATAACAGCTTCGTAGTAGGAAGAATTGAAGTAAAAAGTTTCCACTACAGAAACTATTTACTTAAATAAACATAGAGGGCTGTTCAGAAAAATATTCTGGACAGCCCTAATTTATGTTAGAAATTTCTCTTAATCCAATCATTTGCTTCCAACCAATTGTTTATTCGTACTACATTTGTTGGAATAGGTTTTCGATTGTACGGTGTATCAAATAATAAAACCGGAATTTTTAACTCTTCTGCCAACATGACAGCATTATCGTGTTTATCCTCGAAAAAAACTTCTACTTGATGTTTTTTTGCTACACTTAGCTTATCATGGCTCCCAATTAACTCAATATGGTGGAAAGGAACTTTATTGTCTTCAAACCATTTTTGAGTAATATGAAAAACATCCGTATCACGAGCAGATATATAGTATAGTTCGTAAGTGTGCTGCCATTTGCTTAAAATGCTTTGTGCATCCTTGGCAATATCGCTAACGGAATACATATGTGCTTCGTTCTCCTTAAACCAACGGGAAAATTCCTTTCGATCCACTGGGTGGGGAAAAGCACATAAAAAATCGTATTCAATAATATCATCTAATACAATATTCGTATTATAACGTTTGTTAATATGGGGAATAAGTGTATCAGGTGTTGTCACCGTTCCATCTATATCAATCCCAAAGCGAGGTTTATTTTTAGATGTCATTTTATACCCCCCTAGCTTAGAGATTTGCTTCTTCTTTTGATCTTTCTTCCGCCATTTCAGCTGCTAATTTATCGATTTCTTTTTTCAACTCTTCTACCATTGTTTCCTCAGGTACTTTACGAACAGTTTTACCTTTCATGAACAACAGTCCTTCGCCACGTGCACCAGCGATACCGATATCTGCCTCACGTGCTTCACCAGGGCCGTTTACAGCACAGCCTAATACTGCTACTTTTAAAGGTACATTTAGTTTAGAAATATATTCTTCAACTTCATTTGCAATAGAAATTAAATCAATTTCAATACGACCGCAAGTTGGGCAAGAAATTAAAGTTGCCATGTTAGAAGCGAGTCCAAATGATTTTAATAACTCTCGAGCAACTTTTACTTCTTCTACTGGATCAGCTGATAATGAAATACGTAAAGTATTTCCAATTCCTTTTGATAGAATCGCCCCAAGACCAGCAGCAGATTTTACAGTACCAGCAAATAAAGTTCCTGACTCTGTAATACCTAAGTGTAGTGGATAATCAAAAGCCTTTGCTGCTTTTTTGTAGGCTTCAATCGCTAAATTCACATCAGAAGCCTTCATTGAAACGATAATGTCATGGAAATCTAGGTCTTCTAATATTTTAATATGGTGTAGAGCAGATTCAACCATACCATCTGCAGTAGGGTAGCCATACTTTTCTAAAATATGACGTTCTAAAGAACCGGCATTTACGCCAATTCGAATAGGAATACCTTTTGCTTTAGCAGCGTTAACTACAGCTTCTACTTTTTCACGGCGACCAATATTACCTGGATTGATACGTACTTTATCTATACCATTTTCAATCGCCTTAAGTGCTAACTTATAATCAAAATGAATATCCGCAACTAACGGGATATGGATGCGTTTTTTAATATCTGCAATTGCATTTGCAGCACGTTCATCTGGAACTGCTACACGGACAATTTGACAACCTGCTTCTTCTAATCGTAGAATTTCTGCAACTGTTGCTTCGACATCATGTGTTTTTGTTGTACACATACTTTGGATGAATAGTTCATTACTACCACCAATCGTTAAATTACCTACACGAACTGGGCGTGTTTTTGAACGGTGAATAAGTTCACTCATGAAGATTCTCTCCTTTAAAAAGGTACGTATATAAAATTCGTTTCGTACCATCACTTAGTTATTTTATCAGTGTAGGAAAGCTAGGACAAGGAAGAAACTCTATTTTTTATTTCTAAAAAAGAAATACTTATTAGAATTCTTAAAATAGTATGTGAGGGGTGAGCGGGCGTAGCACACAAGCCGCGAAAGCCACATTGTGTCTCTACGACTTGTCTTTGTGCTTTGAGTAAGGCCCGCTCACATTCATGGTGTGCTTCTTATACTTCAAATATTTTGCGCAGCTTACTTAGAAAAGCGGAGGTGGCTCGTTCAGCACCGATAACAACTGGAGGAGCTGACAAAAGGGCGCTCTTTGCCCTTGAAGGCAGCACCGAAGTTGTCGAGGAGCTAGCCACCGTAGCTAGATAAGTGGTAGGCTGCGGCTACTTTATTTATAGAACCAACTGAATATTACATCAAGTGAAATATTTAAAATCCACTTTCGTTTTGTTTTGTACAGTTATTTTCTGCTTTATCATAAATTGGGATTTTTACTAGTTCACCTGGAATCATTGCTTGTTTTTTTAAATGTGGATTTAATTCGTAAAAATGTGCCATTCGTTCAGGTAATGAAATATTAATCTTTGAAGGATAAGCTGCAAATAAACTTTGTACAGAGTCCCCAACTGTTGTTATTACTGAAATCGTTCTTACTGCAATTTGTTGATTACATTCCAGCTCTTCTTCACCATTGAATGCAGCGAGTGGAACAGTACCATCAGTCAAATCTATTTTAATCACAGCTGCTACAAGAAAAAAGACAACCGTAAATATTAGAAATCGCAAAAAAATCCCTCCTTTCTCTCACTATATGAAGAGAAGGGGGATTCATGCATACTATTTTTTTAGTATTTTTGGATATTTAGTAGATGCTAAACTTAATATGAAAATGGTAACGAGTATTCCAATTATAGTAGAAAAAGTTCCGGAAAAATTCACTATTGAAAATACTATTGTTAATAGTGTAGACCAAGTAATTGCTAGAGCCGCAGTTCGCCACATATGTCGATATTCTCCACGACGCTTCAATATTTTTAATAGTATCATTCCTACAAATGCATAGAAGCTTATTCTTATGAAAAGTAGAACTGTTGATGTTAAAGTTAATAGGAGAAATGCAAAAGGATATAAGAGCCATTGTATATCTTTTACGTATTCAGTTAATCCTACTAAATCTAAAGTGTTTTCTGAAACACCTGTAAGAAATTCAATAAAAGAAAAAATTGTTATAAGCCCAATTAATAAAAAGACATATTGAATGATTTTTCCAATTGATAATAAACGATATGCGGCAAGTTTTTTCGGATGTATAAGACTATCAATAAAAAGCTGTGAGTGTTTAACCATATTTTCTCCTCCACAAGAAAGTGTAACATGAAATAGTTGAAACGAAAAAGATAGTAGTTTTATTTTAGAATTAAATATAGAAACGAATGAAACGTTTTTTTACTTTCTACGTATAAATTGGTAATTATAATTTTAGGAGATGTTAGTTTGGACATAGTTGCATGGATTTTAATTATTGCTAGTTTTGTAATTGCCTTTGTTGGTTTAGTTTATCCAATCATTCCATCCGTGTTATTTATATTGCTTGGATTTATTGTATATGGTCTCTTTTATTCTTTTAATGAATTAGGATGGCTATTTTGGACAATTGAAATTTTATTTGTTGTGCTATTGTTTGCCGCAGATACAGTTTCGAATTTAATCGGAGTAAAAAAATTTGGTGGAACAAAGGCTGGTATGTGGGGAAGCACAATTGGTCTAATAGTAGGTCCTTTTATTATTCCTGTTGTAGGTATATTAGTAGGTCCATTTTTAGGTGCTGTTATCGGTGAACTGCTTGTGACAAAAACAGATTTCCGACAAGCAATTCAATCGGGAGTTGGGTCACTTGTTGGTTTCTTGACTTCCGTCGTTACAAAAGGGGCTATACAGATCATTATGATTATTATTTTTATTATTGCGATTTAAATATCTTAGTAAAAAGAATGTTTAAATCTTATTCTATTTGTATAAAGTATAATCGTGGGATATGTACCATTCTATTAATTAAAAGTAATATCCAACTAGTTTTTCCGTCAAAAGACTGAAATGTAATTGTTTCGGATTAATTGATTGAATGGTTTACTTAATTTTGATAACCTAGAAATGTAATCAAGATTACTTATTTTGAGGAGGAAATTTCAATGGCTTTTGAATTACCAAAATTATCTTACGCATACGATGCACTAGAACCACACATCGATGCAAAAACAATGGAGATCCATCATACTAAACATCACAATACTTATGTAACAAACTTAAACGCTGCTGTTGAAGGCACTGAGTTTGCAAGTAAAGATTTACTAGACTTAATTTCAAACATTGATGCTCTACCAGCTGACAAACAAACAGCTGTACGCAACAATGGTGGTGGACATGCTAACCACTCATTATTCTGGGAAATTCTGACTCCTGGTGGTGCTACTGCTCCAACTGGTGAATTAGCTTCTGCAATCGATGCAAAATTTGGTAGCTTAGATGCTTTCAAAGATGAGTTTGCAAAAGCTGCTGCTGGTCGTTTTGGTTCAGGTTGGGCTTGGTTAGTAGTAGATGGTGGGGAACTTGCTATTACTTCAACTCCAAACCAAGATTCACCTGTTATGGAAGGTAAAACACCAATCTTAGGATTAGACGTTTGGGAACATGCTTATTACTTAAACTATCAAAACCGTCGCCCTGACTACATCTCTGCATTTTGGAATGTAGTAAATTGGGACGTTGTAGCAGAAAAATTCGCAGCTGCGAAATAATACTCCAATTAATAAGGGGCAAAATGCATGAGTGTATTTTGCCTCTTTATTCCAAAAAAATATTATAATAGCTAAAAGGCTAATCCTTAAATGAATAATAGTAAGGATTAGCCTTTTGTAATTTTTATAAAATTGGTGGTAATGAATTCTCTCTATCTTTAGACTCTTTATAGTATTTGTTTAGAGTCATCAAGGCACTACCAATTCTTTCATCCTGAGGAACTAGCATTCTATTAACTCCTTGCTCCTTTAATGCATTTGCTGTTACTTTGCCGATTGGAAGCGCAATTATATTAGTTTCAAACGCCTTAAGAAGTTCATCCTTTAAATTATGTTGTACGGCATACTCAAATAAAAATTGAACTTGTTGCATGCTTGTAAATCCTACAGCATCTATTTTATTTGCTATCACTTCATCTAAAAGTTGTTCTAAAACTTCTTCTTTAGGAGGGATGTGCTGGTAAGGAAGGATTTCTTTATAATTTGCTTGTTGTCCCTTGAGCCAATTAATTAATTCTACTGAAGGTGCTCCATATAATTGAACAGCAACGGACTGATTTTTCAAACTGTAGAACTCAAATGCTCGAATAAGTCCAGCTACACTGCCATCGTCATCCCGTACGATAGGAGTTAAACCTCTACTTTTTAACGTGTTCATCGACTTATATCCTCGAATTGCAATGTTCATCTTTGAAAGAGCTAAATGAAGATCTTGTTCATAGTCCATCTCTTTAGAGATTTCAAATAATTTATTGATGCCAATACCTGTTGTAAAAATAATCCATTGGAAACTGCCCTTTACAATCGACTTAATCTCATTCCCTATAACACTAGAATCGAAGAAAACTGTTCCTTGGGCAGGGCGATGTACGGCAGTTCCCCCAAGCTGTTGAATAATATTTACTTGCTCCTCAATTTTTCTCGTACCTAATAACGCAATGCATTTATTTTCTAAACCACCCATTTAAGTTCCTCCTCAATAATCGTTATCCTTATATTAACAGAAATAATTTGAAAAGTAATTATATGTTAAAAAATATAACATGAAATCATTTAAAAGAACAAAAGTTAAACTACTTGCAAAAAAAAGCAAAAGAAGATAACTATTACGTCACTTCTTTGAACGATCAGGAGGATTTCCTCCTCATTTTTGTCAACTTTTATTAATGTTAAAATTATAGAATTGATTCTGTTCAAAGATGTGTAAGTTGCTTTTTATAGATGAAAATGTAATAAAAAAATAAAAAACGTGCAAAAACGAAACGAATTATAATTATGTCTATTGTGTGAATTTTTTAAATATTCTATAATGTGAATATAAGTTTAACAAAAAGGAGTGGTTAAAGATGTTCAAGTTTTTTACAAACATTTCTATAACACTTTGGATTCTAGGTATCATTCTTTTTATTTCAAGTTTTATTGTAAACGTTTCCATATGGTTTGGAATTGAAATAATAAAAGCAGGGGGATATTTATTCATCTTAGGTCTCTTCTTCCAACTAATCGAGCATGATTTTAGCAAAAGGAAAGTAAAGGGAGAAGCCCGATGAAAATAAAAAAAGCTTGAGAGAGCTTAATCTCTCAAGCTTTAAATAATTCTACATATCCCATAGTAAAATTAACAATGTACCGAATACTGAAGCGATGGCGATAATTAAAGCATACACAATATTTGTATAAATCGCTTTTCCGTCTTTTGATTCACCAGCGTGCATGAATACAACAAGTTGTAGAAATGCTTGAATAAACGCTGTAACTAACAAAATCGTCATACCAACTTCAAATGACATATCAGTAAAGTAAACTAACAATGCTATAGCTGTAAGGATTAACGAGAAAACAAAGCCCATAACTTGTTTTGCAGGGAATAATTCTTTCATATTACATCATTCCTTTCAAATAGATGAAGCTGAAGATAAAGATCCAAACTACATCTAAGAAATGCCAGTAAAGAGAGAAGATAAAGGCTTTATTCGCTGTTTGAGGTGTCAATCCACGCTTTTTCACTTGAAGAATGATGAATGTTCCCCAGAATAACCCTAAAGTTACGTGACCACCGTGTGTTCCTAATGTTGTCATCAGTGCAGCTGTAAATGCGCTTGTTTGATATGTTGCACCTTCATGATAGTAAGTCATGAACTCAAGAATTTCTGTCCCTAAGAAGCAAAGCCCCAACAGTAGGGTAATAGCAAAGAATGTTAACATTGCATTTTTACGACCAAGTCTCATTGCATGAATACCAAGCCCGATTGTGAAACTACTTGTTAATAAAACAAATGTTTCGATAAGCACTGGCGTCATTTCAAAAATCTCAGCAGGAGTTGGTCCAGAACCTGTACGACCTTCTAGAGTAAAATATGCTGTAAATAGAGTAGCAAACAGCATAATCTCAGCACCTAGGAAAATCCAAAATCCTAAAATATTCAACTGATTTTGATCTGTACTATATTCAAGAGGTTGCGAATGATCGATATGCATTATTTAGCACCTCCAAGTTTTGATTCAGTTTCTTCGATTTCTTTAACTGAAATATGGTATCCATGATCTTGTTCGAATGAACGAAGAGCCATACAAACAAACACACCAATTAAAGCAATAACTGCTGGAACCCATAATGCGAAAACAAATGAGAAACCTGCGATGAAGAAAATAATACCCATAACGAAAGGTACACCGCTATTATTTGGCATATGGATTTCTTTTAATTCACCTGTAAATAATTCATGACCATTTTTCTTAGCATCCCAGAATGTTTCACTAGAGCTAATTTGTGGAACTCTAGCAAAATTGTATTCTGGTATTGGTGTATGCGTAGCCCATTCAAGTGAACGAGCATCCCAAGGATCACTACCGATATTTCTTGGTGAATTTTTGAAACTATAATAAACGTTATAGACAATTGTTATAAAGCCGATTGCCATCAAGGCTGCACCGACAAATGATACCATGTTTAATGGTCCGAAACCTGTTGCTTCAGAATAAGTGTACATACGACGAGCTTGACCGTCTAAACCTGTAATATACATAGGGAAGAAGGCAAGTACAAAACCAACTGTTAATAACCAAAATGTTATTTTACCAATTTTTTCGTTTAGCATAAATCCGAAGTATTTAGGCCAATAGAAAGTTAAACCAGCTAGCATCGCGAAAACTACACCAGGAATAATTGTATTGTGGAAGTGAGCTACCAAGAACATCGTATTATGGTATTGATAGTCCGCGGCAGACATTGCTAGCATAACCCCAGTAACCCCACCGATTGTAAACAATGGAATGAAGGCTACTGAATATAGCATTGGAACTGTAAAGCGGATTTTTCCTTTCCACATTGTAAATAACCAGTTAAAAATCTTAACTCCTGTTGGAACAGCAATCGCCATCGTTGTAATGGAGAAGATACTGTTTGTAAGTGCCCCTTGACCCATCGTAAAGAAGTGGTGTGTCCACACTAAAAACGATAGGAGAGAGATAAGAACCATTGATGCAACCATTGATTTATAACCATAAAGATTGCGACGTGAGAACGTTGAAATAACTTCGCTGTAAATACCGAATGCAGGCAAGATTAAAATATATACTTCAGGGTGTCCCCAAATCCAGAAGAAGTTTGCCCAAAGCATATCCATACCGCCGTTTGCAGTTGTAAAGAAGTTCGTACCAAATAATCGGTCAGTAGTACCCATTATTAATGCAACTGTTAAAACAGGGAATGCAAATACGATAATGACATTTGCTATAAATGAAGACCAAGTAAACATTGGCATTTTCATTAAAGTCATGCCAGGTGCTCTCATTTTTAAAATTGTTGTACACATGTTAATACCTGTCATTAATGAACCGATCCCTGAAATTTGAATCGCTAGCATATAATAGTTTGTACCTACTGATGTACTGAAATCATTACCTGCAAGTGGGAAATACGATGTCCAACCTGCATCTGGTGAACCACCGATAACGAAAGAAATATTAAATAACATTGCTCCAGCAAAGAATAGCCAGAAACTTAATGCGTTTAAGCGTGGGAAAGCCACGTCACGTGCACCAATTTGTAAAGGTACAACTAAGTTCATAAAGGCAAAGATAAATGGCATTGCCATAAAGATAATCATGACAACCCCGTGAGTTGTAAAAATTTCATTATAATGTTGAGCGTCTAATAATTTTGCATCTGGTGTTGCAAGCTGAGCACGCATCATAATTGCATCAGCGCCACCACGGAAAAGCATGAGTAGGGCAGAGATTAAATACATAATCCCGATTTTTTTATGGTCAACAGTTGTTAACCATTCACGCCATAAATAGCCCCATTTTTTAAAATATGTTAAGCCAACAACAATCGCAATACTAACTAGCGCAATGGCAACCATTGAGGCATAAATAGCTGGACTTGGATGAGGTATGGCAAATCGTTGAAAGAATTCCATCCTTTTTTCTCCTTTCGAGAGTAAAGATTAGTCTTTAAAACTAGTTCCAATCTTTTAGATTTAATGATTGCTATGGTCCATATGTTCCATGTTTTCCATATCATGTGTTTCAGAGTCTGTTTCAGTATTAGATTCTGAATTATGTTGATGTTCTGGAGCAGGACTAAATTCTAAATGTGTACCTGTGAATGTCATTTGACCAAGATGACCTGGTTCTAACAATTCTTTAAATTCGCTTTCTGTAATTGGTTCAGCAGTTTCATGAACTTCATCTACCCATTCATCAAAGTCTGCTTGCGACATTGCTGTAACGTTAAATGTATTTTCAGCAAATCCTTTACCACTAAAGTTTGAATTTCGACCCATATATTCACCAGCTTCATCGGCAGCTAAGTGTAAAGTAGTGACCATATCAGACATTGCATATTTTTGACCACCAAGTTGTGGAATCCAGAAACTTGTAATCGGTCCAAATGAATATAATTTAAATTCAATTGGTCGATCCGTTGGGATATATAAATAATTTACAGTTTCAATTCCTTCTTCTGGATAACTAAAATGCCATTTCCAGTCAGACGAAGAAGCATAAATTACTAACGGTTCCTGATCTTCATAACCAGTAGGTGCTGATTCTACAATATAGTTACTTTTTACAGAGACGAACGACAGATAAGCAACTATTAATACAGGAATACCAACACATATTGCTTCAACCCAAATATTCCCTTCGATATGTGGTGGTTCATAATCATCTCTTTGATTTGAAGCACGATACTTAATTAATACATAGGCTAAAATTGCTAAGACAACAATTACAATGACAGCCATGATGCCAATGGATAACATAATGTCACTTGCCTGTCTTTCAGCTTGTGGTCCTTTTGGGTCTAATACTAATAAAGGTTCACAGCCTGTAAGTAAAAGAACGAGTGCCATCATGGACGTTAAAAATGCCCATTTTTTTTTCATTTAGATTTTCACCTTCCCTTATTTGTTGAAAGAACATCATTTGCGTTTCGTCCGCTCAACAATATAACTCTATTTTACTCATTCGTATAGTAAAAACATTATTTGTGAATTCGATTTCACAAAAGAGTAATAAGTTATTCAAAACTTTTTCACGAAAGGTTCACCAAATAGCAATAATTAGTAAGTGAAGGGGATTTGTGGGTGGGAAATCTATGAGATTAAGAGTGGAAAATCTATTTCACTATAATTGTCAACTATATAACAATATTATTTTAATAAAAAATCTCCCTTGACTGTCACATTTGACGGTAAGGGAGACATTTTGAATATATACTAATATTTTAGATTATATAACAATACAATTGGCTAAGGAAAAATATAGTGAATTTTATTTTACAATTTATGATTTTTATTAATCGCGTCTAAAGGTATCGTCCAATAAATTTATTCTATTAAAAATCGGAAGTGCTTTAAAGGTAAAAATTCACAGCTCTAACATTAAAAAATGGTATCCCTGAGATTTTTTTACTTTCAGGAACCTTTTTTGTTTTTTCAATCTATCATAACTGCATTTTGCTTTGATTCTTTAAGTAGTTTTATGTACTCACCAGGTGTCATTTTAGCGATCTTTTTAAAGGTTTTATAAAAATGAGAGGAATCATAAAAATCATTATTGTTTAAGTAGTTCTCTAGATTAAAAGAGTTGTTAATAATCTCATTCACAATATGCTGGAAATTAATGAGCTGAAAAAATGACTTTGGAGAGATCCCAAGTTCGTTTGTGAAAAGGGAACGTAAATAACGTTGGGAATAGCCTGTTAGTGATTCTATTTGTTTTGCTTGTATATTTCCATGGTGACGGATTCCTTGATCGATACAATTTAAAATGATGGAACTTGTAGTTCGTTCTTTTAATATTTTACTTAATAAAAAGCTTTCGAGTAAATGGACTCTGTCTTGTAATGTATGAGCTTCAAGTAATTTTTCATAGAGGTTTGTAAGGTATGGTGCAACTTCGAAAAGAGGAAACGAGGAACTGCTATTTAATTCTTTTAATGACAATTCAAAAGAAAAGAATGTTTGTAAAGGGAGTAAACGTATACCGAAATAATTCGTATTCGGTGTAAAGGAATAGACTTGCCTAAATTTAGGACTTGGAATAAAAAAACAGTCACGTTGATTACCATCTAAATTAAATATTAAATCGATACAGCCATCTGGAATACCAGGTAATTTAATAATTCGATCTTTTGTTAAAAAAGTTTTTATTTCATACATAGATGCAATCGAATTTTGAAATGGTTGTACCATATGGTGATGCAACGTTTGCCCATAATACACAAAACGCTTTTGATGCAGGAGAATACGGCTTAGGACAATTAGCCAACTCCCTAGAATTAGGATGTGATTGTTTAGGGCATATTCAATATTTTGATGCTGCTTTAGCTGATGGTGCTGGAAATCCTCGTATAATTAAAAATGCTATTTGCTTACATGAAGAAGACTATGGAATTGGTTGGAAACATACCGATTGGCGAACAGATCATGTAGAGGTCCGCCGTTCTCGTAGATTAGTTATTTCTTTCTTTTGTACAGTTGGAAACTATGATTATGGATTTTACTGGAGTTTCTACCAAGATGGAACAATAGAGGTTGAAGTAAAGCTAACAGGTATTTTAAATACAGGTACGTTTGATGAAACCGGTAAATCAAAATATGGTTCAGAAATTGCACCTGGATTAAATGCAGCCAATCATCAACATTTCTTTAACTTCCGTCTAGACACGATGCTAGATGGTTTGAAAATTTCAGTAGTAGAAACTGAGACGAAAGCAGAACTAGAAGGACCAGAAAATCCACATTCAAATGCATTTTATGCTGTGTCTAAAATATTTCAAACAGAAAAAGAAGCTGCACGGATTTTAGACATGCCTTCTCAACGAACATGGAAAATTATTAATAAAAACTCATTAAACTTTGTGAATCAACCGGTAGGATACAAAATTATGCCGGGAGAAAATTGTCTACCTTTTGCTCATGAAAGTTCAAGTGTTTTGAAACGAGCAGGTTTTATTAAAAATCATCTACATGTTACACAATTTAATGAAAATGAAATGTACGCTACAGGCAAATTCCCAAATCAAAATAAAGGAGGGGACGGCCTACCAAAATATATTGAAGCAGATCGATCAATTGATGATGAAGATATTGTCGTTTGGTATACGATGGGGCATCATCATATACCGCGACCAGAGGATTGGCCGGTAATGCCAACAGCCTACATTAACTTCCAATTAAAACCTGTTGGCTTCTTTAATCGTAATCCTGCTCTGGATGTCCCTCGTCCTCCAAAAAAGAATAGTTGCAGTGTATCGAATAACCCCACTTGTGGACATTAATAGACGTAATCAGAAACACAAAACACTTTTTTGTGTTTCTGATTAAAAAATGAAAGAAGATAATTTTAGGAGATTGATTAAATGACAGATTTAAAACGAAACTTAGGTTTTTGGCAAGCTTATGCCACTGCAACAGGTTTAGTTGTCGCAGGCTCTACAATGGTATCTTTAGGGAGTAGTTTTGCTACTATTGGTCCAGCTTTTATCGTTTCTGCTTTTATCGCAATGATTGTAAGTATTTTAATTGCTCTTTCCTATGCTGAATTATCTTCTATCATGCCCGGCTCAGGTATGATTGGTGATTACACAGTTGTATCGATGGGACGTTTTATGTCTATTGTTGCTGTGCTAGGTGGCTATTTAGTATTGATAGGAACGGTTGGACCAATGGAAACGATGACAGCGAGTATGTCTATCGAATATTTATTTCCTGGCGTGAATACAATAGTCGTGTCATTAATCATTCTCGTTGCATTTTTAATCATTAATTTATTAGGCGTAGAAATATTCGGTTCAGTACAGCTCGCAATTGTTTTAACGTTAATGCTAGCAACTGCAGGCATGGGAGCACTCGGGCTACTTGATCTCTTCACTATTTCTTCTTCCAGTCCTTCACAATTTAACCCACACGGTTGGCCTACAGTATTTCAATCTCTAGCATTAGGTTTATGGTTATTTATTGGAATCGAATATGTTATTCCATTAGGGGATGAAGTTAAAAAACCAGAAAAAACAATTCCAAAAGCAATGATTTTTGGTTTAATGACGATTTTTATAGCGGATATGTTATTCGGTTTCGCACTAACGAGACATATTGATTTAACAGCCCTTACAAATTCAGATATACCGCAAATTGCAGGAGCTATCGGAATGTTTGGTGATTTTGGAGGAGCATTAATGGCTGTGTTAACGGTACTTGCTGCAACAAGTACAATCAATTCTAGTTTTGCCGCAGTCCCAAGAATGTTTTACGGATTAGCTCGTCAAGGAATGTTACCGAAGATTTTTGGATACGTTCATCCTAAATTCCGTACACCTTCCTTTAGTATCATTTTTGTTTTTTTAATGTTTGCCCTGCCTTTGTTTGTATTAGAAGTAAACATTACAGTGATTAATATATTACTAATGTCTGCAAGTGTAACTTGGCTAATTAGCTATATTATTGCACAAATTGATGTATTAATTTTACGCAAACGTTATCCAAATATCGAGAGACCGTTTAAATCACCGATGACACCAATTGTACAAATTATAGGGATTGCATTTTGTCTTTATATGATTCTCACAGTACACCCAGATCCATCTATGAAATTAACTGTTTATATAATTTCAGGAACACTTCTAGCTGGAATTTGTATATATGCTGCAGTTTGGTTGAAATATAAAAAACTAGTTTTATTTAAACCAATAACTTTAGATGAATTAAAGAAATCTCAAAACATACTTGGAGAAGAAGAGTCTTTGGAGTTTTCTCCTCTCATCAAACAACCGGAAGCCGAAAAAAATTGGTGATGTTATGGTGAAACTATTAGGAGAAATAAAAGTTGAAAAATTTTTGTCGTCTATTGTAGATCAATTGTCTTTTGAAAATATCGAGAAAAAGGAATTTATGTATTCATTTCCACTAAACAATTCGATATGTTCAATTGGTTATGAAAGGGAAAAGAAGCTTCTTTCTAAGATGTACCATTTAACAATTAGTATTGAAACAAAGTTAAATCATTTTCAATCAGAGAAGCAGGAGGTTAATTATTTATTTCATAAGAGGAGATGGGTATCAAGGAAAGCTAACAAATTGATTGTAATTGCGAATACTTATTTTTCATTTGATTGGTCACTGATTGATTTTGAAAAGTTAAATATAATTGAAGAGGGTAACAATAGAATATTAAAAATGACAATTTTACCAGGTAGTTATACAACGTTACTTTTCCCACCGTTAACACAAGGTATCCCTTTATTAGAAGAGGAAATCATCTGCTTGAAAAATTGGATTAAATTAATTTCAAGAGATTTAAATCAACAAGTAGCCCTTTAGATTGGAGTGGAGATTATGGTGGTAAAAGTTAGTTTTCTCATCATAATAATATTTT
Organism: Bacillota bacterium; assembly: GCA_023405135.1. Lineage (GTDB taxonomy): Bacteria > Bacillota > Bacilli > Bacillales_A > Planococcaceae > Ureibacillus. Next base: position 9,336 of record JAEXYZ010000085.1, on the reverse strand, counting down.
CCCTTTTATTAAGTTCTATTTTTCGGAGACAATTGAAAGAAAACCATTTTACAAGTTGTTTAGCAATGTTTGTTGCTATGACAAAAAGTACGTTAATCGGGATCGTTATAGCAACCTGGCTTCCTGATATTGTTTTTTCAACGATTATTGCAATGATATTAAGTTTCTTCTTTTTAAGTATGTTATTTTATCAACAATCATCGAAAGTTTTTATTGAAAGCTTAAGTGCATTGTTTATGGGTTCGATGATGGGAACGATGCTTAGTCTTATGACAGCTAAATATGAGATCGTTAGCCTTTTGTTTTTCACAAGTATCTATATTATAAGCATCATAACGGCAGCCGGATTGTGGAACCAAGAAAAATATCAAAACTTCTTTAAAGCAATACCTTTTAAAGTTGTAGTTGTTACAGCTTTAGCAGTTGTGTTACTTGTTGTATCAACTTTACTTGAAACGACATCATTTAATGAAATCGAAACAGAAAGTGATGCGAATCATGAACAGCATCACCATGAATAGAACCAATCGAATTTAAGTGCATGGAGCAAAAGCTTTATGCATTTTTTATTGTTTACAAGCATAAGAGCGGAATAAATCGTCCACATTAGAGTTGATGGAGGTGAAACGTTTTGAGCAAAAAAAAGAAAAATAATCTTGATCGCGAGGAATATGGTCATGGGTTTGATTTAAGTCCAGATGACTTTGATGTAATCGGACAAAATGACCAAGCAAAAAAGCAAAATCAAAATGAAAACAAAGACAAGCCTGATAATAAACATAATCCTTCAAGATTAAACGAATAAAGTAAAAAAAGTATTTGGTACAAGCATCCTTTGCATACATACCAAATACTTTTTTATTTCTTCAACAAAATGTTCTATTTCCCTCTGCTGTTACTTAAAGTATATTGAGACAAACTAGAGGGAGAGGATACATGCTTATTGACGGTGTGTTTTCTGGTGGAGGAATTAAAGGCTTTGCTTATGTAGGAGCACTTCAAGTGTTTGAGGAAAAGGGCTATCAATTTAAACGGGTAGCAGGAACAAGTGCAGGTGCAATCTTAGCATGTTTTATAGCAGCAGGTCATAGTGCCGAGGAAATAGAAGATATCCTTGATGAGCTTGATTTAAAATCATTGCTTGATCCTCCAAAATTAGCTCGCACTCTTCCATTTTTAAAATGGCTAAATTTATATTTTCAACTAGGTTTATATAAGGGAAAAGCATTAGAAAAATGGTTTTATAAAAAGTTAGCCGAAAAAGGAGTATACACATTTAACGATTTACCGAAAGGATCATTAAAATTAATTGCATCCGATTTAACGAATGGGCGTATGATTGTACTTCCAGATGATTTAGCTTCCTATGGCATTAATTGGAGAACATTTTCAGTTGCTAAAGCTTTACGGATGAGCTGTGGAATCCCATTTTTCTTTGAACCGATTAAATTAAAAGGGAAAAATGGGGACAACATTATTGTTGATGGGGGAGTGTTAAGTAATTTTCCATTATGGATTTATGATAACGGCAATAAAGAAAGACCGATAGTTGGATTAAGCTTAAATAATCCACGAGATGAGATGGAACTTCAAAAAATTGATAATGGTTTGAATTTGTTTGAAGCTTTATTTAGTACAATGAAAAATGCTCATGATAGACGGTATATTTCTAGAAAACATGAAAAAAATATTATTTTCATTCCAGTAGAGGATTATAGTGCAACACAGTTCGGTCTAGATGAAGAAACAAAGAAGAATTTAATGGAAATTGGTAGAATACGTACAATGAAATTTTTAGAAACTTGGAGTCCACCTTAAAAATATATCTATTATAAAGAAAATGTCTTGGAGTCATTCCAATCCCAAGACATTTTTTTCATTATTTTTATACAAGCATTTGTTTAATGAGCTGACGATTTTTTTCTTGAAATTTCTCGTTATGTGAAGAAACCATACCAAATTTGTCAGCTGTAGGCTCGATATATGTTTTTGCGCTGTTTACTGCGTTTACTGCATCTTGGAAAGCGCCGACTAATAAATTAACTTTCCCTTCATATGATAAGATGTCTCCTGCAGCAAAAATACCTTCCTGTGATGTTTTACCTGTTGCAGTGCCTTCATAATAATAATTGTCTTTTAATTTTAACGTTGAGTTGTCGGCAAAGTTTAAAGAAGCGTCACGATTATAACCATGACTTACAATAATATGGTCTATGCCATGGAGTAATGTTTGGTCTGTATCGTGTTTTTTCAATACAACTTGCTTTACTTTCGTTTTTTCTTTATTCGCAATCAATCTTTCGATGGTTGTATTTAATAAGAAGGTAACTTTTTTACTTTCTTGAAGTCGTACTACTTGTGCTTCGTGTGCAGTTAATTGATCTTTACGGTAGGCAACAATGACTTCTTCTGCAATATCTAATAATTCAACTGCCCAATCAATTGCACCATTACCTCCGCCTGAAACTAAAACACGTTTATAATGGAAAGGTTTTAAAGATTGTACTGTATAATGTAAATTAGTCATTTCATATTTTTCGGCACCTTCAATTTCTAACTTTTGAGGGTTAATAATTCCGCCGCCGTTTGCCATAATAATTGATTTTGAATAATGTTTAGAGCCGTCATTAGTCGTAATGACAAAAATATTGTTAGTGTCCTTTTCGATGAAGTCAACTTTTGTATTCGTTAATATTGTTGGATGGAATGTTTTTGCTTGATTAATTAATTGTTCTGCAAATTTATGAGCCATGATCGGTGGTTGACCACCAGCATCCCAAATCATTTTTTCCGGATATAGTAAAACTTTCCCACCTAATTGCGCTTGAGATTCGATTAATTTTGTTTTCATATTTCGTAAGCCGCTATAGAAAGTAGAGTATAACCCTGCAGGACCTCCACCGATAATAGTAACATCAAATAATTCTGACATCTTATTTCTCTCCAATCAAAGGATCGTTAAGTAAATATATATGTTAATTCTATACTGATAAAGATTATAACGTAACTGAAAATGATTATCAATAACAAATAGGCTGTATAGATGAAAAATTATTATGCTTACATATAAAGGGAATATTAAACTTCTCAAAGAATTTTAGGATAACGAAATTTTTAAGGAGGATACATAATGGAGATAATCACGCTCTTAATACTTCTAAAAATATAGGTCAAAAATATTTAAAAATTAGTTCTATCTTGTCCTATTTTTCTTACACTAAAGTATAGAAAAGATTTGAGGTGGGGAAATTGGCAAAAAAATTAGGATTAACATCCTTATTACTATTTGTCTTCTATTCGATTGGCATGTATGTTTACATTTTTCATGGAAGTTCGGGGGGGATACCGGACGCATTAAAGGGAACTGTAGCAGATCCTGAAACATTTATGACAGAAAGGGAACTACTACTAAGTGAAGAATATTCGAAAATAAAGAACTTTATATTCTTTGTTGTAACACCTTTAGAATGGATAATGTATATTTTTATTTTACTTACGGGACTGTCTCGACTAATTGAAAAATGGTCCGAGCTTGGAACGAAATGGAAAGTAATTAAAAATAGTGCATATTTGTTCTTTTTATATTTATTTACAACTTTAGCCTTTTACCCGTTAGATTATTATCGTTATTCTTTAAGTAACCATTATGGAATTAATACGCAAAATTTTTCATCTTGGATGAGGGACTATATCATTGATTTTTGGGTTAATTTTGGTACAACCTTGATTGTTGTTTTAGTGCTTTATTGGCTCATTCAAAAAAGTACGAAAAAATGGTGGTTTTTCGCTTGGTTACTTACGATTCCTTTTGCTATTTTTTTAATGTATATTCAACCGATTGTAATCGATCCACTATATAACGATTTTTATCCGTTAAAGGATAAAGAGCTTGAGGAGAAAATATTATCCTTGGCAGATGAAGCAAATATTCCATCTGATCATGTATTTGAAGTGAATATGGCTGAAAAAACAAATGCGTTAAATGCCTATGTGACGGGGATTGGTGAAAATTCTAGAATCGTCTTATGGGATACTACATTAAAAAGTTTAACAGATGATGAGATTTTATTTATTATGGCTCATGAGATGGGGCATTATGTTGAGAAGCACATCTATATTGGAATAGCATCCTATATTCTTTCGATGCTAGTAGGACTTTGGTTAATTGCAAAGCTAATGCCATGGCTAATTTCAAAATTTGGTGCAGTATTAAAAATCAATAGTATGAAGGATATACACTCGTTACCATTACTATTGATATTAGTATCTTTTTTATTATTTGTTTCAAATCCTATTTCGAATTTTATTTCAAGGTATCAGGAAACAAGAGCAGATGAATATGCAATGGAAATGATGAATGATCCAGAGGCAGCAGTAAGTACTTTTCAAAATTTATCTAAAGTAGGATTAAGCGAAGTAAATCCGCCACTACTAGTAAAACTGTTCCGCTTTACACACCCACCAATGCTTGAGCGAATTAATACAGTTGCAGAATTTTTAAAAGAAGAACAATGACCGATTTAACTAAGAGGCTGGGACAAAAGTAGATTTTTCTAAAAATTTCGCTTATGCTACTAATAAGAATCGGATATTTTAAAAAAATGATTGGAGTGAAGGGGCGACTCCTGCGGGAACAGCCCGAGACTCGAGACCCCACAGGAGCGTGGCGACGAGGAGGCTCAGGGCCAGCCCTGGATGCGCGTCCCCGGAACGGAAATCAATTTTATTAATGTCAAAAAAACATCATTTTTCTTGATAAGAAAAATGATGTTTTTTAGTTTTGTCTCAGCCTCTTTTTTCATACCTTTACAATCGGTTAATAATTCATTAATAGTACATTAATATCTTTAGGCTATGATAGGAAATAATACCCTTAATTAACAAGGAGTCACTATGAATTCAGTCCCGTATACAAGAGAAAATTCCTTAAGATTATTCTCTTATCTAAAATACTTATTTAACAGAAGACATGAAGATATGTTGTACTATAAAAGATATAATGAACTAAGAAAGATTATGAAAGAAGAGTCATTAGAGACTTTTTTTCAGCCGATTGTTGATTTGCAAACAGGACAAACGTTTGGATTTGAAGCGTTAAATCGGCCAGGACAATCACAATATTTTAATAATGTTGATCATTTTTACGAATTTGTTGGACAAACAGATATAGTATTTGAGTTCGAGAAGTTTTGTAGAAATCTATCTTTAAAGAGATATAGGACTAGATTAAAAACTCAATTACTGAATGAAAAGTTTACACTTTTTATTAATATTCATCCTCATGTTTTGCTTGATAAAAACTACCATTATGGAGAAACTTTACAGTCAATTAATGTGATGGGGATTCAACCGGAGAACGTAGTATTTGAACTAACTGAAAGAAGTGCTGTTACAGATTTTCAAGAATTTCAACGTGTGCTTTCTCATTACCGCTCTCAAGGTTATCGAATTGCTATTGATGATGTGGGGTCAGGCTATAATAGCTTAAAAACATTAATATATTTAAAGCCTGAGTTTATTAAATTAGATCGTTCTTTAATTCAATATATTGATGAAATAACTCCAAGTCAGCAACTTGTTTCGTTAATTTATGATTATGCGGTGCAATCCAAAACAAAAATTATTGCAGAAGGAATTGAGAGAATAGAGGAAATAAACTATCTACAATCGGTAGGGATTCATTATGCACAAGGCTATGCATTGGGTAGACCAAATAAAGAAATTATAGTTGGTAATATACCTGTTCTGTAAAAAAATGTATGTAAAATCGATGCAAATAGGTGAGAGAATGATGGCGAAAATAGAAGAAGGAATGTTAAATATAGGTAGGATTGTAAAAACTGTGCCCTATATTGCCCCATCTTTAAAAAATAAAGAAGTGGACAAATTATTTAACGAAAATCCAAATTTACGAGGAATTGTAGTCGTACATCATGAAAAACCAATTGCACATATTACAAGAACGCATTTTTATCAAAAAATTGGGACTTTATACGGTTATAATTTGTACATGGGTAGAGAAAGTAACTTGCTAGCTAAAACAAACCCACTTATTGTTGATTTTTATCAACCGATTACAGAAGTTAGTAAATTGGCTATGGAAAGACAAGAAGAAGAATTATATGATGATGTCATTGTGACAAAAGATGGCAAGTTCGTAGGTGTTGTTAGTATTCGAGCGCTATTAATGGAGTTTGTTGATATTCAAGTACAATTCGCTAGTTTTCTAAACCCGCTTAGTAAATTACCTGGTAATCATTTAATTGAACAAAAATTGAGTGAAATTATTTATCTTGAAAAATATAGTGTTATCTATTTTGATTTAGATTATTTTAAAACATACAATGATTTATACGGATTTAATAAAGGTGATAAAGTACTTCTTCATTTAACGGACATATTAAAAAGAAATATAACCCAGTTAGGGTATTTTTTAGGGCATATTGGAGGAGACGACTTTATGGCGATACTCCCTCATTATGATATAGAGTCAATTTGTTTAAATATTATTGAAGAATTTGATAATACGATTCCTAATTTTTATGAGGAAAAGCATTTAAAAAATCCGAACTTCCAAGTAAAGGTGAGATCGGGTAATATGGAGAAATTTAAAATTATGACTTTATCAATAGCAGTTTTAACTAATGAACATCAACAGTTTGATGAAATAGAAAATCTGTCTAATACAGTAGCAGCTATAAAGAGAAATTGTAAAAAGATTCAAGGTAGCTGTTATCTTGTTAATGAATGTGACTGTATTTCATTAATGTAAAATATAATCGGATGAGTGGTAGCCATTTTCTCATTCGATTTTTTTTGTTTCTTACTAACAGATTATATTTGGGGAAGCATTGAAAAGAGTACAATTCAATAGTTCGAATTGTACTCTTTAGTATTGTGGTTATTTATTTAAAATAAAAGAAATAGCTGAAACAAATTTAAGCTTTCTCTTCGATAAATAATTCATTTGCATCAACTCATCTCGATCTATTAATAACACTTTATTTGATTTTGATAAATTCACAGCAGATGTACTAAAATATCTATTCGTTACAATAATTGCTCCATCCACTTTATAGTACTTAATAGCACCAATAACATCCTGAACAGCTTTAATGCCGACGTTTTCATTATAACGCTTCGCTTGAACTACATATTTTTTGTACCTTTGTGCAAAATTAAGTCAGCACCATAATCTCTAGATTGTTTAGTTAACTTTACAATATAACCATATTTTTCAAACATACTTTTTAAGTAGATTTCAAACTCTTGACCATTCATTGATCAATCTTACTTATTTCCAAAATAGGTTTATTTAAATATTTCTTAAATATCAATTTAAATAAAATGGAAAACCTTTTCATAAGAAATATTCGAAATGGTTTATAAATACTAAAAATCACAACTAACAATAAAATGTAAAAATAAACACTCGTTAGACTCGGTTCGATTGAAATGGAGTCTAACAGGGTGGTTACGATACAAAAGCCAAACATACTTAGTACAATAAACTCTGTTATTTTATTCTCTTTTGCTTTCGTCTTTTGTCTAGTCATAGCCGTCACCCTTAATTAGTCTTTTTATTGATATATTTCACTTAATTGAATGAATATATACAACGAAAGATAATCTTAGATTTTAAAGCAACATCTATAATTTTATAGTAATCATTCATACTACATTAAAGGTGAAAAATGTATAAATTATTATCACATAATGACTTGGATGGCGTTGGATGTGGAATTTTAGCAAAGCTTGCTTTTGGACAGGACGTAAAGGTTCGTTATAATTCAATTTCCTCTTTAAATAAAGAAATCGAATTCTTTTTGGAAAATGATTCACCTGATACGTTTTTATTTATTACCGATTTATCTCCAAGTGAAGAAAATGAAAAAAGGTTAAATGATTATTTTAAGGAATTTAAAAATATCCAGCTACTTGATCATCATAAAACTGCTATGCACTTAAATGATTATGAATGGGGAATGGTGTTAGTTGAAGATGAAGAAGGGAATTTAACATCTGCTACTTCTTTATTTTATGAATTTTTAGTATCACAAAATTTGTTAGAACCAACTGATTCGATTTCAGAATTTGTGGAGCTTGTTCGGCAGTATGATACATGGGAATGGGAAAAGAATGAGAATCATAAAGCCCATGCACTAAATTCTCTCTTTTCTTAGTATCAATCGATGAATTTGAAGAAATAATGATTGAACGATTAACTACAAGTGATGAGTTTGATTTTGATGAATTTGAAAAAAGATTACTTAACATGGAAGAAGATAAAATTGAACGATATATTCGTCGGAAAAAGCGAGAAATTGTTCAGGCAAAGATTGGGGATTATTATGCCGGGGTTGTATATGCAGAATCCTACCATTCTGAAGTTGGTAATGAATTAGGAAAAGAACACTCTCATCTTGATTATATTGCGATTTTAAATATGGGCAGTAAAAAAATCTCATTTCGAACAGTTCATGACCACGTAGATGTTTCAGAGATTGCAGGAATTTTTGGTGGTGGTGGGCATCAAAAAGCATCTGGATGTACATTAACAGAAGATGCATATAAAAAATTCGTATTAGACACGTTTCATTTAGAACCGCTAAATGAGGATGCGAAAAGAAATCGATACAATTTAAAGGGCTCTTCATTTGGTACACTTTATAAAAATCGAACTGAAGATATTTTTATAATTTATCCAAAATCAGATAATCTTTGGGCCGTTGAAAAAAATAAAAAGGTTATTGAAAAGACATTTTCGAGCTTTGATGAAGTTGAACGTTACTTAAAGCGAAAATTTCAAGTATGGTTAGTTAGAGATGATATTTTTGTAGAGTACTTAATGAATGAAGTAAAGAAAGTAAAATAAAACGATAAATCAGCCGTGGTAGGTATTTTATACTATATTTAAAAGTGCTCTTTTGAGTACTTTTTTTATTTTGAAAATTTAGATTTTAGTCAAAAGGTGCATAAATGGAGAAAAGTGGATATGACTTTGGTAATATTAATGGAGTAAAATAATAATAATACTATGATCTAAGAGGGGCTATGATGGATAGGCAATTAACGGAGCGACAAATTAAGTTTGACCAATTACTACAATTATTTAATAAACAAAAAGATTGTATCGTAGTAATTAATAAATTAGGTACCATTTTATTTTTAAATGATAATGCGAAAAAAATGTTTCATGTTAAAGGTAGTGTATTTTGCAAGATAAAAATGCAGAGAATTGCAATGAAAAATACAGAGTGTTGCCACCCAATATTTTTACTGTTTTCTCGACAACGCATTGGCTAAACGGAAGCTCTGTCCCGTATAAGAAATAAT
>JAEXYZ010000079.1 GCA_023405135.1 Bacillota bacterium | reverse complement strand
CTCTTGTAACGTGTCATCTGTAAAGATTGTCATCAGATCCACATCACGGTTTGGTTCAAATACATAGTAAACTGAAATTACGGCCGCTAAACTTAGTAGCGTTAATAGCCATACTGTTCTTCTTTTTACTTTCATTGTTCATCTCCTTTACTCTCCATCGGTACAATCATAATTCTGTGAGTAGGCATTTGCATTACTCGACTAATTGTTTCTAACAGTTTCTTTTGAATTGCTGGGTCAGACGCCCCTTCCGATACGACAAGCAATCCTGATACGGTTGGTTTGGTGTCACTTGAACTAAATAGTAGACTATCAGCGTTAGTATCTTTTGAGGTCGATGTATCATAGTGGAAATAGACCTTTACTTGTCCAACACCTTGAATTTCACTAAGAATTTGTTCAAGTCTACCTTCTTCAGATGTCGTATCGTATTGCTTATCTTTTGGATCATTTAACGTTACAGAAATGTACGCAATGAACGCTAGAATCGCAATCGGAATAAATATTAGTTTTTGCTTTGACCATTTCTTTTCCACCTCACGTTCTTTCGCGCCCCCTTTCTATAACGTATCACCATATTGTATGAAGCTAGTCCCATGTGTATGCTTTATAGTTTAAGAAAATCTAACATTGTTGTTAAAAGAATTAGTAAGGTTGCTAGTTTTACATAAACTAGGACGTCCCTTTCATCTGCGAGAAGTAATAAACATTTTCCTATCAAAATAATAGCGATTAATTTTATCAAAAACTTTTCCCCACCCCTAGTTGCAGAATGACCATTAAGATTAACCATATAAATACAAAGGCTATTCCTAATAAAATCGCAACTGCACATAGTAAAAGTAAAGATTTCCCTACATCATCTAATAGACCGCTTACAGTACCACCTGTAAATGGTTCAATAACCGCCGCTAATAATTTAAAAGTCAGCGCATGAATAAGTAACTTTCCAGCAGGATAGAATGCTGCAACCCAAAATGCTGTCATTGCACTAAAGCCCGCTATTGTTGTGGCAGTGGATTGATATTTGTGAAAAATAGAAAAACCTTCTACAATGAGAGATCCCACAATCGGTATCGTTTGTTCAATTACTTTCTTCACAGGACTTGAAATAGCTTGGTCAATCGTAAAGAAAGCAACCCCAGTAAAAGATAATACAGTTACCATTGCTAATAGTGATGCTGTAATTAATGTCATAACCGAGCCTCGAATTAAATCAGAAGCTTTTGAAAAAGAGATATCCTGAATAAACCTTGTACAAAAATCAAAAATGAGCGCAACGGTTACTGCTGGAATTAAGATTTTTTTGCAGAGTAGCATGAGCATCTCAAAAATAAAGAGAATAATTGGGCTCCAGGCAATAAATGAAAACACCGCATTTAATACAACTAACAATGAAGTTAAAATTGGCGTAACGGCTAAAAAGAAATCAGAAGCAATATTTACAAGCTGACCCATTGTTGAAAATGCATCCATGACTGTTTGTCCAAGTGTTAATACAAGGACAACTATAAACAAAGCATCAATCCATTTTTTAAATTGAGGTACAAAAGCCTCAAGGATTAAAAAAATAATTGTATAGATCATAATTAAAATGATGGATTGTCCTGCTATTTTCAATGGATCGATAAAAATATTTAGTAGATTATCCATGGTCAAAGCTCCTTATTGAAGCTTTTCTAATATTGACGAGAAATTCGACAGTACTTTAGCAAATTCACTACTCCAATAAATTAATAGAACGATGCGTATTGAAAACATGACGAGTCCACCAAATGATTCATATTCCTCTTCATCAAATAACGACTGAAAGAACAATCCTATCTGATAAAAAAGTGCAGAGTACACAAGTTGAGGTACATAGGGCACTGTTTCTACATATGAAAGGAGCTGCTCTACAAAAGGAATTGCAAGCATCGATAGTAGAAAATATAGTAGTATGAAAAAGAAAATGATAACGATTAGTGCATGTAGTTTATGAATTGTTTCTTTAATAAAAATTAAGAGTAGAATTAAGATGACGGCATAAATTAAAAATGTCATAGGTATCCTAGCTTATATTAAGCCATTGGAAGAAAGTTAGAATGTCGTCAAAGAAAAGCCGTAAAAATCGTATTAGTTCCGCTGTGATGTATAAATATGCGATGAAAAATATAAAGAATGAAAATTCCTTTTTGCCGATTTGCTCGAAGAAAACATGAAGCAAAGCTATGATGAGCCCAACTCCAGCTACTCGTAAAACGTCTTGTAACTCCATTACGACGCCTCCTTGTGTAAGGCAATATATGAGCTTGGACTAAAAAATAGACCTACAATCTAAAAAAGAGGGAAAAATATAAATTTGATTTTTTATAGAGGGAATGAATACGTTGTGACTGAATTTCGTGGGGTGTGACTGTTTTTTTTGCTATGTGCCCCAATTTCGTGCTTTGTGACCGAATCTCTTGCTTTGTGCCCCAATTTCTTGGCTTGTGACCGAATCTCGTGTTATGTGCCCCAATTTCGCGCTATGTGCCCCAATCTTGTGTTATGTGCCCCAATTTCGTGCTTTCACCTCTGTTTAAATAAAAAAAACCACCCATAAAATGAGTGGCTTTAATTATAATTAGGCTCTTGAAACGTATGATCCATCAGTAGTATTAACAATTAGTTTGTCGCCTTCGTTTACGAAGAATGGTACTTGAACTACTAATCCAGTTTCTAGTACAGCTGGTTTTGAACCACCTGAAGCTGTATCACCTTTAATACCTGGTTCAGTTTCTTTAACTTCAAGAACAACTGTATTTGGTAATTCTACACCTAGCATTTCGCCTTGGTATGATTGAATGTATACTTCCATATTTTCAAGAAGATATTTTAATTCTTCTTCAATTTGTGCACTTGAAAGCTCAGTTTGTTCATATGATTCCATATCCATAAAGATGTGTGAATCACCTTGCGCGTATAGATATTGCATTTTACGGTTATCGATTTGTGCTTTTTCTACTTTTTCACCCGCACGGAAAGTTTTTTCTGTCACGTTACCATTACGAAGGTTACGTAATTTAGAACGTACAAACGCTGCACCTTTCCCTGGTTTAACGTGTTGGAAATCCATTACACGATATAATTGGCCATCAATCATAATTGTTAGACCCGTACGGAAATCATTAACTGAAATCATGAGTATTCCTCCATCATAAAATAATTAATTCTTTGCTCGAATGTGTTAATTTTTCATTTCCTGTTTCTGTAATGACAATATCGTCTTCAATACGTACACCGCCAATACCTGGTAGGTAAATTCCTGGCTCAATTGTAACGACCATATTTGGTTCTAACACTGCCCCAGAACGGAGTGAAAGCGCTGGTCCTTCGTGAACCTCTAAGCCAATTCCGTGACCTGTTGAATGACCAAAAGCTTCTTTGTAGCCCTTTGATGCTAAATAATCTCGTGCTACCGCATCTGCTTGAATGCCAGTCATCCCTGGTCCCACTTTTTCTAATGCAAGAAGCTGTGATTCTAAAACAGTATTATACATTTCAATTAATTTTTCTGAAGGTTGCCCAACAGCAATGGTACGTGTAATATCTGAGACATATCCATTATAGAGTGCACCGAAATCAAGTGTGACGAAATCACCTTTTTCAATCACTTTGTCAGTTGCGACACCGTGTGGCAGTGCACTTCGTGTCCCGCTTGCAACAATTGTGTCAAAGGAAGATGCAGTTGCGCCTTGTTTTCTCATGAAAAATTCTAATTCATTCGATACTTCAAGCTCAGTTATGCCTGGCTTAATGAATGTTAAAATATGTGTAAATGCATTATCTGCTATTTCACATGCAACCTTAATAATATTAATCTCTTGTTCAGTCTTTATCAAGCGAATTTTTTCAATTAAACCAGAATGCGGTACTAATTCAGCTTTAATGAGGGATTTATAAGTTTCATATAAGCCGTAAGTCATCGTATCTTTCTCAAATCCTAAATAGTTAATACCCATTAATTCAACTTGTTTTGCAACCTCGTTATAAAGTAAACCTTCATGCTGGACAATTCGAAAGTCTTTCACTTGCTTTTTTGCTTGTTCTGTATAACGGAAATCAGTAATAAAAACAGCATCTTCCTTTGTTATAATTGCTGCCCCCGCTGTTCCAGTAAAGCCCGTCATATAGCGACGATTATAATCATTTGTAATCAGTAACCCGTCGATATTATTTTCTTGTAGAGCTTTACGCAACTTTTCCAATTTTAACATGTGAAAGCCCCTCTCTTATTGTTGTAAAAACTTTCTTAAAGCTAGTTCATAGCCGAAAGTACCTAGCCCACAAATTTGTCCTACACATTCTGCTGCTAATTTAGACTCATGACGAAACGATTCACGTTTATGTATGTTTGAAATGTGCACTTCAATAACCGGCACATTTACAGCAGCAATCGCATCACGAAGAGCAATACTCGTGTGGGTAAAAGCTCCAGGATTAATTACAATCCCTTCCACACCAGTGTCTTCCGCTTCGTGAATCCAGTCGATCAACACCCCTTCATGATTCGATTGTTTAAAATCAAGCGTTGCATTAAATTGTGTTGCAAGGGACAAACATTTTTCTTTGACATCCTCTAATGTTTCAGTACCGTAAACTTCAGGCTCACGCTTACCCAAACGATTTAAATTAGGTCCATTTAACACTAACAACTTCATTCGACATTCTCCCTTTTTACGAAATTTACCACTTTTATTTTATCACAGAGTCGTTATAGGGCAACTTATTTCGTTCGCCATGTGCTTTGTAGTGGAATGTCGCAGTCTCAAATACGAACCGAGCTGTAATAATAACTGTTATGATAAAAGGAATTGATAATTTTTTAAAAGATTTCATTTCTGCAGGTAAATCATAAATAATCCATTCAGAAATTAACGCTAAAATGCCCCCGATTACTAATGAAGTAATGAAAGCTGGAACTAGTTCAACAAATTGGAAAATCAAATAAAGAACAAGGATAATTAAAAAAAGAACAATCGCTAAAAATAACCATTGAATTAATGGATGATTTGCTTCAAGAATATCTAATCTTTTTGTATAACCAACTGGATTCCATTTAATAAAATTTAGATAGGATAAAACTTTTAATGATAATGTTAAAAAAATTGAAGCAAATAAACTTGTAATGAAAGCTAAATATATCAAACCCAACACCTCTTTTTTATTTAATTTTCCCCAAAATTTATATTTCGTATGCGTAAACGTAGAGGTTTTGGGCAAAATTTAGTACAATGGACTAGTTACTAGTTTTATATTTTGAGAGAGTGGTGTACATAATTGAGCAATGAAGCACCTGTATACGGGGGTCAAGCACTTTTAGAAGGTGTTATGTTTGGTGGCAAAGACCATACCGTAACGGCAATCCGTCGAAATGATGATTCAATCGAATATTATTATGCAAAGAAACCGAAAAAACCGATTTTCCAAAAATTAAAGAAGATTCCTTTTGTTCGTGGAGTGGTTGCATTAATCGAGTCTTCTGGACTTGGTGCAAAGCATTTGCAATTTGCAAGCGAACGATATGATATTAATCCTGGTGAAGAAGAAGAAAATGAAACAGAAACATCGAAGTTACAAATGATTTTAGGTGTAGCGGTAGTCGGTGTACTTTCCTTCCTATTCGGGAAATTTGTTTTTACTTTAGTACCAGTATTTTTAGCCAATCTTTTTTCACCTTGGATATCAGGGAAATTTGCACAAATATTCTTAGAAACAGGATTTAAGCTTGTATTACTTCTTGGCTATTTATACGTGATCTCAATGACGCCGCTCATTAAACGCGTTTTCCAATACCACGGAGCAGAACATAAAGTAATTAACTGTTATGAAGCAGGTATGGATTTAACGGTAGAAAATGTTCAAAAACAATCACGATTACATTATCGATGCGGATCTAGCTTTATTTTATTTACT
Source organism: Bacillota bacterium (assembly GCA_023405135.1). Lineage (GTDB taxonomy): Bacteria > Bacillota > Bacilli > Bacillales_A > Planococcaceae > Ureibacillus. The sequence goes on along the minus strand of JAEXYZ010000079.1, from coordinate 24,973 downwards.
GTCATTATTGGGATGTTTATTTACTTCTTCTTCCCAACTGACCCTTTATGGCTACGTGTCGTTATTCGTATTTTATTAATCCCTGTAGTACTCGGTATATCTTTTGAAGTACTTCAAGGTACTAATGCTTTAAGAAATATTCCAGTATTAAAATATTTAGGTTACCCCGGACTATGGTTACAATTGTTAACAACAAAAGAACCAAAGGACGAAATGGTAGAGGTAGCGATCGCTTCCTTCAATAAACTTCATGAGGTTGAGAGAAACCCAGAAATCGCGATGGAATTACATCATGACTAAATTTAAACGTATTTGGTAATATGCCAAATACGTTTTTTGCTGCCTTGTAGTTTAAATAAATTTTCTTGTAAACATTTACATTGTCCAACAATTTCGATAAGATTAGCCATATTACAATCTAGGAGTCTTTTTACATATGGAACTCGATTTTTTTAAAGTTTTTTTATTAATATTTTTTGGTTTTGTAGGTGCCTTTATTAATGCTACAGTTGGAGGCGGGGGCTTAATTACTTTACCAGCTCTTTTATCTGTCGGTCTTCCCCCTTCAGCGGCAATCGCAACAAATAAATTAGCAGCTTCAATGGGTAATTTAACAAGCTCTCTAACATTTCTAAAAGCTGGAAAAATTGACATGAAGTTATTGGGACCTATATTACCTTTTGTATTCGCCTTTTCTATGCTAGGTGCTTGGACAGTTCACTTAATGGATTCAGAATTATTAACACCTTTAATCATTGTCATGTTAATTGCTGTTTTAATTTATACATTAGTCAATAAAGATTGGGGACGGCTTGAAGAACGAAAACCGATGAATTGGAAACGTGGAATTCTTTTCTTTGGCGGTATAGTCCTACTTGGCTTTTATGACGGCTTTTTCGGTCCAGGAACAGGCTCATTTATTATTTTTTTATTTTTAATTATGGGTTTTGATTTTTTACAATCTGCTGGGAATGCTAAGCTTCTAAACTTTGCTAGTAATATCGCTGCACTCATAATGTTTTTAATTTTAGGTGAAGTAGTTTTTACATATGGTTTAATTATGGGGATTTCCATGATTGCTGGGGCTTACTTTGGAACGAAATTCGCCTTAAATAGAGGAACTAAGTTTGTTAGAATGTTATTTATTATTATGACTTCTGTGCTTATTGCAAAAAACATTTATGATTTCTTTTTTTCTTAAAAACAAAAGTGCAAGCGCCATGTTCCTCTCATCGATTCTTCACTTTTGATGTAGAAAAATTCGCACAGTTGGAAAGAAGATGTACTTTAAGGGCTGGGTAGCTTTCGTAAAACATAGAATTTACTTGTTGAAATGATAATTAAAATTAAATAATTCCAGTAAAAAACGGCAATCGATTATGCAGATTGCCGTTTTCTATTTATTCTATTATAAACCACATTTTAATTGTGCCCCACAACTTGTACAAGTGTTACAGCCACCTAATTCTTCAACTGTACCTTGACGACAAACCGGACAAGTATTTCCTACTTCTGAGCCTATTGTTACATTTGTTGTCGTAAGTGGTGCAATTGTATCAACTAAAACAACTGGTTGTTTTTCACTTACTTTGTCTTCTAATACTTCATCAAATGCTAATTGCTCATCATGGGAGGATTCGGCTTTTAATGTTAATACTTGTGAATCACGGCTTCCATCAACGTAAACCGTTCCACCTTTTGCTCCACCTTTATACAGGCGTTCATAAACTTTTTGTACTTGTTCAACAGTATAGCCTTTAGGAGCGTTTACTGTTTTAGAAATCGATGAATCTACCCAACGTTGGATGACACATTGTACATCAGCATGAGCCTCAGGTGATAATTCCATTGATGAAATGAACCAATGCGGTAAATTGTTTTCATCAGCTTCAGGATGAGCATTTAAATACTCTTGTACGATTTCTGCCTTCACTTCAATAAATTTACCTAGACGACCTGAACGGTAATATGTGAATGAGAAATATGGTTCAAGGCCTGTTGCAACTCCAACCATTGTTCCAGTTGATCCAGTAGGGGCAACTGTTAAAAGGTGTGAATTGCGGATACCATTTTCAAGTACTCCTTGGCGAACATGTTCAGGCATTTTTTTCATGTAGCCTGTATTAATGAACGCTTCACGAAGACGTTTCGTTTCCTCTTCTGTTTCACCTTGAAGGAATGGGAAGCTGCCTCGTTCTGTTCCAAGCTCAATTGATGCTTCATATGCTGTTACAGCAATTGTCTCAAAGATTTTATCGACTAGAATATTCCCTTCTTCAGATCCATATTCTTTTTCACAATAGATCAGTAAATCTGCAAGTCCCATTACACCAAGTCCAACTCGACGCTCACCTAATGCTTGTTTACGGTTTTGCTCTAAGAAATACGGAGTTGCATTAATAACATTATCCTGCATACGAACACCGATGCGTACTGTTTCACGAAGGGCTTCGAAGTCTACTGTTTTTGATTCTTTTTCAGCAAACTGAGCTAAATTGACAGCAGCTAAGTTACAAACTGAAAACGGTGCAAGTGGCTGCTCTCCACAAGGGTTTGTTGCAACAACTTTTTGTCCATATGCACGGGCATTTGTCATGTCGTTGGCATTGTCAATAAAGAAAATACCTGGTTCAGCTGCATAGGTTGCACATACATTAATTAAATTCCATAATTCTTTCGCTTTAATTTTGCGATACGTACGAACTCTATAACCCATTGCTTCCCATTCACGCACGTCCCCTACTTCATGCCATTTTTCATTGTAAATAGCCATTTCTTCAGGCGTGTAGTTTGCAACATCTGGGAAACGTAATTCATAGTCTTCATCATTTTCTACAGCTGCCATAAATTCTTTAGTCAATGTTACAGAAATGTTAGCACCCGTTAAAAATTCTGGATTATGCACGCTATAAGTACCACCATCACGAAGTTTCGCTTCTGCATCTTTAATAATTGCTTCGTTAAACCCACCTAATCCAGGAATGTTTTTATAATTAACTATACCTTGATACATTGCTTCTTCTTGAGTTGTTAACGGTTTGAATTTTAATTTTTCTTGTGCTAAACGAATGATTGACTCGTCTGTTGTATTTTCAATTAAATAGCGAAGAATACGTGGATTTTGCATTTTTGAAATGATAAATTCCACAATATCTGGATGCCAGTCAGCTAGCATAATCATTTGTGCTCCACGACGACTACCGCCTTGCTCCACAAGATGTGTTAACTTCGCAATATCATCAAGCCACGATACAGACCCACTTGATTTACCATTAACACCGCGCGCCAATGTATTTCTCGGACGAAGTGTAGAGCCGTTTGTACCTACACCGCCACCACGGCTCATAATTTCCATCACTTGTTTACGATGATCACTAATACCTTCACGGCTATCTGGTACAAATGGCATTACATAACAGTTAAAGAATGTTACATCCGTTTGGGAGCCTGCACCGTACAGTACTCGTCCTGCAGGAACAAACTTTAATGATACAAGCTGTTCATAAAATTTATTAAACCATTTTTGTTTATTTTCTTCTGTTTCTTCAACAGCTGCTAAACCAGATGCATTACGCTTAGCTATTTGCTCGTAAAATACTTCAAGTGGTTTTTCTATAACGTCTAAGGAACGTACTATAATTCCTGTTTCTTGTTCCGTTGAATTCTCTAATACGTGACGATATTCTTCTTCAATTAAAATTTCTGCTTTTTTTGATTCGAAATCAATTGATTGAATATATCCTAATCCACGTGCAGGGAATTTTGGATCCTCTTTAATTGTTAGTACAACAAAATCTCCAGGCTTTAATGTTTTCTTTTCCGTATCCTTGAATGAATATCGGTCAATCATTACCAATCTGGAAACACCTTTATGCGTTATATGCATATCCGGTGTTATTGGATGTACTTGAGGAAATTTTTCAATGTCTTTATTAAGCTGTTCTATGAGGATGGTTGTTTGTGTTCTACTTGCCATTACCATCTGCCAGCCTCCCTTGCTAGTAATATTCTTTTAAACATCTAGTACTATTTATGCCACCAACATACACAATATATTGTGTCATCAGTAAGATAAATAATACTAGATGTTGTTTCTTTTTTATTTACTAGAAAAGATTACCTCATAAAAATTATCAATGCAAGGGTTGATTTTTTTTAATTCACGACAAATAGCATGATTACTAGCTTTCATCCGCTAAAAAATTTTTTCTAACAAAAGAAACGAATGTTCTGATTACTATTTTCTAAAATTCCATTCATCATTTAAATATTTTGTATCTTCTAGCATTTTCACTTGTTGTAGTTGTTTTTCTGTTAATTCATATGGTACTAACTCAATATCAAGCGCTTTTTCAAAACCAGCTTTAAAGCTCTCTACACATTGTTCAATCGTAATATGGCGGTCTGTTAATTGATTAATCGCAACAGCTTTTTCTGGCAATTTTTTACGCATTCTCTCTTTTGCTTCTTCTGAAGAAAAATTAAATACTGACAACAGCTTTTCTTCATCTAAATCAAGTAATATTGCGCCATGCTGTAAAATAACACCTTTTTGGCGTGTTTGGGCGCTGCCAGCTACCTTTTTTCCTTCTACAACAAGTTCATACCAGCTAGGCGCATCAAAGCAAACTGCGCTTTTTGGTTTCTTTAAATCAGCAAGCTTTTCTTCTGTATCTGGAATGCTAAAGTAAGCATTCAGACCTAGATTTTGAAATCCTATTAATAAGCCTTCACTTAATACACGGTAAGCCTCTGTTACTGTTACAGGCATATTTGGATATTGCTCAGAAACAATAACGCTATAGGTTAATTCACTTTCATGAAGAACTGCTCGTCCACCAGTTGGTCTGCGCACAAATCCTAGGTTTTGTTCCTTTATTGCCTGTAAATTTACATCCTTTTCTGCACTTTGGAAATAACCAATCGATAATGTTGCTGGATTCCATTCATAAAAGCGAATAACCGGTGGAATTTCACCTACACTATGTAACTCAAGCAAAGCTTCGTCTAACGCCATATTATAAGAAGGACTACACGGTCCAGAATTAATAAAATACCATTTTGACTTCATACTCTCTCATCTCCTCACACTGAATATCATTTTATCAAACTGATTGGACTATCGCTACTTTCTCTTTTATAATAGAATACGTAGAATGAAAGGAGAAAATTGCAATGCCTGTACTTTATTCAATTGCTATTATACTAGGAGTTATTATCGTTTACATTCTAGTAAATACACTGAGACTAAAAAAAGCAGTATCAAACTTAACTCAAGATCAATTTATTCAAGGGTACCGAAAAGCCCAACTAATTGATGTTCGTGAGATGAAAGAATTTGAAGCGGGTCATATTTTAGGAGCTCGTAATATTCCTTCAACTCAACTCCGTCAACGCTATAAAGAAATTCGACCTGATTTACCAGTTTATTTATACTGTCAAAATTCAGGACGTAGTGCACGTGCTGCGCTTTTCTTAAAGAAAAAAGGCTACAATCAGCTTTATCAATTACAAGGTGGATTCAAAACTTGGACTGGTAAAGTAAAGACAAAAGCTTAAGACGATGAAATAAATTCAAACTCTAGTCTCTGTTAATAGAACGAATTGAGTGAGAAAAGTAATATTACATCGATTTTTAAAAAAATTAATACATTTTTCCTAATAATTATAAAAAGTTCCTTAAGTACTTTTCTATTTTGAAAATCTTAAGGGACTTTTTTTATAGTTTCACCTTGTCTATTTTTACTATATTATAGTAAAAACTCACGAAAAAAACCGTATTTTCTTACTATGTATTTTTAATATCAATTGTAAAACTCCATTATTTTGAATAAAAAATACATATAACCTATTAAAGCAGAAAAGAATCCATGGCTCCCCATGGATTCTTTTCTTTTATACTAATGATTCTTCTTTTTTAAAGCGTAATACTGGCGTACGTGCTGCACGTGTTTCATCAAGACGGCTTACAACAGTCGTATGAGGCGCGTCTTGAACGATTGATGGGTTTTCTTCCGCTTCTTTTGCAATTTGTATCATAGCGTCACAGAAAGCGTCTAGCGTTTCTTTCGATTCCGTTTCTGTCGGCTCAATCATCATACCCTCTTCAACATTTAATGGGAAGTAAATTGTTGGTGGATGATAACCAAAGTCTAACAGTCGTTTTGCAATATCTAATGTACGAACACCTAATTTCTTTTGACGACGACCAGATAAGACAAATTCATGTTTACAATGACGATTATATGGAAGATCGAAATATGGTTCTAAACGACGCATCATATAATTCGCATTTAATACAGCATATTCTGTGACAGCTTTTAAACCATCTGGCCCCATCGAACGAATATATGTGTATGCACGGACATTGATTCCAAAGTTGCCGTAATACGGTTTTACACGTCCAATTGATTGTGGGCGATTATAATCGAAGTGGAATGTACCGTCTTCTTTTTTCACTAATACTGGCTTTGGTAAAAATGGAATTAAATCTGCCTTAACTCCTACTGGACCAGAACCAGGCCCACCGCCACCGTGAGGACCAGTAAAGGTTTTGTGTAAATTTAAATGTACACAGTCAAAGCCCATATCACCAGGTCGTGCTTTAGACATTACTGCATTTAAATTTGCCCCATCGTAATAAACTTTACCGCCTACACTATGAATAATCTCAGCCATTTCTAAAATATTTTCTTCAAATAAACCTAATGTATTTGGATTCGTTAACATTAATGCAGCAGTATCTTCACCGACTACTCGACGTAAATCCTCTAAATCAACTAAACCATCTTCATCTGATTTAACTGTAATCGTTTCAAATCCAGCGACAGTAGCGGATGCTGGGTTTGTACCGTGGGCAGAGTCAGGAACAATTACTTTATTACGATGACCTTCACCATTCGCTTCATGGAAGGCACGAATCATCATTAATGCAGTCCATTCGCCGTGTGCTCCGGCAGCTGGTTGCAATGTCACCTCATCCATCCCTGTAATTTCAACTAATGAAGTTTGTAAATCATAAAGTAACTCCATGGCACCTTGAACAGTGGATTCCTCTTGTAATGGGTGAATGTTTGCAAATCCTGAAATACGAGCAGCCGCCTCATTTATTTTTGGATTATATTTCATTGTACAAGAGCCAAGTGGATAAAATCCTGAATCAACGCCGTGGTTACGACGAGATAAAGCAGTGTAATGACGCATAATATCAAGCTCTGCAACCTCTGGAAGTTGCGCAGCTTCTTGTCGAATATAGTCTTCAGGCAAGAGCTCAGATAAATCAAAATCGGGCACATCTAAATCCGGTAAACTATATCCAACACGGCCTTCTTTTGATAATTCAAAAATGAGTGATTGGTTTTCGTTAAGCATTGTAAGCCCCCATTTCTGCAACGAATGTATCGATTTCTTCTTTCGTGCGTAATTCTGTAATAGCAATTAATGCATGGTTTTCAAGCTCAGGATATAGACGTCCTAAATCAAGACCACCAATAATTCCCTTCTCTAGCAACTTTTTATTAATTTCAGTAACTGATTTATTCGTTTTAACTACGATTTCGTTAAAGTGTGCCCCTTGGAAAGGAACGACAAAACCAGCTGCTTCAAAAGCATTTTTTGCATAGCGGGTTTTGACAATATTTTGCTTCGCCATTTCTTGAATACCTTGCTTCCCTAAAGCAGTCATAGCAACTGATGCAGCAAGAGCTAATAATGCTTGGTTTGAACAAATATTTGAAGTAGCCTTTTCACGACGAATATGTTGTTCACGGGCTTGTAAAGTTAGTACATAACCACGACGTCCTTCTTGGTCAACTGTTTCCCCAACTAAACGTCCAGGAACTTTACGCATTAATTTCGTAGTTGTAGCGAAATAGCCACAATATGGTCCACCAAAGCTTTCAGGAATTCCAAAGACTTGTGCGTCTCCAACTGTAATATCAGCACCTAATTTACCTGGAGGAGTTAAAATACCTAGCGATAGCGGGTTAGCAGAAACGATAAAAAGCCCCTTTGCTTCATGTGTAATTTCGCCAATCGTTTTTAAATCCTCAATTTGACCGAAGAAGTTCGGATATTGCACCATTACAGCTGCCGTTTGGTCATCAACTAAAGCTTTTAATGCTTCAAGATCCGTAACTCCATCTTTCATTGGAATTGTTACAATCTCAATCGACTGACCGTAAGCGTATGTTGCAACAACGTCTCTATATTCAGGATGAACAGCTTCAGAAACAAAGATTTTTTTTCGACGAGTATGTCCTGCAGCCAGCATTCCCGCCTCTGCTAAAGAAGTACCGCCATCATACATGGAAGAGTTCGCTAAATCCATTCCTGTTAGCTCAGCAATCATTGTTTGAAATTCGAAAATTGCTTGCAACTCTCCTTGAGAAATTTCAGGTTGGTATGGTGTATAGGCAGTATAAAACTCTGAACGAGAAATGACGTGATCAACAATCACAGGTTTATAGTGATTGTAAACACCTGCTCCTAAAAAGGATACATTTGCTTCTGTATCTTCATTTTTTGCAGCAAGCTGTTTTAATTCTTTTAATAAGCTCGCTTCAGATTTTGCTTCTTTAATATTGTATAAGCCATTAAATCTTACACTTTCAGGAATATCTGAAAATAGCTCATCAACACTTTCAATACCAATCGTTGCAAGCATTTCATTTTTGTCCTGTTCCGTCATTGGAAGATAACGATGTTTCATTTTCTTAGGTACCCTCTTTCCCGATTTATTTTGAACGTTTATAAAAAGGTGTTGCTACTGTTACAGCTTTTAATTTTTTATTACGAATTTCGATTTCTACGTCAATTCCTAATTCCGCGAATTTTGAGTCAATTAAAGCTAAACCGATGTTACGTTTCGTTAATGGTGATTGGGTTCCAGTTGTAATCTCACCGATTTCAACACCATCTTTAAATACTTTATAGCCATGTCGTGGAATCCCTTTATCAATCATTTCAACACCAACTAATTTTCGAGGCAAGCCACTCTCTTTTTGAAAAATTAACGCTTTCTTCCCGATAAAATCGCTGTCTTTTTGTAATTTCACAGCAAAGCCAATTCCAGCTTCTAGTGGTGAAATATCTTTTGACAATTCTTGACCGTAAAGTGGAAGACAAGCTTCAAATCTTAAAGTGTCACGAGCACCTAATCCAGCTGGAACAACTCCGTTATCTTTTCCAACTTCTAAAATTTTTGTCCAGATTGCAATGATTGCTGAAGGTTCACCGTAAATTTCAAAACCGTCCTCACCTGTATAACCTGTACGGGATACTAATACAGTTTGACCCGCTACAGACACATTTTGTTGGAATGTAAAATATTTCATTTCTGATAAATTGATATCTGTTATTTTTTGAAGGACTTCTTCAGAAAGCGGACCTTGTAAAGCAATTTGAGCGTACTCATTTGATTTATTTGTTACAGTTACATCGCCTTCTATATGGCTTTTCATCCAGTCAAAGTCTTTTTCAATATTTGCTGCATTGACACATAATAAGTAATGATTTTCTTCAAGGTGGTAAACTAGTAGATCATCTACAACTCCGCCATTTTCATAGCACATTGCGTTATATTGTGCACCACCAATAGCAATTTTTGAAATATCATTTGTTAAAAGCTTTTGTAAATAACTTAATGCATCATTGCCTTTTACAAAAACTTCACCCATGTGCGATACATCAAAAAGCCCGGCACGATGACGTACTGCATCATGTTCCTCTTTAATAGAAGAAAATTGAACAGGCAATTCCCAACCACCAAAATCAATCGTCTTGCCTCCATATTTGGCATATTCATCAAATAAAGGTGTTCGTTTTAACTCAGTACCCAACATATACTCCTCCTTTAAAGTTATATCTTCATCGTAAAAGCATTGTTATTAATCAAGTCCTTTAATGAATTCAAGAATTCAAGGAATTTCCGTCTTATTGAACACGTTAAAAGGCATAAAAAAAGACAGACGAATCCCATTTAAGGAATCCTCTGTCCTTGCACCTGAAAGTTACACCAATCCGTTAATAATAACGTGCATTATTAAAAATTGGCTTTCCCCTTTGGTGGCTGTTAAATATTTCTTCAGATTAAACTTTTCATCCAATAAAATATTACAGCGCTCTCCAGAGACGCGTCCTGTACGAGTCTTTTTGCCTGAGAGATTCATAGTGCTTTACTACTTGCTCCTTCGGCGACGCTTTTCACGTTCTCTCCCCGTACAATCATCCGCTCATGATTCAAAATTCAATGTACAAATAAGTCTGCTCTTAGCCATATCCTAACATTGAACATAATGAAAAGGCAATCTTTTTTTAAAATTAACTTAAATACGAATAATAATATTTTTTATTTATTATATTGTTCGCCTTTTAATCGATTTACTTGGAACGCTATATATTCAACAATTTGTTTAATTGTGCGACCTTCTGTTAATACTCGAATATGCCCTGCTACTCGATAAAATTTCCTTCTTGCATTAAACAGCTGTTCTAACTCTTCCTTTGTAGAACGCTGTACAATCGGCCGATTTTTATCGTTTTTAATACGAGTATAAATATCTTCAAACGTCGCATCTAAAAAGAACACTAATCCCGTACGGCGCATTATTTTACGATTTTCTTCATTCATCGACACTCCGCCACCGGTCGAGATAATGCACGCCTCATTTCGAAAATTACGTAGAAATTCTGTTTCTAATGCTCTAAAATACGGTTCACCAAATGTTTCGAATATTTCTGGAATCGACATCCCTTGTTGCCGAACGATTTCATGATCCATGTCGTAATATGGCATTTTTAAAAAAAAGCTTAATCTGCGTCCGATTACACTTTTGCCACATCCCATAAAACCGACTAAATATATTTTTCTCATGCTGTCACCTTCTTTACTACCAAACTGTATCTATTTACTGCCAATTTCCTTTAGTAGGTTTATCGTAGCACGAACATTGGCGAATTCCAACGAATTATATGTTTTTATTTGTGATTCAATGGAAATTATATAATAAGATAGAAAAATGGTAGTTAAAAAAAGCAGCATGATTGCAACAGCAAAGGTAACTCCCTCTTCATTCCTTAGATAATTCAACAAAAAATGTTCTCTCCTTTGTTAAACCGTTTTGAAATTCAGCTTTTATAGTTAGAAGATTTCCATTTAGTTCAAATTGTGCGTTACGTATACCTATAAGTAATGGGATGTATCCTTTATTGTTTATTCGAAGCCGAATTATGTCACCATACCGATCAAATTGTCTATGGTCTGTAATATCAACCTGCTTTATGTTAAGTTCATTTAGTTTTTTTGACACGCTGATCTCTTCGACGTTCGTAAAGTATTTTTGAACATCTTTCACAAATAATTCCCAAGCAATATGTTCATTTGTAAGAATTGTATTGTTCATTTGGTGAATCCACAAATAGATTAGTATTAAAAGGTGGCTAAATAATATAAATACTGCCACCTGAAAAAGTGCTTCTATTAATGTGAAGCCCTTTGAATTTCTTATAATTGTCCTTCTTGATTGATACATTTCTTCCTTTCTCCATTTAGATTATTGAATTTGATACAAATTTGTTTACCATCGAAATCCCAATCATACTTAACATTTTCAATGACATTAACTCCTGTCCATTCATTATGTTTCTTAATCATTTTCGCTGCTTCATATGCAGTTTCTGAGGCGTGAAGTTCTAACTTTTTATTATATAATGTATTTTTCATTTGATAACTAAGTGGAATTAGAGAGCCTGTTATAATAAATAGAACGAAAATCGAAAGCAAAGTTTCAACAAATGATATTCCTTTACTATTCAGCAAGTCTTAATCTACCTTTCTGCATATTAACAATTAAACGTTTTTCTCCAAAAGGAGTGTTAAATAAAACTGTTCCAAATTTTCCAATTTCCCCAGATGAATAGAAAACAATCTCCTTTAAGTTACTATATATATTTAATTCGATTCCTGTTGGAAAGCTTTTCTCCAAAATGCTCTTCCCACCAAATTCGTAATATGCTTTATATATATTTTTGTCATGAAAAACAAAAGTAATGGTTCTTTCTTCTTCGATAGCAAGAGCTTGGACTCTTTGTATATCCAACAAAAGTTGATTAAAAAATTCCTCAACCTCACGCTTCTCTGCTAATTTAATTGAAAATTGAAATACGATCGAGCTAATTGTAGTGATGATAAAAAGGACTAACAACATTTCTAAAAGTGTAAAACCACGATTATTTTTCAATAGTCGCTTCAACATTTTTCTACACCCTATTCGATTTGTTTTTACTATCTACCCTTTTCGTTTATTTGACTCTTACACTTCCATCACTATCAATGACAATGTCGTCTCCATTAGGACAGGATGTATGATCGGCTTTTAAATATGCTTTATCGACTAAATCTTGCATTGTAGGAGTTGTTTTAAAATCAATTTTATAGGCCTCAACTTGCCCTTGTACCATTTGTATAAAAGCAGAACATCCTTTTTCATTAATGGATGCAAAATGTTTTGTTACATTAGGAATTGTAATTAAAATGAGGATGGAAATGATGAGTAGGACGATTAACATTTCTATTAATGTAAATCCATTTTCATTGTTTACTTTCAATGACCTTCACCTCTTTAAATAATATCGATTAACTTATACATTGGAAGTAAAATACTTAAATACGCTACTACGATACATAAACCAATAAGTAAGAAAAAGAATGGTTGAATTAATGAGATACTTGTTTTAATAATCGACTGTAATTTTTCATCTAACAGTTCACAATAAATAAGTAATTCACGACCAAGATAGCCGCTCTTTTCCCCATGCTTTATAAAGACTTCAAATTTTGGGAAGAACACATCCATAATTGAAACTGCTGTTGATAAAGATTCACCATATTTTATATTTCTTTCGATTACCATTGTCACATAAGAAAGTGTCTTATTTAATTGTTGCTCCTGAATTACGGCTAAAGCATGTTGAAGTGAAAATCCACCTACAATAAGTCCTCCAAGTACATTAGAAAAATGTCTCGTTATTTGCAATTTATAAAAGTAATTTACTATCGGAATTTTCATTATGATACGGATTTGCTCTTGGATAGTTTGCTTTCTAATGTAAAAGGAAAACAGGATGGAAATGAACATCGTAATACCTGTTAGTATAAAAATGAAATCAGGTAAATGAAGAAAAATCTTTGAAACATTTAAACTCGATATATTTTCATTCGTTCTTGAGGTAATGATCTCTGTTAAATTAGGGAGGAAAATTTTGCGGAAGGCGATAAATATACTTGTTAATATCACTATTAAAAAAATTGGGTAAACCAATAAGTTGATTAGTTTTTTTAGCATTTTTTCATTAAATTCCATTTGCATTGCAGCATTTTTAAAAGCTAAAGCCATTTCTCCATTTTCTTCTGCAATTTTTAATCCCATCAAATATTTGTCCTGCACTGCTAAACTTTGCAATATATCCACTACATTACTACCATTTCTTAATTGATCCTGAATTTTTTCACGCCAAAATTCCACATTATCAACATGGTAAGGTAGTAGCATATTAATCGCATCCGCAAATGTATAGCCTTCCTCTAGCAAAGTGCTCATTCTATAGAAAAGAGAAGGAATTTGTTTTAATCGTCTTTTACTACGATTTTGAATAACTGTTTTTAATTCAAGAGGTTGTTGTAACATGTTTTTCATTCACCTCTAAAATCTTTTTTTGATAAGCTAATGTCTCAAAATTAGGCAGTACATATTCATCTCCGCGCATAGCCGCTGAAATTGCTTGTTCTAAATATTTTCCACTTAATATTTCAAATATCGCCTTTCTCTCTTCCTTATTACCTACCTTTATTAAACATTGAGCCACTATTCCAATTAGTGCTTGTCTCATTTCCTCAAGCGACACACCTAAATCCATTAATCGATATAAACAATTAACCGTGTCCTTTGAATGAACAGTTGACAATACTAGATGTCCAGTTAAAGCTGCTTGAACTGCAATATTGGCTGTTTCTTGATCTCTAATTTCACCAATCATGATAACATCAGGTGAATGCCTTAAAATGGCCTTTAAGCCAACTGCATATGTAACCCCTGCTCTTTCATTCACCTGGATTTGTAATAAATGTGACTGGCTACTTTCGACAGGATCTTCTAAAGAAATAACATGACGAGCAAGTGTTTCACTGCAATATTGAACAAGTGAATATAAACTTGTTGTTTTTCCGGATCCTGTAGCACCACTAAATAACAATAGACCTTGTTTGTTTGAAATGAGCTGGATTAGCTTTTCAGAGAATTTGGGATAATAACAGAGTGAAGAAATAGGATGACGAGAGTTTTGAAGCATAAGACGGATGACAAGACTTTCTCTTCTAAAAACAGATGGCAATGTAGAAACTCGAAATGCATATTGATTCTTTTGAAATTCCTTCTGAAAAGAACCGCTTTGAGGTTTTCTTTTTTCACTTATATCTAACGAAGATAAAAACTTAAAATAGGAGATTATTCTTTCCCCTAATTCGAATGGAATATTTCCAGCAGGAAAAAGCTTACCGTATTTTCGAAAATGAACTGCATAGTTATCACTAGTTGGTAATAGATGGAGATCTGAGGCACCAAAATGCAATGCCTTTAATAATAATTGTTCACTTTTAGTCTCTACTACCGATTCAATGTCCATAATTAACACCTCTTCATTGTAGTAAAATGAGTGACCGCAATTGATTAAAAACAGTATATAATGTCCGATTAAAAAGGAAAAGACCTTTTCCCAACATTTTTATTTGAATATATTTTTTGCTTTTATTTTTAAAATTTCCCGTCAAAATTAACTAAAAAAGCTTCATATAGTTCGAAAAGTAATTTTTTGATATTAATTTTAAAATAAAAAATTGTTTTTCATTTCTACTATCATTTCATTGTTAGAATAGATAAAATAAGGTATATAGTACCAAAAAATAATATAAGAGGTGATTTATATGCTTCATCCTTTAAAAGTTACAAGTACTTTAGCAGATGAAACAAGATATCAAATATACGAGTATATGTTACAACAAAAAAAGGAGTTCACTGTTCAGGACATTGCAGACCAATTTAATATTCATCCTAACGTTGCTAGACTCCACTTAACTAAATTATCTGAAATCAATATTATTTCGGCGGATTTTGTAAAATCAGGAAAAGGTGGCCGTCCAGGAAGAGTTTATAAAGCTTCCGAACAAGGGATTGTTTTAAGCTTTCCAAAACGGGAAGATCATCAGTTATTAAATTGGACTCTACAACTTATTGAAAAACTTGGGCCAAGCGCATTAGAAACAGCAAAAAAGATTAGCTATGACGATGGTCAAGAGCAAATTAAAAAAATACTTGCAAATGAACAAAAAATAAATTATTTAATGGAATTTGAAGAAAAACTAACAATATTAACTAACGCAGCATCAATGATTGGATATATTCCTGAAATTGAAGATACTGATAACGGAAAGAAAATTCGTTTTACAATTTATAATTGTCCGTTTAAAAATCAAATATCTACAAATAATGAAATTGTATGTGCTCTTCATGAGTCTTATTTGAAAGGTCAAATTGATGCATTATTCTCGCAAAATGATTTCATCCAAATTGAAAGTATGATTCATGATTGTGACCTTTGTAAGTACGAAATTAACATAGTAAAATAAACAAAATATTAATTTCCACTCGATTGTCACAAACAAAATTGAAGTAGCAGTTTACATTATTGTTCAAAATCATTTATAATGAAACTTGAGATAATTGTGTCGCATGGCAAAAGGAGGGATTCTTCATGAGTAACATGTATAAAGTTATGGCATTCTGGACAGGTATATTTGCTGTTATGTTCTATTTAGGTGATATGTACGAGGTTTCGCTATTATTCGTTGGTAATACTGTATTATTCTTATTATTAGGCTTCTTAAACCTAACAGAACGCATGTACATGTACATTTTCGGAGCTTATTTAACAATATTCTTCGCAGGATTTACGTATTATACTACATTCATCCATGTACCTGGCGCAGGCCATTAATAAACGACATCGACTGATTTATTCAGTCGATGTTTTTTATTAGAGTGGAAGGTGCGCTCCTACTCATAGGATTAATCGTCGCAAACAACATTTACCACTTGGGCTAAATATCTTTAAAACAAAAAGTTTATGCATAACTCGAAATATACAAAATTCTTTAAAATAATAAAGAGCATTACTCATAGATGAGTAAGCCCCATTAACCGTTTAAAAACCGTTTAAAAAAGGATTTGAATCCATTTCTGCTCCTAGCGTCGTATAGGAACCATGACCAGGATAAATAATAAAATCTTCAGGTAATACTAATAACTTTTCGTGAATGGATTTTAACAAAACTTCCATTGAACCACCAAACAAATCTGTTCGACCAATACTTTGCTCAAATAATGTATCCCCTACAATTGCAAATCCATCTTCCTCAAAAATATATGAAATACTGCCCGGAGAATGTCCAGGAGTAAATACAGCTTTAAACATAAATCCATCAATGTCATATTTTTGTTCACTACGAATTACATGTTCTTCACTAGGTTTGGATACAATATAGTTTGGAAGCTCTGCATATCTTCCTGAACCGTTTTTCATTGGGTCGCCTAACCAATCTACTTCTTTTTCATGAACATATAAAGGTAAATTAAAGAGTTCTCTTAGTTCATCAACAGCACCAATATGATCAAAATGTGCATGTGTTAAAAAAATTGCTTTAGGCTTTAAACTATTTGAACGTATTACTTTTATTATTTTTGACGCTTCCTCACCTGGATCAAAAATAAGACAATCTTTTTGTTTATTACTTACGATATAACAATTCGTTTGTACAGGACCTAAGCTAAATACTTTTACATTTAACAATGTAATCACCTCTTAATTATTATACATGGATAAGAAGAAAAATACATTGTACGTTCAAACAATGTCCATTATTTCTTCTCGACAAACTGTTGATGGTGCTTTACAATAAAGAAGGAATATTGTTTTGCGACATTCATTTTCTGATGTCGAAAGGAGTGTCTTATTAATGAACTTATTAATGGTTATTTTCGCTTTAGTAGCAATTTTTGCAGTAGTGAATATATTCCAAGCAATTAAAGAAAAAAATGTTCTTTCTTTAGTATTTAGCCTTGCTACTGCTGCTATTTTTGGTTGGTTCGTAGTCATGACTGTTTTAAATCAAGGCTATCCACCAAAATTACACTAATTAAAACGAAAAAACGAGGTATCATATCGATACCTCGTTTTTTCATATCCATTTAAAATATAGAAAGGCGTAGCAATCAATTCGCTACGCCTTTTTATTTAATCTTTTAACGCATCCTTCTCCTGCTCTAAATTCAATGTTGCATCATCATAGAAACGCAATAAGTCTCCATTAATAATTTCATCTGAATATTCAAGCTCAGCAGATGCTCTATCGATATACGGTTGACAAGCTTCTATATCTGTTTGTTCCCCTGTATCACGGTCATAACATACTTCACCCGCATAAACATATTGATCCGTTACAAATCGGCCATCACGGAAGATAACGAAATCTTCGTGCTCATCTGAGAAAAGATCTGCCCCTAATTGCATATCGTTTGCTGTATCAATTCCTAAAAGATGTAAAATTGTTGGTCGAATATCAATTTGACCAGCCGCTTCATCCATCACTTTACCCTCACCTGAACCAGGAATATGGATAAATAAAGGTACCGATTGCAGCAACGCCGTATCATAGGCAGTAATTTCCTCTTTGTTTAAATACATAGCCATCGCTTTGTTATGGTTTTCGGAAATTCCATAGTGATCTCCATACATAACGATAATTGAATTATCATATAAGCCCTTTTCTTTTAACTCATCAAAGAAAATTTTTACAGCTTCATCCATATATCGTACTGTTTGGAAATAACGATTTAACGTACCAGAATTTGAATTATACTCTGGGATCATAATATCTTCTTCTTCTAAATAGAACGGATAGTGATTCGTTAAAGTAATCATTCGTGTGAAGAATGGTTGTTGCATTTTTGTCATAATCTCAGCGGATTGCTCAAAGAACGGAATATCCTTCAATCCCCAGTTAACAGAGTTTTCTTCATTTACATCATACGAATCAATATCGTAGAACTTTTGAATATTTAATGATTGATAAATCATATCACGGTTCCAGAAAGACTTGTTATTTGCATGCATTACACTTGTAAAATAGCCATTTTCACCAAGCTTTTCTGACATTGAGTTATACGTATTTCCACCATGAGTAAAGAATACAGCACCGCGTCCTAAGCCGAATAATGAGTTCTCAACAATAAACTCAGAATCAGAAGTTTTACCTAACCCTGTTTGATGATAGAAGTCGCTAAAATAATACGTATCTTTATCATTAACTAAAGAATTTAAAAACGGTGTAATAACTTCCCCATTCATTGTATTATTAATAACAAAATTTTGTAATGATTCTAATGAAACTACAATAACATTACGACCTTTGTATTTACCAAACATCTCTTCATTTACTGAGGCTTGATTTGCTTGAACATAGTTACCAACCTCTACTAGTTCACTGCCATCTGCTAATGCACGTTGAGCAGATGATTTTGACTGAATATAAATATCATACAAATGATAATTATACGTTCCGATATTTTTAACTAATAATTCACGGTCAAAACTGCGCGTTAATAATTGTGGTCGTTCAGTTTCTGCTAATCCTAAATTTAAGAATAAAACAGCAACAGATAGCACATAGTAAGCACGACGAAATTCTTTACGGACAGCCATTTGTTCATTAAATTTTGGTAAAAATTTAACAGCTGCAATTAAAATAATAACATCAATAAAATATAAAATATCTAACCAACTAATAATCGCACCAACTGAAGTACCTAATTCGCCAAAATTACTTGTTTGGAATAAAACAGGCAATGTTATAAAATCATTATAAAATCGATAAAACGCAACGTTCGCATACAGTACAATCGATAAAATTACGCTTATAGTGATAATATAGCGATTGCGAGCTTTTTGTGATTTAAAGAATAACGCTAAGCCATAAATAAATAATAGAAAACTTAAAGGATTTATAATTAAAATAAATTCTTGCATTGAATTTTCAATATCCATCTCAAAACTTGTATGATACACAACAACTGTTTTTATCCAAGTCGCAAGTATAGCAATAGCTAATATTGAATGTTTAGGCCATTTAAATGACTTCATTCCTAACATCCCTTTCTACTTAATTAATATAAAGTTGAAATGATAATTTACAAAAATTTAATACCAACCAAGAAGCCAAAATATATCTTATTCTTTTTCATTATAAGAAGCAATAAAAACTTACAAATCATTAATATGCAAAAAATTAGAAGTAAAGAAATAATATTTACAATCTTTTTTAATTATATACTATATTTACGTATTATTTACAAAAAGGTTCCCAAACTAAAACAGTGGATTAACACTGTCCACTGTCATATACGTCACAATATAATATTCTTGTAACTTTTTTGAAAAATTTTATATGAAAAAGAAAATTTTATCAACTAATTGAAACATTTGGTATAAAAACTTTTCATCTTAAGATTGATTGTTTTTTTCCTTCATCTCTAACTTCGAAGCCTCTTGTCTAATAAGGAGTATTGCCATTTGATAATCTTTAGTATCTATAACCCTTGCTTTGTACAGTTCCCTAATTTCATCTTCCATTAAAATAAGGTCACCCATACGATCTCTTGTGTATATATAAGTTCCATATTGTTTTAATAAATCATAAATATCTTTCATCGTTTTCATAAAGAGCATTCCTTTCGATTAGTTGCACAATCGATTCGCTTACTTTCCGTAATAATAAGGTCAATGGGTAAATCGTAAAACTCAATTGGTATTTTTTCAACTATTTGGATATCAAAGGCTAATGAAATGAGGGAGCCTTCAAAGTTTTTTAAATAGCGATCATAATAGCCCCCACCATAACCAATCCTATAACCACTACAATCAAAGACGATTCCTGGTACGATTATACAATCAATTTCATCAGCAGTCACATGTTTTGTAATTTCTGGAATCGGTTCTAGCAAATTCATATAGACCGTTTCTAGCTGCTGAAAATGATTAATTGCATAAAAAGTCATCGAACGATCCTTTGGATTACATTTAGGAACAACGACTTTTTTATTATCTTCCCAAAGTGATTCGATAATGCCTTTCGTATCAACCTCAGGCTTATTTGAAATCGTAATAGCAATCGTATTCCCTTCTATTATCGAAGGCTCTTTTAATAATTGTTCTTTTATTTTTAATGAGGATTCATAATATAGTTGATTTGACATGTCATTTAATGACTGCCTAACATTTTTACGTAGTTCTTTTTTATCCATGATTACCAGCCCCTATTGCACCTTATAAGTAAAAAGCCAAAACCACATGTGGTTTTGGCAATAATGCTTACTTCGTTTCACGGTGAAGAGTGTATTTCTTCTCACGAGAGCAATATTTTTTAAGTTCAAGACGCTCTGGATTGTTACGTTTGTTCTTTTTTGAAATGTAGTTACGTTCGCCACAATCTGTGCAAGCTAATGTAATGTTTACGCGCATCATTAACCCTCCCACTCTATATCAAGAATTATTAAACATGAGCATGATTTATACGACTAAATCATTATAACATAAACTGAAAAAAAATCTAGCATCATTTATTATTAACTTTTCGTATGTTAAAATACTATTAGCGGAAAACACTGTTACTGGAAGTCGACTAAATATGACACTTTTCGTTTTATAATACGTCATAGTTCGTGTTGATTCACCAATCGCTGTAAGGTTGTTCTTCTGTCCTTTGAAATTCGTTTTAAGAAATATTAACAGCTATTTGTAAAACATAAAACGTTGAACTAGTTTATATGTTTAAACATTACAATCAATAATTATAATCTTTCTCATTCAGTAAAAATTGTTCTATACGGAGGAACGAACGTGGAACTATCAACAATATTAATAATCATCGGTATTATCTGTATCCTTTTATCATTTTTCCTTAAAGATTCATCAAAAAAAGTTGAAAAGGATTTAGAAGACTTATCGATTAGCATTTATCAAGAAACAAATGCTTTAAAGAAAAGATTAAAAGTAGTAGAAGAAGAATTATTCCTTGAACCTAATTTTACGGTAAAATCTCCAAGCACTACAAAACGCTCTTTAGAACCAAAAAGTTCAGTGCTATCTACAAAATCAAATCCAAGTAGTAGCAATATAAAACAAATTAATGAAATTTTAGTAAGCCAAGTGATTGAATTAAATAAACAAGGGTATCCAATCGAAGAAATTAGTAAAATGTCTACTTTATCAAAAGAACAAGTATTGTCAATTTTACATAATGGAGGCCGTCGATGAAAAAGTCATCTATTCGTGGTTTCGGGATTGCTTGTTTTTTAATTGGCGCATTACTTACAGCATCTAACATATTCAATCTTCCTTTAGGCGTAGTTAAAGAAGATAATGAAAAAAATATTAAACAATATGAAGAGAAAATAATGAATCTCGAACAACAATTAAATGAAGCAAATAAACAAATCGAGTTGCTAGAACAAAATAAACAAACTGAAACTTCAAAAACTATTTCAAAAGAAAATAATGCAGACAGCAAACTAGAAGAACAAACGAACAAAGCCGCAGCTGTTGAGGAACAACCAATAGATGAAACAGTTACAGGTACTCTTTACATCTATGATGGTTTAACACCTGCTGAAGTTGCAAAAAAAATAAAAGAATTAGGCATTATTGACAATAGTGTGGAAATGGAATTATTTTTAGCACAACCTGAATATGCAAGATCTCTTCAAAAAGGACAATTCCAATTAAATTCAGCTATGTCAATTGAAGAAATTGCAAATAAAATTACGGGTAAAAAAACAGATTGATAACAAATAGGAAGCCTCATTAGTTAGTGAATTTCAATTAGAGGGGCGACCGGGGCTAGGGACGCAGTATGAAAAGTATTTGTCAACAGACTGAAGGGAAGGCTCAAAACTGAGAGTCTTCCCTTTTAAAATAACTTCTTATAAAATCAGCAAATTGAATCGTCGCCGCACTTATGAAACGATTTTCCAAGTAAGCTAAACCTATTTCGCGCTTACATTCTTTCGATTCTACATCAATGATATGAAGCTTATATTGATCAAGCCCTTTAATCTGTGGGATTAACGATACTCCTAAACCACTTTCAACTAGGCTCGCAACAGTATGAACTTCTTCTCCTTCAAATGCAACATTAAGCTGAAAACCTTCTTTTTTAAATAATCCATCTACCGTTTTACGTAAGGAGTTCCCTTTTTTTATCGAAATAAATGGTTCGTTGGCAAAGTCAGCTACCTTTACACTTTTTTTCTTACTTAACGGATGACCCTTTGGCACAATTAAAAATAATTGTTCATCCCACAGTTTCTCCCAAACAATACCGACATGTGTGTCTAAAGATGAAATAAGACATAAATCAAGTTCCCCGAGTTCGAGTCTCTTTAATACAAAGCTAGAATTACTTTGAGTTAGTTGAAACTTCATATATGGATATACATTTTTAACCTCCCTCATAAGTGATGGGATTACCTCAAGTCCTAATGTATGCATAAAGCCAATCGATACTTCTCCATGACCAGGAGACACTAGATTTGCTAAATCCTCCTTCGCCCGTTCAAATTCTTTTATAATAAACTCTGCTCGTTCTAAAAAAAATTTCCCGTATCTGTTTAATTTAATTGAACGTCCGTGTCGATCAAATAATTCAACACCGAGAGATTGTTCTAATAATGATATCGATTTACTTAATGCAGGCTGTGACATATGTAATTTTTCAGCAGCACGGGACATATTTTCATACTTTGCTACTGTTTTAAAATATTGCAATGAATTAAAATCCATTAAACGATCTCCCTTATTACTTTTATTTATAAGGTAAATAAAAACAATGAATTATCATTATATGAGTCTTCTTATTATAATAAAGATAATAATAAAGTTCAAAAAAATGTCAAAATTTTAAAGAGGCGAAATCATCATGAGCTATTTACAAAGAGGAACAAAGCAATTTAAATTAGCAAGCTTAGCTTTATTTGCAGCAGGGTTTATTACCTTTGCAAATCTTTATATTACACAACCCTTATTCCCTCAATTTACTGAAGATTATAATGTGTCACCTACTGTTGCAAGTCTTTCACTTTCACTATCAACTGGCGTTTTATCCTTAAGTTTAATCTTTTTCGGTTCTTTATCGGAAGCATGGGGTAGAAAACGATTAATGATGTTTTCAATATTTGCAGCATCTATATTAACTATTGCACTAGCCTTTTCTCCATCTTTTGAAGTGCTTTTATTATTACGAATTGTTCAAGGAATTGTATTTGCTGGTGTACCCGCAATTGGAATGGCTTATTTAGGTGAAGAAGTTGAACCTACTAGTTTAGGGATCGCCATGGGACTTTATATAAGCGGAAATTCTATAGGAGGCCTAGCCGGTCGTATTATTATGGGATCAATGACTGATCACTTCAATTGGCAAATTGGGATGATTACAATAGGTTTATTAAGTCTTATTATTAGTGCTTATTTTGTTTGGGCATTACCTCCATCAAAGCACTTTATACCAAGACAACTTAATTTTAAAGCATTGTGTAAATCGCTATTTTTTCATATGAAGGACCCAGGTTTGATTTGTTTATTTGGAATTGCATTTACGCTGATGGCTGGTTTCGTTACGCTTTATAATTATATTGGATTTCAACTTTTAGATTCACCATATAACTTAAGTGCCGGTGTTGTCGGCTGGATATTTATTGTATATTTAGTCGGAACATTTAGTTCAACTTGGTTTGGCAGTCTTTCAGATAAATTTGGTCGACAAAAAGTTTTACTAATTGGGATTTCTATTATGTTCGTAGGCGCTTTACTAACTTTACCGATGAATCTAATTACGAAAATTATCGGAATCGTTATATTTACCTTTGGATTTTTTGGTTCTCACTCTATTGCAAGTGGATGGGTCAGCTACCGTGCTAAAAAAGATAAGGCTCAAGCGTCATCTCTTTATTTATTTGCGTATTATATGGGATCAAGTATAGGAGGTACAACTGGTGGCCTTTTCTGGTCAAGTTGGGGCTGGAATGGTGTAATTGTCTTTATCAGTGCTTTTATCATTACTTCTTTTACACTAGCTGTTACACTAATGATATTAAGTCGAAAAACAAAAACCTATGAAAAACAACTCCAAAATAATCGGTAAAGAGGGATTTTATGAACGTCTATGATTTTAATGTATTAACTGAAAATGGTGAGACATACTCCTTAAAACGTTATGAGGGAAAAGTGTTACTAATAGTAAATACTGCTTCAAAATGTGGTTTTACAAATCAATTTGAAGATTTAGAAAAACTCTATAAAAAATATAAGGATCAAGGGCTAGTCATTCTCGGTTTTCCTTCAAATCAATTTAAACAAGAGTTAAACACTGGAATTGAAGCTGCGGAGGAATGCCGTCTTACTTACGGTGTCACCTTCCCAATGCACGAACTAATCAAGGTGAATGGTGAAGATGCACATCCTTTATTTAAATATTTAACTGAAGGAACAAAAGGTCTCTTTGGAAACAAAGTAAAATGGAACTTTACGAAGTTTTTAGTGGATCGAAGCGGCGATGTCGTTAAACGGTTTGCCCCTGCCGATAAGCCTTCCAAATTTGAGGACGAAATAAAAAAATACTTATAAAAGAGGCTGGGACAAAACTAAAAAACATCATTTTTCTCATCAAGAAAAATGTGTTTTTTCGACATTAAGAAAATTGATTTCCGTTCCGGGGACGCGCATCCAGGGCTGGCCCTGCGCCTCCTCGTCGCTACGCTCCTGTGGGGTCTCGAGTCTCGGGCTGTTCCCGCAGGAGTCGCCCCTTCACTCCAAT
>JAEXYZ010000067.1 GCA_023405135.1 Bacillota bacterium | reverse complement strand
AACGAAAAAGAGTAAGAAATAGACAAAGAAAGAAGGCACTTTCTGTTCAAAATCGAACAGAAAGTGCCTTCTTTTTATTCTGAAAAACCGATACGCAATAAAAAGCGTAAGTTTTTCAGTGCCCTCGATTATTCAAGGGATTTTTTATATTTATTTCTTCAACAATAAATAAACAAAATAAGGAGCACCAATTAGTGAAACCATAATGCCGGCTGGTACGCCACTCGGATCAAGGATATTACGTCCAATTGTGTCGGCGAAGAGTAATAGCCAACCACCGAGAAGTAAAGCAACTGGAATAAATAATTGATTTCTAGGACCGACTAAAGCTTTTGCAATGTGCGGTGCCATTAGACCGATAAAAGTGATACCACCAGTAACAGAAACTGCAGCAGCTGCTAAGGCAACAGCTGTTATTAGTAAAGCAATCCGTTCTTTTTCGACTGACACCCCTACTCCAACTGCAACAGGCTCACTTAATCCTAATAGATTTAATCGATTTGCTTTATATAAAGTGAACGGAATTAAGATAATTAACCAAGGTAAAATAGCCCAAACAAATGGCCAATCAGTACCCCAAATATTACCATTTAACCATTTTGCAATAAAATCTACTTTTGCACGATCAGCAGAGGAAATTAGGACAATCATTGCACCAGATAAAGCAATAGAAAATCCAACCCCAATAAGAACCAAGTTTACCGGCTGTAGTCCATTCTTTTTGTTATAGGCTAACAAATAAATTAAAACAGCAGTAAAAATAGCCCCTAAAAACCCTACTAATGGAATTACATAAACAAATGATCCAACTTCTATAGGGAAAAATAAAAAGTAAATAGCAATGGCAAATCCTGCACCAGAGTTAATACCGATTATGCCTGGATCTGCTAAATCATTTCTTGTAATTCCTTGTAAAATAGAACCTGATAAAGCAAGGGCCATACCTGCTAAAAGTGTAATAAAAATACGAGGCAATCGGACAGAAAATAATACAAACTCTTCTTTAAAAGTACCTTGTCCAAATAAAGTTGGAAATAGTCTGTCATAAGATAGAGAAGAAGCTCCTAAGCCCATGCCAATAAAAATCGTTAACAAAATAAGTAGTATAGATATACATAAAATGATACGTTGTTTTTTAATTAATGCTGGATTTATCATGTGAATGCTTTTCCTCCTTTACGAACGATAATTAGGAAGAATGGTAAACCCAGCAAGGCAACAATGGCCACAACCGGTGTTTCATATGGTGAGTGAAGTGTTCGGCCAATTGTATCTGCCATAAGCATAAAACTCGCACCGATAATTGCTGACATTGGTAAAATAAAACGGTAATCTGAGCCAACTATTACTCGAACAATATGTGGAATCATAAGACCAACGAAGGCCATATTTCCTACCAGGGCAACAGATGCACCAGCTAAAATAATGATAATAATAAATAAAATTCCTTTGATTGTTGCGATTTTTTGCCCTAAACCAATGGCGACTTCTTCATTTAAGCTTAAAATCGTAAGTTGTCTTGAAAGAAAGCAAGAAATGATTATTCCAATTACAATAAAGGGTACAATGACTTTTAGCTGTCCCCAAGTTGTACCAATTAGTCCTCCTGCTGTCCACATCGAAACATCTTTTGATATTTTAAAATATAGTCCTGTCCCTTCAGCAACTGCAGTTAAAAAAGCCGAAACTGCTGCACCAGCTAATACAATGCGTAGAGGAGAAAACCCTCCCTTTTTCACTGCACTAATGCCAAAAACGATTGTTGCGCCAAGAGCTGCTCCTATGAAACAAGCAATCATTGTAATGAAGTAGTTTGCAGATGAGAAGAAAGCAAGGGTAATCGCTAATCCGGCATTAGCACCTGCCGTTAATCCTAATAGACCTGGATCTGCTAATGGATTTCTTGTCATTCCTTGCATAATGGCACCGGAAACGGCAAGAGCTGCTCCTACAAAAATAGCTGCTATTTCCCGAGGTAAACGAATTTCACGAATCATAGAAATTTTGTCTCCAGATGCTGAAGAAGTAAGAGCTAACCATACATCTTTAATTGTTGTATCTGCTGCTCCAAACACCATCGCTACTATAAACATGCAAAGAAATAATAGGATTCCCGCTATTAATTTGTAGACAAATGATATGGAAGTTTTGTTTTTAGTCGTCATAAGTCTTTCGTCTTTTCCTTTTCTAGAATATAGGAAAAGGGGCTATCCCATCAGTACTGGCTCTTAGTCCTGGGATAGCCTCCTTTAATGTCTAGCGTAAGCCACCCAGCCCCACGAGGTCGCTTCGTCTTTTCTAGTTACCTAAAAATGATGTTTTAAAGAATTCTAATTGTTTTTCCAATGTGATTGGATCACTGAAAGATGCACCTTCACCATTCATTATAAACACCCGGTTATTTTTAACGGCAGGAATATTTTTATAAGTTTCCGTTTCTTGGTAAGAGGTATCTGCATCAGAATATTTACTTAAAATAATATAATCTCCAGCATATTCAGGAAGGACTTCTGTTGATAATGCATAGTAACCGGACTCAGAAGCAACTTCTTTTACCTTTTCAGGCATTTTTAATTTCATTGATTGATATAGTATTTCTGTTCCACGCGCCCAGTTATCACCAAAAACATAAAGGTCTTTTCCGTAGCTTTCCATAACAGAAACAGTTGCATCTTCGCCAATTTTTGCTCTAATTTCTTCACCGGCAGCTTCTGCACGAGCCTTAAAATCATTTACCCACTCTTGGGCTTCTTTTTCTTTATTTAAAAGCTTACCAATTTCAATATGTTGTGTTAAATAGTCAACTTTTCCCCATGTAAAAGTTACAGTTGGAGCAATTTGACTTAATTTATCAACGTTTTTAATTGTTGATAATCCAATGATTAAATCTGGTTCTAATTCAATAATTTTTTCTAAGTCTTCATCTGTAACGACTTCAGCGTCCTTTAATTTGTCGGCAAGAGCAGGGCTATTTTTAGACCATTCTTCTACACCAACAACATTGCCACCTAATTGTAATACGTTACCAGCAAAACCTGAAAGTAAAACAATTCTTTGTGGGTTAGCAGGAACTTCAATTGGTCCATTTTCAGATTGGTACGTAATGAATTCATCGTTTTCTTCTTTTACAGTATTTGTGTTATCCTTTGCTTCTTCTTTACCACAAGCACTAATAAGAAGTACTAGAAGTAGCATAAATGGAAGTATCAGTTTTTTCATGTTGAGCTTCTCCTTTTAATAGGTTGTATGTTATACACATTGGTTTATTTGTTCTAGGATCTTGTCCAATAACAGCATCAATTTCAAAGATTTTTTTTAGTACATCTTGTGTAATGACTTCTTCACAAGAGCCTGCTTTTACAATCTCACCATCTTTTAAGGCGATAATGTAATCAGCAAAACGAGCAGCTTGGTTTAAATCATGAAGAACCATAATGATTGTGCGCTCTTGTTCTTGATTTAATTTCTGTAATAATTCTAAAATTTCTAGTTGGTGTGCCATATCTAAATAGGTTGTCGGCTCATCAAGAAAAATAATTTCTGTTTCCTGTGCAAGAGCCATAGCAATCCATACACGTTGCCTTTGACCACCAGATAATGCATCAACAGAACGATACTTATAATCTGCTGTTCCTGTAACCTCAAGTGCCCATTCGATTACTTCGATGTCCTTTTTCGTTAATCTTCCAAAGCCATTTTGATAGGGAAACCGCCCATAGGATACTAATTCAACAACGGTTAAACCAGAGGTACTATCAGGAGTTTGAGGAAGAATAGCCATTTTTTTAGCAAGAGATTTTGTATTTTCCTTTGAAATATCTTTCCCATCTAAAAGAACTGATCCTGATTGATGTGAAATAATCCGAGTAATGGCTTTTAATAATGTGGATTTTCCACAACCATTAGAACCAATAATAGTTGTGATTTTTTTATCCGGAATAGTTACACTGAGATTTTTAACAATTAACTGTTCACCATAGCTAATGCTTAAATCTTCTGTAATGAGGCGATCCATCATTTATTACCTCCAAATTAAAAGATTCATATATTAATGAAAATGATTATCAATATCACCGATTATGTTTTAAATATAAATGTCAACGGTGTTCATTGTCAAATTAAAATTGAAAGATAATGAACTTAATATTGTGCAAGGTTTATTATACAATTTTTTATTAAAAACTAGTAACATTTCCGAGAAGTTAGACTTTACTGAAAATTTAGGTTAAACTATGTTTTAAACTCTTTCAGTCTATAAAAAATTGGAAAAATAAGTTTATTGAACGTATTTAAGTGGGAATTATGAGTAGTATATCCAATCATCCTAAAACTAATTACGAACAAAGAGAATGATTCATTCATAATCCATACGTTACAAACAAAAAGTGAGTCATATTAGATTTAATAAAAGAATGTCCAAGTACTAGAACATATCTCTAGTACTTGTTTTTTAATTATTAGCTAAAAGTGAGAAAAAATGTATTGTCAAAGAAGCAAATACAATTCACACTTATTGATAATGATAATCAATTACAATTGGCGAACTATTTAGAAAGCGTAAAGATTGTAAGTTGAAAATTGAAGAAAAAGTAAAATTAAAGGGGACGGAATCGAATGGGCAATAAAAATTTTTTTCTTAGTATAATGACATTAGTTTTAATAGGTTTATTAGCAGCCTGTGGTAATGATTCAAGCAAAACAACGGAATCGGATAGTAAAGATACTGGTGAAACAAGAATTTACCACGCTGAAAATGGTGATGTGGAAATTCCTGTTGAGCCGAAGAGAGTTGCTGTATTAGCTCATACTTACGTAGGAAATGTTTTAGAGCTTGGTGTTACCCCTATTGCTGTGAATGAATGGGTGAAGGGGAATAAATTTTTTGGTAACCAAATAAAAGACGTTGAAGTAGTGGCAGATGGAGAAATTGAGAAGCTAGTAGAACTAGAGCCGGATTTAATTATTACTTTTACTTCCGATCAAAATATTAAAAAATACTCTGAAATCGCACCAGTAGTTGCTTTAACAAAATATAGAGGACGATCTCCATCGAGCAGTTTAAAATCATCTCTTTGAAACTCCTCAACTCGTTCTAAAAACTTTCCTATAAATTCTTTAGGCATTTGAGATACATTTCTTAAATGATTTTGTAAATAATCGGAATTATAGATAGTGTCTAGTTTCGTTCTAGCCAAGATAATTAAAAAATGACTTGCATCTGGCAATTTACTATAAGCACCCCATGATGATTGTTTAATTTTTTCTCGGAGCTCAGCATTTTGTACAACAACAAAGCGCCATGGTTCAAATCCAAATGAACTTGGAGATAATCGCCCTGCTTCTAATATAAAGTGAAAATCTTCATCGGAAATTTTTTTATTTGAATCAAATTCCTTCGTTGCATGTCTTAAATGAAAGGCATTTATTATATCTTGTTTTATAGTTTCTTTATCTCGCAAATCCGTCACTCCTTTTAGTTCAAATATACTTTAGTATGGTTGATTTAATATTTTTCTATCAAGAATTTTAGCTTAGTAAATGTAGCTGAACTTTATATATAAAGCTCAGAAGCTGTTTCTTTCAGAGCTACAATTTGGTTTATGATAGCATTCTTATTCAAATGATTCGGTTACTAATTAAATGGGAAGATGTTATTTTAGAATATAAAAGAAATATAATAAAAAACGTGAGAATGCTAATTTAATAACATTCTCGCGCTTTTCTTTTATGTAATATATTTTATAAAATTATTTCCATTATTTACGGGGAAATAATGTGAATTAGGTCATTGAAGGATGAGGACATAAGCCATAGTCTAAGGTTGAAAAAACTAGGATAGTCAGATTGCCAAAAAAGAGTTTTGGCTACTCATTTAGAGTAGTTACTTATCCATTTTCAATGATTGTGGAACATCAAGTGAGATGATTTGGAAACTATTGAAAAAAGGTTATTTGACGATTTGGGACAAAAGGAGCAAAACGAACGCCCCCTTAAATTTGGGATGCGTCTGTTTTTTTGAAATCTTAAAAGTCAAAGTTATCTGGATCTGGACCTACACGGTGATTTTCATTTAATTGATTGATTTGCTCCATATGCTCGTTTGTTAGTTCGAAATCAAAGACATCTGCATTTTCAACAATTCGGTGTTCTTTCGTAGATTTTGGAATTGTTACAACACCATTTTGTAAATCCCATCGTAAAATAACTTGAGCGATTGATTTGTTATAATGATTCGCAATTTCTTGTAGAACTGGATTGTCTAATAATTGACCTTGTGCAAGTGGAGACCAAGCCTCTACTTGAATATCATTTGCTTTACAGAAAGCACGTACTTCTTCTTGAGTTAAACGAGGATGGAATTCCACTTGGTTAATCATCGGTTTAATTTCCGCATCCTTCATTAAGTCTTCAAGATGGTGAACTTGGAAGTTACTTACGCCAATTGCTCTTACTTTTCCTTCTTTATAAAGTGTTTCAAGAGCGCACCATGCATCTTTATATTTCCCTGCTACTGGCCAATGAATTAAATATAAGTCTAAATAATCAAGTTGAAGTTTCTTTAAGCTTGTTTCGAAAGCTGCAAGGGTTGATTCATATCCTAAATCAGAGTTCCATACTTTTGATGTAACAAATAAATCTTCTCTAGAAAGTTCTGTCTCTGTCAGTCCTTCTTTAATCGCTTGTCCAACACCTTCTTCGTTTTGGTAGATAGCTGCTGTATCAATACTTCGGTAGCCGTGCTTAATAGCAAATTTGACGGCATTTACCAACTCTGGACCTTCTTCCACTTTAAATACACCGATACCAAGACCAGGCATTTTTACACCATTAGATAATGTAGTTGTATCTTGTAAATTTTTAATCATAATTTAATCCTCCAATTTTTTTAATAAAGTATTAATAATATCTCACCAAATAATTTAGTGCATCACCACCTTATTTGCTTGAAAGATAGTTCTTTTATTGTTTTACTTCCTTGTTTTCAAGTGATCGACTCCAGCCTGTTAAAAGAACAGCAACCACAACCATTATTGCTCCGATCCAAGTTGTGTGGATAAGCCCAATTGAGTCTGTAACGACACCTCCAAGGTAGGACCCAATAGCAATTCCAGCATTGAATGCTGCAATGTTAATGGCAGATGCTACATCAACTGCAGATGGTACAAAACGCTCTGCAAGCATAACAACATAAACTTGCAATCCGGGTACATTCATAAAAGCAAGAAGCCCCATAAAGAAAATTGTAATTAACCCTGCAATTTTAAATGGTGCAGTAAACATTAACACAAAGAGAACGATGGCTTGTACTATAAACATATAAAATAAAGCTTTAATTGGATTGTGATTTGACAGCTTTCCACCTAAAGTATTACCAATTGCTATAGCAATTCCGTAGCCAAATAATATCACGGAAATTGTCCCTTCACTAAATCCTGTGACTTCCTGAAGCAGAGGAGACAGATAAGTAAATACAACAAATGTTCCTCCATAGCCTAACGCTGTAATGATAAATATAAGCAGCAAGCGCCCATTTTTTATTAATTTAAATTGATCGCTTAAAGTTGTACGAGTTCCTTTTCGTAATTCGGATGGTACGAGAATCATATTTGCCACCAGTGCAATTAAGCCGATAGCAACAATGATAATAAAGGCAATTCTCCATCCGAAGTGCAACCCAATAAATGTGCCAAAGGGAACGCCTGTAACTGTAGCAACAGTAAGACCAGTGAACATAATTGATATTGCACTTGCTCGTCGATTTTCTGGCACTAAATCAGCTGCAATTGTCGAGCCGATCGACATGAAAACACCATGTGAAAAGGCAGAAATAATGCGAGCTATAAGTAAGACCGTTATATTTGTAGCAGATGCAGCAAGACTATTTCCTAAAATAAAAACAATCATAATGCATAGTAGAAGCGTTTTACGTGACATCCTTGAAGTAACAGATGTTAGAATTGGCGCTCCGAAAGTAACACCTAAAGCATATAAAGAGACGGTCAAGCCGGCAGTTGTAACGGGTATTTGTAAATCTTCAGCAATTAGCGGTAATAGCCCGACGCTGATAAATTCAGTAGTACCAATCGCAAAGGCACTCACTGCTAATGCCAGTAATGCAAAGGTAGTTCGTTTTTTATCTAAAGACATTTGGTGTTCCTCCTATAAAAATGTCATGAACCTTTAAAAGCTGTAAAGTTCATCGTGCAAATGTTATTATGGGATAAAAGGATATTAAAGAGAAGTACGCACTTTAAAGTGTTATAGATACCAAAAGGTTATATAGGTACTTTTTGGTGCCTGTGGGGAGGTTTTTAAATGGAAAAGAAATATAATATTTCAGTAGAAGCAACTTTAGAGGTAATCGGAGGAAAATGGAAGTGTGTGATTTTATGTCATTTAACTCATGGAAAAAAACGTACAAGCGAATTAAAGCGCCTTATGCCAAACATCACACAAAAGATGTTAACCCAACAATTGCGTGAATTAGAGGACGATGGAGTGGTTAACCGAATCGTATATAATCAAGTTCCACCAAAGGTAGAATACGAGCTAAGCGATTATGGTCGGAGTTTAGAAGGTATTTTAAACGCTCTATGTACATGGGGTGAAAATCATATTGCGAAAGTATATGGAAATAAGTTTGATGTTTTAGAAGATAGTGTGTTAAATGAGCATCTGAAATAAGATAGTAGCTAACAATTATAGTTTACATTGATATACAAAGAAAAATAGCATACCATATCCTATGCACTTGGTATGCTATTCCACTTGTTAATTTAGAGTTTTTGAAAGTGAACGATTTTTCATATGAACATAAACGCATTCGCTTTTTCTAATGCAAAAATAATTATTTAATTGCTTCTAACACATCTTCAATTATTTCAGTATTAGCAATAGTTCCTGTATATAACCAGCTAGATGATGCTGGTATTTCTATAACTTGATTATTTTGAACAGCAGGAATAGTATTCCACAAGTTTTTATTTATTTCACTTGCCCCCTGTTTGTCACTATTAATTAGAAATAGATAATCAGCATCTAACTCTGTAAGCTTCTCAAGAGAAATCGGATTCCAGTTGCTTGTTGCCTTTGCTGAGATTTCTTCTACAACACTAGGAACTTCTAATCCTAAATCATTGTATAACACATCTCCACTTGAAAGGTTGCTAGATACGATGAAGAAGTTATTATTAACCAACCAAACTGCTGCTGCAGATGGTGGAGTTCCTTTACTTGCTAATTTCTCTTTAGCATCTTTAGCAAGCTTTTCATATTCAGCTAGCACCTGTTTTGCTTCATCCTCTTTATTTAATACTTTCCCCACTTCAATTAGCTCGTCTCGCCAATTATTATTTTGATTGTTCCCTACAACATAAGTTGGAGCAATTTTACTGTATTGTTCGTACTTGCCACCTTCAACCATTTCAGCAGAGTCCATAATAATTAAATCAGGACTTAATTCTTGCACTGCTTCAAAAGGAAGATCATGTGGAATAGTAGGGACACCTTCTAATAAATCATCTTGTAAATAATCTTGGATACCATTGCTTACACTCCATTGTGCAACAGGTTTTACGTTCAGTGCGACAAGATAATCTTCTAAGTAAGTTGCTAGTACACGTTCAGGATGCACCGGTACCTCTATCTCGTGACCCATCGCATCAGTTACTTTACGTGTATTTGAGTGTTGTTCTTCAGTAGTGTTGTTTTTAGTATCGGAAGTATTTTGGTCTGTTTGATTGTTTCCACATGCGGCAAGTCCAATGGCCAAAATAGCAATACCACTTATGCGACAGAGCTTTTTGAATTTTGATTGATGTAGCATTTAAATCCCCCTAAAAATATGTTAGTATGTTTGTATCGATTGATAATGATTATCAAGTTCAATTAAAGCGAATTATACTAGCAAAGTCAATATTAAGATACATAAGCTA
The DNA here is from genome assembly GCA_023405135.1 of Bacillota bacterium. Lineage (GTDB taxonomy): Bacteria > Bacillota > Bacilli > Bacillales_A > Planococcaceae > Ureibacillus. The sequence continues at coordinate 111,172 of JAEXYZ010000067.1, read as the reverse complement.
CATGCTGAAGTTAAAGGAAGGTTATTTAAATGAACAGCGAAAATGGGGAGAAAGCTTTAAATGAAATACAAAATAATAAACCTATAAAAAAGAAGCTTGCATATACCATTCTTACTTTTGGTTGGATAGTCATTTTATTCGCCATTATCGGTTCTATCTGCTTTGGAGCAACAGACGTTAATTTTGATACTACTTGGAGAAGTTTTTTATTTTATGATTCGACTAATCCCCAGCATGTGATAATACATAATTTACGATTACCTCGGGCACTAGCAGCCGCTTTTGTTGGAGCTGGTTTAGCTGTATCAGGTGCAATTATGCAAGGGATGACAAGAAATCCTCTTGCTTCACCATCTATTTTAGGGGTTTCAGCGGGAGCGCTCTTTTTTATAGCTCTTGCTTTTGCTATTTTTCAAAATATTTCTTATGGAAATTTAATTTTAATTTCATTTCTTGGGGCTGGTGTTAGTGCTTTTCTAGTTTTCTCTATTGTTGCCTTATCAAAGGGAGGAAACATATCGGTTAAATTAGCATTAGCGGGGTCTGCCATAACTTCTTTACTAAGTGCCTTATCTACTGCAATTAGTTTGAAGTTTGATATTGCAAAGGATATGAGTTATTGGTATGCCGGTGGAATAGCAGGTATTCAATTTGATCAATTAAAGTATGTAATTCCAGTAATTATTATTGGTCTTTTATGTGCACTATTCATTTCCCACTCAATTACCATTTTAAGTTTGGGTGAAGATGTTGCTAAAGGACTTGGACAAAATACGAAGTTTGTACGTTTTGTAGGAATCATTACTGTATTGTTATTAACAGGAGCAGCTGTATCTATTTCTGGCATAATTGGTTTTGTAGGATTGATTGTTCCCCATATTACTAGATTCACTGTCGGTTTAGATTATCGTTTAATTATTCCTTGTTCCGCAATATTAGGGGCTCTTTTATTACTTGGGGCAGATATGATTGCAAAAATTATTAATGCACCTTTCGAAACGCCTGTTGGAGCGGTTACGGCTATTGTCGGAATCCCATTTTTCTTATATTTAGCTCGGAAAGAGGGAGGTGCTATATAATGCTACAACTGTTTATGAAAAACAATCGTTTTAAATTATTAACGACCCTCCTTTCTATTTTATTAATTACGATGTTTGTTATTAGTATTAATACAGGATATTTGAAAATACCTTTTATAGAGATTTGGTCCGCATTTTTTGGTGAAGATGTTGGAAATAGACAACTAACATTATTTGAATTTCGCCTTCCTCGTAGCATTTTATCTATACTAATTGGTGCAGGAATTTCTGTTGCTGGATGTATTCTACAAAGCATTTCTAGGAATGAGCTTGCAGATCCGGGTATTATTGGAATTAATGCAGGAGCTGGATTTGCGGTGGTGCTTTATATATTTTTATTTAATGGAACAACAATTTTTGGGGAAACCTTATCTATTTTTGTTCTGCCATTTACAGCTTTACTAGGAGCATTTATTGCGGCCTACCTAGTTTATAGTATCGCAAGAACAAAGGGAAAGGTTACTCCGATTCGTCTCGTTTTAGTTGGTATCGGAATTAATTCAGCCTTTTCAGCAGGGATTATCGTTTTACAAATGAAGATGGACCCGCAGGATTTTGTTAAAACATTGACATGGATATCAGGAAGTATTTGGGCAACAAATTGGAATTATGTAATAGTTACTTTTATTTGGCTAATTTTATTAATTCCCGTTGCTATTTACAAATCGAGATACATAAACGTTCTAAATTTAGGGGATTCAATGGCTACCGGTTTAGGTGTTGCGGTTGAAAAAGAACGTCGTAAGCTATTATTGATAGCTGTTGGATTAGCCGGTTGTTGTGTTGCAGTTGGAGGAGGTATTTCATTTTTAGGTCTTATAGCTCCACATATTGCGAGAAAATTGATTGGCTCTAAGCATGAAAAGCTGTTACCATTAACGGCTCTTATCGGCGCGGTATTATTGCTAGGTGCTGATACAATCGGTCGTATAATTATTGCGCCGATGGAATTACCAGTGGGTATCGTTGTCGCCATTTTAGGTGCTCCATATTTTATATATTTATTAATGAAAATAAAATAATGAAACAATCAGTCTGCTATTTGGAGTAGACTGTTTTTGTTCTTAACAATAGTATTCTCCATAAACCAATTATCATGTTCCAAAATAAAAAAATTTGAAATGGACAAAATAAGCTTTGAGGAATATGGATTAGGTTTTAAAATTCCTTTCCGTATTTTTCAAGACAGATCAATGAGGAGGATAGCTATGCCAAATGTAGAAGTAAACTGTGCTGTATCAAACTGTATTTTCCATAAGAAGGGAAATCTTTGTGGAGCTGAAAAAATTCAAATTGATATGGATTATCACTCTAAAAATAAAAATACAGAGTTTGCTACTGATTTTGATTTCAAAGCGATATCAGAAGAAGCAAGTGATTCTACAGAAACATGCTGTAAAACGTTTAAATCAAAAAAATAACGCGTTTTATGAAATGAATATCGTTTAAAATGAGTTCAATTTAAAAGTGCATATTGGCAGCTGTTCAACACATTGACAATGAAGGGGCATCCGAAGAGAAAATTTCGGATGGCCTCTTTTCAACAAAGTATTGAAATACCAAGTAAAAAGGTTTTTTGAATTAATTTAACTTATTGTGAAAATATCCAAAAAAGATGTATTCCAAAAATGCCAAAGTAAATAACAGATACGCCCATTAAAGAAGATAAAAAAAGTTTTTGAAATGAAGAGACACTTTGTTTAGCAACTAAATATGTTACAAATAAAATTAAAATTGAGAGAACAATTTTTAAACTTAAAAATAATAATGGCTTATTCATTATAGTAAGCATTAGAGGATTTAATTCTCCAATTATATTATTTGTTACACCGTAATTTGTTGCAAATCCATCAAACAAATTTAATAAAGCAATAAGCAATGCTAAGTACACCATAACAATTTTCTTATCCATAGACACTTCCTTCAATAATTAATAAATAATTCCAAATCAGTTATTTACATATTTTGTTATTTTTATTCCAATTAAATAACATTTTTCAGTTTTAATTATTTGTTATTTATAATACTTTTTTGACAATCTATTTATTTCTTATTTTTTATGTATATAAAAAACCCGCTGGAAAAAGCCAGCGGGGGAATTTGTTTATTGTACTAAGTATTCTTCTTTTAATTCGGAAACATCGACTTCAGAACGTTCTTCTAATGAACGTCTTAAGTGAACAGTTGCAGTTTTACCATCATCATGTAGCTTGTCAATCCAAATTGACACACCATTATAGCTAACTTCATATTCCTTTGGTGAAGCTACAATTTCTTGAGCGCGTTGGAATTCCAAATGAAGACCTCCTATTTATTACGCTGAGAATTGTTTTTTGCTTTTTCAACTAAAAGATGAAGCTCGTCTAATTCTTCAGCAATTTCTTCCTTTATTTTATTTGGTGCGATTTTTTGCTTTTTTGGCGTTTGAGGTAATGAATTTGTATTATTACTCTTTCCTTGACTATCGTCTCGTCCCATAAGAAAATCTCCTTTCATTTTGAGTCATTCTTAATATGGCATTGTTACGTTTTTTTAAACAAAAAATACACAACACATTAAACATAATGAGTTGTGCATTTAAGCATTATTATTCTAAACCTACACCTGTCTCTTTTGATAAATCTTCGACACTATATAGCCAATTTCTTAGAATACGTCTAGCCTCGTCTAAGCCTTGGTTTGCTTCAGTAATTTTATCAATATTTTGCTCCTCTAAAGCGGAGACCATTAAAGTAAATGAATTGTATTGAATATTTGCAGCTTCTATATAGGATTCATGAAGTTCTCTAATTTCGTTATTTTTTGGCATAATGGCTTCCAAGTCTACAATGAATTGTCGGTAACCAGGGATTACTTCATCTAAAAGAGTATTATATAAAATTTCATCATTTACGTAATTAACACCTGTCACACTCTCATAAAGACCGATTACTCTTTCTTCATCAGGAGCGAGTAACATTATTTCATCCATATAATTAGCAAAAGCATGTGATAAGTCTTTATTTTCAGATGATGAGCTATTTGAATCAGCATCATTTTCTATACTACTCGATTTATCAGTATCCATTTGTTCCTCTACATTGTTTGATTTTTCTACTTGATCTTGTTTATCGCCTTTAGAGTTTGAATCACTACAACCAACTAAAAAAACAAACGCAGTAATGGTAAGAAAAAATAACAGTTTTCTCATGGGTCTCCTATCCTCTACTAATAAAAGTCTTTTGTAAATCAGTAGAATTCATATTAATAAATTGCATTCTTTGTAGTGTATTCAAATTTTGACAAAGGGTGATTTATTTGGAGTGCAGAAATGAAAAAAGGAGAAATCTGAGTTTTCTCAGACCCTCCTAAGTAAAGATTTCTACATATATAATCCTGCAAGGAAAATTCCTAATGATTTTTCATAAATTTCATCAAATTGACTTATTGGAAGAGGATTTATTCCTGTTCCTAGCTCAACGGTATAGCCTGGCCTCCGCCACTCCTGTATAAACCAATCCTTATAGCCAGCATAGCTTTCAACAGTTTTAACTGCTTCATAACCACTTACTCTACTAAATTCATTAACTATTACTTCTGATTCAGGAGGTTCGAGATTTTCAAACCCCCAATAAATGACTTCACCTTGTGTATGGAATGCAAGAACTCTCGAAAAATCTCGTCTTCTAGTTAAATCTGCCATAGCAATAGCTTCTGGTTCCGTTAATGGTGCTTCTCCTCCGTAATCTCTTGGCCCAGGTGTTTTTGGATTGCGATCCCTTTCTGCTTCCCATTGTGCTGGGAATTGATCATTTAAATCAACACCATTTAGATTTGCTTTCCAATTTGAAAAATCAGTACTTCCATCATTCCATTCAATTACTTGCTCTCTCCACGATACATTTTCAGGAGCGCCATTAATGACAAGATTTACTCCATCTGGATTGACCATTGGCACAATTGAAAGCATTGCTTGTAAATACAAAGGCAATGATGACAAACCACGGATTGAATTTTGATTTGTTAAAGATAGTAAATAGTCGTTAAAAAATGTCATAAGGACGGCTGTTGTAATCCATTCGTTTGCATGAAAAGAGGCGTTGTAATGAACCCTTTTGGCACCATTACCAATAAGAATTTCTGGAATATCAAGCCCTGAAACGGAAGTTCCTATATTAGACATTTGAATAAAAGGATATACAGTAACAAGCGTCCATAAATCGTCCATCATTGTGTTGTAATCATAGTTTTGCTTACCATTTACAAAACGCCATGTTACTCTTCTAGGAATTCGAATTGTTTGACCTACTTGTAATAGATTTGGGTTTAAATCAGGATTAGTAAGAAGTAGCATATCTAGTGATAAATTGTTCCTTTGAGCAATTACCCATAAAGTATCCCCATGTCGAAGTTGATAATTGGTTGAAACAAATCCAGGAATGCGGATACGCTGACCGATAGATAATGATTGTGGGTTTGCATCTCGGTTAGAGTCAAGAATCAACCGGAGTGGAATCGTGAAAACTTGGCTTAAGTACCAGAATGAAACACCAGGTCTAACATAAATGTCCATTTTATCCCTCCTAAAATTTAGGATACTTCGGTTCGAAATCAATCTATTTTTCTATTTTATGTTAGCTTTCGGATTGTAAAATTTGCATTAAGTAAAGCCCAATTTTGTGGATAAGGATAGCCTAATACCCAATAACTGATGCCCTGTAAATTGTATTGTTTGACCATATCAAATTTTGCCTGGGCGCTTCTAGCATCTTCAAACCAAACTTCATGCTCCTGGCCCTGTTCGTCTACATAACGGAAATATGGCGACTGTGCAGTGTCATCATATTGAATCGTTGCATTATATTTAGTTGCACGAGAAACAGCCTCCTGTGGACTAAAAGTTTCAGCAACAGCCCCCTCTACATGTGGAATTTTCCAATCTCTTGCGTATATTTGAAAGCCTAAAAAGATTTTGCTAGCCGGCATTACTGAAAGGGCATATTCTACTACTCGATGCATTTGATTAATTGGAGAGATGGCTTGTGGGGATGCTCCTCTCCAGCCCCATTCATAAGTCATAAGCACAACAAAATCTGCTATTCTACCATGAGCCTCATTGTCATGCGCGGTATATAAGAGCCCTTCTTGCCCTCCACTTGTTTTGGGAGCGACAGCAGTAGAAACAAAATAACCTCTTGGATGAAGTCGATCTACAGCTAATTGAACAAATTGATTATAATTTTCACGATCCTCTGGGGGAACATATTCAAAATCTATATTCAACCCTTTGTATCCTTTATTATCCATTATTTCTAGAACGTTCGTAATTAATCTTTCTCTTAAATCAGAGCTTGATAATACTGCATGTGCTAGATTTGTTCCTGTAGAAGTCGCAGATAAGTTCGTAATTGCTAACATCGGAACAACATTTTTAGATTGTGCACTAGCAAGCATGAAGTCATCTGCAAACGGCTGCAAAGTTCCGTCTTCTTTAATCATATATGCGAAAGGACTTAAATACGTTAGGAGATGCCCGATTGTATTTACAGATTGTGCAGCATCTTCATCCTTTTGATACGTATAAGCATTTACTGCAATCATTGGTTTGGATCTAGGAATGATTAATTGTGTACCAACAAAAATAACATTTGAATTTTGGATTTGATTTTCGGAAAGAATGGATTGTACAGATGTACCATAAAGATTTGCAATTTGCCATAAAGTTTGGCCTGGTTGAACAATATGGAGAATAGGTGGAATAAATAAGGATACTCCAGGATAAAGAACATTTGGATTTGTAATTTGGTTTGCCTGTAAGATGGCATTAACGGAGACACCATATGTTTGAGCGATGGACCATAAATTTTCCCCGTTTTTTACAGTGTGAACTGTTCCTGCAACAGGAATGACAAGGGATTGCCCTACTAATAATTGGTTTAGGTTTGGTAACTGATTAATTTGTTGTATAGCAGCTATAGTGACATTATAGCGATTTGCTATTTGCCAAAGTGTTTCTCCCTGATGGACAACATGTATAAGCAATACATAGCCCCCTTAGAGTATGTTTATTAAAGGAATATATGAATTGAAAAACTAAAAAATAATAGAAAATAAAAAATAGTCTATTACAACTAGAATTTAAGTAAATGAATGTGGAACGATTTGTTAATAATCCCATATATTATTTTCATTTTTCCGTTGTTTCAACTAAAATATTAATATAGTAAGAGATTAATACATAATTAGGGGGAAACGATGTGAACTATAAAAAGAGTGTTAGTACGGTTTTAACTGTTGGCTTACTGATCTTTGGCACAACGCAAACCTTTGCAGAGAAAAGGTCATTTACTGATGTGAAAGATGATATTTGGTATGCAGAATCTGTTCAGAAGCTATCTGATTTTAATATTATCGGTGGATTTGAGGACAATACATTTAAACCAGATCAAAATGTAACAAGGGCACAAGCAGCCTCTTTTTTAGCAAAGGCACTTAAGTTAGATTTAACGAATGTAAAAAATCCTGCCTTTAAAGACGTACCAACAACGAACTCACACTATCCGGCTATTGCAGCCTTAACGGAAAAGGGTATTTTCTCCTCTGGTGAATATTTTAACCCAGGTGATTCCTTAACACGTGCACAAATGGCCAAAATTTTAGTTAATGCGTTTAACCTTAACTCTAGTAATTTGAAAAATTTTGATGATGTGAAACAAAGTGATTGGTATTATGAATTCACTGGTAAACTTGGAGCGTTAGGCATTACAACAAATGAAGGGAAATATAACCCTCAAGGATATGTTAGCCGTGCGCATTTAGCTGCATTCATTAAGCGTTCAATCGATTATAAACGTAGCGATTCAGTTCAAGACATTTGGGATACATGGCAAGGCTGGGACAATGCTGAGGAGCCAACCGAAGAAAATAATCCCCCTGTTGATAACGAAGAAGATACAAATGAGCAAGAACAAGTAGATGAGACTAAGATAAAAGAGTTTGAACGTGAATTAAAATATGCAACAGATGATATTAAAGATGCCCAAAAGAAAGTGGAAAAAGCGTTAGAAGAGCTTAAAGAGGCGAAAGATGAAGAAGATGAAGAGGAAATTGAAGAAGCAGAGAAAGATTTACTAAAGGTTCTAAGTAATTTAGATGATGCGATTAGTAAGGGAGAAGCAGTCCTCGAAAAAGCTAGAAAAACGAATTCTAAAGAATTAAATGTATTACAAAGTGTTTTAGAAAATACAATTCGCAAAGCGAAAAGTGAACTAGATAAGGCCTATGCCAACACCTTTGATAAGGATTTATATGAAGAAGAAATAGATGATGCATTAGAAGCTTTAGAAGATGCGCAAAAAGAAGCGGAAAGAGCAAAAAGAGAAAATTCATTCAATTTATTACAACAGGCTTACAAAGCACTAAAAGATGCTATTGAAAAAGCTGAAAAAACATTAGAAATGTATGATGAATCTACAGTGGATGTTTTAGAAGATGAAGTGAAGGAACTAGAGGAAGTGATTGAAGAGACAAAGGATTTATTTGAAGATCTCGGAGATTTACTTGAAGATAAGTCGGAGGAGCAAGTAGACTACTTTATTGATCTATTAAATAATGATATTGATAAGCTAGATGACGCGCTAGACGAAGAAGATAAAAGTGATATCTTTGATGCTCGTGAAAAATTAGAAAAAGATATTAAGGCTGCACAACAGGCTTTAGAAAGAATTCAAGATACTGATATGGAATCGTTACTAAATGAAATTGAGAAATTAGAAAAGGCTATTAAAAAAGCACAAACTGAGCTCGAAGATTCCTATAAATAATTTATTAAACAATACACCCTTTTAACGAAGATATGCTAATGCATCTGTTGAAGGGTGTATTTTACTTAAGCATTTGTTATTCCTCGTTCTTTTTTGATTCTAAATAACGCCAAAATGAAATTGAGATTTCATTAACTTCAGCCTTATGCGGTGTGTTTTCAAAGGATTTACTAAAGAAATAAAAAATAGACTCTAATACATATAATCTTTCATCAGGCTTTTGCAATTCCTCTAATAAAAAATTTGTAAGTTCTACACTATTTTCTGAATCTTTTTCGGTTAGTTTTTCGTTAAATAGTTGTAGCTGTTCAATTATAGCAACCTTTGAAATAACCCTCTCATTAGTATCATCTTGTAATGAATGGAAAATATCGGGTGTTATAATGATTTTTTTCGTTTCTAGCAATCGATGGATTATCGCATCTGCATGATTCAATACGGCTTTTACAACTGCTTCTGGTGAAACCCATTGTTGTTTACTAGATATCATCAATATTCGAATTGTAAATTGAATCATACCGTAAACCTGTGTAGCACATTCATAAGAAATTTCTCTTATTTTTTCACCATAAATATCTACAAGTCGATTTGCTAGCCAATCTACCTCGAGCATAGAATGTTTCTCGAAAACTTCTAAAATTTCTTTGTCGGCTTTACCAAAAATTGATGAGAAAATTTGGAATAAATTACGTCTGCGATTGACATGTAATAGTTGAGATATTTGATCTACGAGCACATTAATATCAGCTGGATCTTTGTTAATAGCAATCTTATAACGTTCATTAATCGTTTCTTCCCTTGTTTCCTCTAATATAGCTATCAAACAAGCATTTTTAGAAGAGAAATGATTATAAAAAGTCCCTTTTGATACATTTGCTTCTGAAATAATATCCATGATGGAAGTATCTGAAAACCCCTTTTCAATAAAAAGCTTACTTGCAGCATGGATAATTTGTCTTTTTCGTTTATTCATAACTTCACCTTTTCGTTCTGAAAAATTCAGTTTTGTACTATTAGTCTAAAATAGAAACCTTAATATTACAACATTCCATAAAATTGTGAAAGATTAATTGTATTGAATGTACTGATGGTATAAAATGAACTTTGTTGAATAATATGAATGGAATGGAGGACTAGCCAAATTCTGTTTATCTAGAAAAAAGAAGTAGAGACAATGTTTCCCGTTTGTAAAATATTCTTTCCTAAAAAGCTTTACTTAAAAGAATATAAAATGAATTATAATGTAAATTATGCTAGTATTTTCTCAAAATAGACAGTGAGGAGTAAAGAGGAAAATGAAGAAAAGTATAACAATTGGATTGGCCGCGATGCTTGCTGTTGGTTCTTTTTCCCCAGCAGTTTTAGCAGCAGACAAAAATAAAAAAGGTGAAGACGAACGAATTGTTGAGCGAGTAACAGTAGACACATTAACGCTAGAGGACGCTATTCGTTATGGTTTAAACAGTGATTATTCATTAATGGAAATAGACTATAATATTGAAAACTTAAAGATTACTGAAGACAAGCTTGATGATAGCTATGATAATGCAGAAAGCTCGTTAGATAGTGCCTTAGCCCAAAGAGACGCTTTACAAAAACAACTTGAACAAACATCATCTGATACAGTAACAATCGATTTAGAGCAAGAAATAGACGAATTAATAACATCTTTAAGAGGTTTAAATGTCCCTGTTGAAGAGTTAGAGCCTGGAAGTGGAGGAACTCAGGCGGATTATTTAATCGAATTTTTAGAATCTATTAAACAATACACTACTGAGTATGAAAAGTATCAACAAAATCAATTAATTAAAGAAAAATTGAACCTTGTTAATGCTCAAATATCAACATTGCAAAGTGCGGTAACATCTCTAGAAAACTCGTTGGATGATATCGATTTAAATCAAACTACTTTATTTAACAATAGAATCCAGGCTCGCGAAGGAATAAAACTATCAATTATTTCGAGCTATATTGGTATTATTATGTCTCAACAACAACTAGATTTTATGAAAAATACGCTTTTAATCCAACAAGCACAAGCAAACAGTATAAAAACACGTTATGAATTAGGATTGCTGCCAGAGAAAGAATACGTAAAAGCAACACGTGATTTAACAGAATTAGAGGAAGATATTACACAATTAGAAACAGACATAAAAAATAAAAAGTCTGCTTTTGCATTAAGTATTGGAATTGCTTATACAAATGATTACAACTTAGTAGAACCTGAATTAGGGGAAATGACATTAGTTAAACAAGAAAAGTCAATGGAAGAGTTAATTAAAAATAGCTATAACATGGTAAATGCGAGAACACAACTGCGACTAGCAGAAGATGCTTTAGACGAAGTTGATGATAAGGAAGATCGAGTAAAAGAAGATAAAAAATTAGCTGAAATTAATGTAGAGATTGCAAAACTAAAAATGGAATCTACAGAAGTAGATTTAGAGAAAGCTATAACTAATCTATATGCACAGTTAGAAACTCAATACCAAGCGTTAAAAGATGCTGAAGATGAGCTAGCTTATGCAAAAGAAGATATAGGGGATTTACAACTTTACTATGATCTTGGTCTAGTTTCAAAGCAAGAATATGAATCTTCTAGTGCATCAGTAGAGCAGGCACAATTAAATTATAACAATGCAAAATATCAATATTATTTATTAACACAGCAAGTTAAGGCGCTTGATGAAGGTGTTATTATAACAAACTAGTTTAAAAGGACATAGGTATAAAAAGATGAATTGCAAAAATGATGTTCTATCAAGATACAGGTGAATTTTTCAAGGAGGATTCAATTCCACATGAGGAAGAATACTAGACTAATTGGTGCTTTATCTATTGCTGTCTCGATTATATTATTAACGGGGTGTGGTCCAAAGGAACCTGCTCCAGCGGCTGAAGAAAGGGAAATACCCGTTGAGGTAGCACCAGTTACATTTGGGGTCTTATCGGATTCTAATCAATTGACTGGTACGATTGAAGCTGAAAATGAAGTAAATGTAATGCCAAAAGCAGCTGGAGAGATTACGAAGATATTCGTCGAAAAAGGTGATATCGTTCAAAAAGGTGATGTAATAGCACAACTAGACGATACGACTGAAAAAAATGCAGTTAAACAACAGCAAGCCAGTTTAGAGCAAGCCCAAGCAAGCTTAAAAAGTGCAAAAAATGCAAAAAAGCGAGCTCAAAGTAGTTATGAGCAATCTGCTATCTCTCTAAAATCAGCAGAAACTGCTCTAGAGCAAGCTCGTCAATCACAACAAGATAATATTAAAAATATGGATATACAAGTAAATAACGCACAAAGCACTTGGGAAACAGCGAATAAAAATTTAACACGTATGAAATCCTTACATGATGCGGGTCTTGTTTCTTTGCAAGAATATGAAAGTGCTGTTAGTACGGAAAAAAGTGCAAAAAATGCTTTAGAACAAGCTAAGCTTTCAAGAGAACAAGCAGAACGCGAAATAAATTTAAAATCATCAGAAGCTCAAGTAGATCAAGCAAAAATTAATCTAGATATTTCTCAATCAGCACTGAATGATGCTGAAATTGGTGTATCCCAGGCACAAATTTCAGTAGAACAAGCACAGCTCTCTTTAGAATCTGCGATGGAACGTTTAGATGATAAAATAATTAAAGCAACAATTGCTGGTGAAATAACAGATGTAACAGGTAAGGTTGGCGCGATGGCATCGAATGCAAGCTCATTCGCCACAATTGTTTCAACGGAAGCAGTAAAACTAAATGTAAATATTTCTTCAAATCTATTATCCTCTTTTAATATTGGGGACGAGGTAAATGTAAAAGTTTCAGGTTTAGAAGGAACATTTAAAGGGACTGTATCCTATGTTTCTACTATTAGTACAGGTTATGGATTATTTACCGTGGAAGTAACAATAGATAATAAAGATAAACAAATTAAACCTGGTATGATTGGTTCGGTAATTATCGAAGAAATTAAGGAAGAAAACTCATTAATCATACCAACAACAGCTATTACACATAAAGAAGGTAAGTCTGTTGTGTTTGTGATTTCCGATAATAGAGCGGTAATGAAGGAAGTAGAAGTAGGTCAAAGTAGTGCGGATTATACTGCAGTGACAGGCGATCTGAAAGAAAATGATCAAATAGTAATCAGCGGGCAAAACCTCCTTGAAGACGGAAACTTAGTCAAAATAATGAAGGAGGACTAGACGTTGAAACTTATTAAAACTTCGATTAACCGTCCAGTCGGCGTTATCATGTTTGTTGTGGTAGCGCTTGTTCTTGGATTTATTTCCTTGACGGGTTTAAAAGTAGATTTATTTCCGAAAATGGAATTACCAATTGCGGTAGTAGCTACAAGCTATTCAGGTGCATCACCACAGGAAATAGAAGAATTAATTACGAAACCTATTGAATCTGTTGTTGGTACGATTGAAGGATTGGATACGCTTCAGTCTACATCACAGCAAGGGGCATCCCTAGTTATTATCATGTTTGATTTTGGACGGGATATTGATGACGCATTAATTGATATACGTGAAAAAATCGATCAAGTATCTGGGATGTTACCAGATGCGGCAAATGATCCAATGGTAATGAGATTGGATCCAAATGCAATGCCGGTAGTATATGCTAGTTTAACAGGTGCTGAACTTAGTAAACTACAAGATATCGCAGAAAATGAAGTTCAACCTGCACTAGAAAGAGCTAGCGGTGTAGCTTCAGCCTCAATTACAGGTGGAATTGAGCGAGAAATTCAAGTTAACCTTAATCCAACATTGCTATCAAATTATGGCGTGACAGGGTCTCAAATCATTTCAGCACTAGGAGCTGAAAATAAATCCATTTCAGCAGGTACAGTACAAAGTGGTGGTAAAGATGTTCAGCTTCGTGTTGTAGGTGAGTATACGTCAGTAGACGATATTAAAAATACGAAAGTATCACTACCTGATGGAACGACTATAAGAGTTAGTGAAGTAGCAGAAGTTGTAGATACATTTAAAGAGCAATCTTCAATCTCGAGTGTAAACGGCGAAGAAACACTGATGTTTTCTATTATGAAACAATCTGATGCCAATACAGTTGAAGTAGCAGAAGAAGTTCATAAAGTCATGGCAGAATTAAATAAAAAGTTTGAAGACCGTGGATTGAAAATGACAACAGTTATGGATACATCTACGTATATTTCAGACTCAATGGATTCTGTCGTTCAAAATATGGTAATTGGTGGCGGTTTAGCTGCTATTATCTTATTGTTCTTTTTAAGAAGCCTTAAGGCAACACTTGTAATAGGAATTTCGATGCCTATAGCCGTTATTTCTACATTCACATTAATGTACTTTACAGGTGAGACATTAAATATTATCTCTATGGGTGGATTAGCCCTAGGAATCGGGATGATGGTAGATAGCTCCATTGTTATTCTTGAAAATATCTTTAAGAAAAGGCAAGAAGGTTTATCAGTTAAAGAGGCGGCAGCAGTTGGAGCCCAAGAATTAGTTTCAGCTGTTATCGCTTCTACGACTACAACAGCTGTTGTGTTCCTCCCAGTAGTATTCGTAGAGGGAATTGCTTCTCAAATATTTCGACCTCTAGCTCTGGCTGTAGTATTTTCATTAACAGCATCTTTAATTTGTGCTATTACTCTAATTCCAATGTTATCATCACGAATGTTGGGTAAAGTAAGTATTGCAATGGATGATGAGGAACCAAAAGATCTATTCAATAAATTACTTAATAAGTTTAAAAACTTCTATGGAAAAGTTTTAGAAAAGTCTTTAAAACGAAGAAAAACAGTTATTGCCATCGTTGTCGCATCTTTTGTAGGAAGTCTTGCATTAATACCAGTCGTTGGTATGGAATTAATGCCTGCATCAGATAGTGGGCAAGTTAGTATTACAGCGAAAATACAGAACGGTTCTCAATTAGAGGAGACGAAAGCTGTAGTAGATAAAATTAATAAACGGCTAGCTAAATATGAAAATATTATTGATATAAACAGTGTTAGTATAGGCGGAAGTCCAGATGGTGTAAGTGCCGGGAGTACAAACTCGGCATCATTTACAGTTCAGCTTGTAAGCTCTAACGAACGTGATATAACTACAAAAGAATTTGTTAGTGAAGTATCTAAGTCAGTTAGTGACATCCCTGGTGCTGAAATCACGGTCATTGATAGTAGTCAAGGTATGAGTACTGGTTCACCAATTCAAATTCAAATCAAGGGTGATGATCTAGATGTCTTAAAAGATTTATCACAACAGGTGGTTTGGCTATTAGAAGATATTGATGGTACTTTAAATGTAAAAAGTTCATTTTCAGATGGTAATCCAGAAATTCAAGTTATTGTTGACCGTGAACTAGCAACGGCATACGGACTATCATATCAACAAGTTATGTCTGAAATCAGTCTTGCATTTTATGGCCAAGTGGCAACACAATATAAAGAAAATGGTACGGAATATGATGTAAGTGTTTCGTTTTCTAAAGATAATACAACAACAGTTCGAGATCTTGAAACGATGATGATTCGAAATGCAGAAGGTATAAATATTCCACTAACGGCAGTTGCTAAATTAGTCCAAGTACAAGGCCCGTCTCAAATTAATCGCCAGGATCAAATTAGAGGGGTTAATGTTACAAGTGATGTTATTGGAAAAGACTTAGGAAGTGTTACACAAGAAATTAATGCACAAATTGCTCAAATTTCGCTACCAGATGGCTATGAAATTACAACAGGTGGACAATCTGAGCAAATGATGGAATCGTTTGGACAACTTGCTTTAGCATTATTACTTGGGATATTCCTTGTATATATGGTTATGGCTGTTCAATTTGAATCATTTGTAACTCCGTTTGTTATCATGTTCTCAATGCCGACAATGATTATTGGTGTTATCTTAGGTCTATTCATTATGGATGTATCATTAAGTTTACCAGGGTTTATAGGGCTTATTATGCTTGCAGGTATAGTGGTAAATAACGGTATCCTCCTTGTAGAATATATTAATATTTTACGAAATCAAGGTATGGAGCGTATGGAGGCAATTGTAGAAGCGAGTAAAAGTCGTATACGTCCAATTTTCATGACGACAGCAACAACTGTATTAGCCATGATACCTTTAGCATTAGCTATTGGTGAAGGTGCAGAGAATCAGCAACCAATGGCGGTTGTAGTTGTATTTGGTTTAACTGTTTCAACGATCTTTACTTTAATTTTCGTACCGGTTATGTATGTAGTGACTGAAAATGTGACAAACAAATTTAAAGGTCTGTTCAAACGTAAACAGTCAAAAACTCCAGATGAAACAGATCGTCCAACGAAGTTAGGGGAACCAAATAAGCCTAAATGGTCATTAAGAAGAAAAAAATCAAAATCAGAGAAAATCGATACTCCGTAAAATATTGAAAATAAATTAAGCACATCAATCTTACTCATGATTGGTGTGCTTTTTCGTTTATAAGCCCATATCCTTATGACTTTAAGAATTTAAAGCAGCCATTGTAAATTATATTTTTATTAGACTGTCCCTACATATCATTTTGATAATGTTTAATTAAATCGAGTGCGTAAGATTCTTCCACCTGTACAAATCGAGAGCAATACGGACCATTACCTGCACACATGAAATAATAAACATTCTCATCTTCTTTAATCGTTAATTCGATTACATATCCTAAAATTTGATTAAAATTTCGCTACGTGGTGCACCATGGAAAGTTATTGATTCGATATCGTTATTATTCTGAATTCCTAGTTCCTTAAATTGTGGAGAGTTTCCCAAAATTGTTGCAAGTTCCATTTGCAAATTGGTTTTATTTTCTGGAATTTCAGTTAACGCTACATGAGAAATCACACCAGTCATTACTACCACCAATGCGATTGTTGATAGGGCTAACTTTTTCACATACCCCTTTTGTACAATTTTTGTAAGGAGGAAAATTAAAATACAGCAACAAACGTATAGAATGCTAAATTCGACAGTAATTTCATTGAGAGCAATGCCATTTTTAAATAATACGTAAAAATAAAATCCTAGCATTAAAGATGTTAATAATCCCCACAACAATTCCAACACCTCCAATTACATATAAAAATATTCGAAATCTATTGTCACTTACTACATTTCAATCAGTATAATTTGTGGATAATTATAACACTTTGTTATGTGTTTAAAAGATACCTATTTTAATGATGTTAAATGGATAAACCTTCTAGTAACTAATGCCATTCTTGTCATAAAAAAGCACCCCTATATTAGATACATCTAACTTAGGGATGCTGCTCATTAATATGCGTTGTTTGATTAGAGGCTAACTTTCCTTAACCCTTCTTCATAATAAAACTCAAATGTCGGCCGCTTTTTTTGTCTTGTCGATATGAGAAGCCTTCTGAACTTATAAACGTGCATGTAGAATCAATTGTAATGTTTTTTGATGGGATGCCTGTTAGTTCACATTGTTTTTTTACAGTTAATTGATTATCGATATGATATTTGTTCGTTTCACTTTTGTAATACATAAAATCGTCTGCATAACCAAGTGCTTTAAATTTTTCGTAAACATCTATATCTACCTCAAACTTTTCCTGGCTTAAAGCAGGGCCAAGAACAACGTGAAAATCGCTAGGATTACATCGCTCATTATTAACTAATTGCTCAAAAACTTTTCGTGTAATTTCTTTTACGGTACCTTGCCAGCCAGAATGAATAACGCCGATAAGCCCTTTTGTTTGATGATAAAAAATAACAGGAACGCAATCAGCTGTAAATGTACATAACAGAACATTCGGTTCATACGTGTAAAGGGCGTCGGTATTTTGTATTGCCGATTCTAGAGATTCAGCCCCACAACCTTTGTCTGATACCTTCACATGATGTACATTCGCACTATGAGTTTGATTTGCACAGACAAAATCTTGGATTTCACAATTTAGAGAAGATGCAAGTTTTTTTCGGTTTTCTAAAATGTTTAGTGGATTTTCGCATACATGTAATGCCATATTATTTTGTTCAAACTCTGATGAATCCTTTAACGTAATACCAGCAATCCATTTTTCGTTATCAAAATAAATTTTTGTTTTCATCTCATCACCTATTTTTACTATATACAATCTTCTAAAGAATGTCCTTAAGTAAGAACTTTCTTTACTGAAAAAATCCATATTTCCGGAAAAAATTCCATCTGGATTTGTTAAATGGTTGTAAGCTTCCAAACGAAAAATTTACCTATTACAATTTTATTTCGATTTTAACAAAATAAAAGAATATAAAACTTTAATATAATAGGAATCTTAGGTTTAACCTAGCTGTTTGTTACAAATTTGCAATAATACTACCAAAAATTAAGCGGTGAATTTCTCTATGAAACTATTTATGATGGAAGCATATCAAACAGGGAGGATTGATTAGATGTTTAACAAATTGAAAAAAGGTGTTATTGCTTCAGTTATGGGTGCATCTTTATTAATACCAGCAACTGCTTTAGCGGCTAATTCATATACAGTAGTTTCAGGTGATTCCCTTTGGAAAATTGCAGTAAAAACTCAAACTGGGGTTCAAGAATTAATTAATTCAAATCCACAATTATCAAACCCAAATTTAATCTACCCTGGACAAAAAATTAATGTTCCGGAACAAGAGGGACAAGCAGTTGAACAAGAAGTTGTTCGATTAGTAAATGTTGAGAGAGCAAAAGCAGGTTTACCAGCATTAAAAAGTGATTGGGAGCTTGCAAGAGTTGCAGAACATAAATCTCAAGATATGCATGACAAAGGATACTTTGATCATACAAGCCCAACGTATGGCACACCATTTACAATGATGAAAAATTACGGTATTACTTATAAATCAGCTGGGGAAAACATTGCAAAAGGGCAAAGAACGGCAGCCCAAGTAGTTGATGCGTGGATGAATAGTGCAGGTCATAGAGCAAATATTTTAAATAAAAACTATACACATATTGGTGTAGGATATGTTGCAGATGGTCATTATTGGACACAAATGTTTATTCAGAAATAATAAAAAGTCGGGAACTATAGTTCTCGACTTTTTATTTTAAACTAACAATTTGTAATTCTTGTTGCTTTAAATATTCAATGATTCTTGGCAATGCCTTCAAAGTAGCTTCATTTTCATGCAAAATAATAATTGCACCAGATGAATTGGACTCTTGAATGTGTTTGAAAATATGATCTGCACTGCGGAATTTCCAATCTTTCGGATCGTTATTCCAAATAATCATTTTTTGCTTATACTCTTGCATTATTTTTTCGGTATGTTCATCAAATGCCCCATATGGAGGTCTAAAAAGAATAACGTCTTCATTTGTAATATCTGCTATTGCTTTTGAAGAAAGTGATATTTCATCTTGCTGCTTTTCATAAGAGATAGAAGATAATTGGACGTGTGTTTGGGAGTGACTACCAATTGAATAACCGTTGGAATGCACATATTGAACGTAGTCTGGATACTTTTTTACATTATTTCCAATAAAGAAAAAAGTACCTCCAACTTCATATTTCCGTAACGTATCAATAATTTCCTTTGTATACTTCGATGGACCATCATCAAATGTCAGCGCAACGTTTCCTATAGGGACATCATAAGTTATTGAATTATTCGTTTCTACAAACGGCAATTTTGGTTGAATCATTGTCTCATCGTTCTTTGGTGAAATAGTAAGAGGCGTCACCGTCTTTTTATTATCTAACGTTACTGAAACTAATTCCGTCGAGTTAACCTTGGCTTTTGCTATAGTTGGATTCTCTATAGTTGTATTTTTAAAAGTGAAAGAAAATCCAGCACCCATTACGATTAAAATGCAAATCATTACTATACCTACTTGTTTAAATTGTGGAATAGCTTTATTTAAATGAAATTGCTTTTTCAATAAAATAGAAGGCTCAATTTCTAAGTTTGAAGCTTCAGTGATCGCTTCATTAAATTTGATAAAAGGTAGATTCTTCAAATCAACAATACTTTGAATTGATTTAATAGATTCTATATTGCTATGAAATTCTATTGAACAGGTAAAAGAAATTCGATTACTCTCTTCTAAGTATGTTCGAGTAAGTGAACTTTTGAATTGATTTATATTTTTATCGAAAGTAGTATGTAAGGATAATCGATATTTATGTAGGTTATCAAATTCAACAATAGACTTTATGTTTTCGGCTGTTTCATGATCGATTTCCCAAAATAACTCTAGCTCTTCCTCAAAAAATAGTTTTATTTTTAATAACGACTTTTCGTTTTTATTTATAATATCAATTAGTTCAAGAGTTTTCCCGGAATAAAAAGACATAATGACCCCTCTCTATCAATTTGGTTATCAGACTATTCAGATTTATCTTCTGAAGGGATTTTTGTGGAAAAAGAGAATGACATTTTTTCTGTAAAATCATTGATGGTTTGCATTAATTTTTTCTTTTCATCTGCTATTTTTTCATACTGTTCAGCATATTTTTTGTTTTCAATTTCTAAGTTTCGAATTGTATCTTCCAGAGAGTTGATTTTTAACATGCTTTGATATTGAGCGTTTGTAAACTCTTCATTTAATTTTGCATATTTTATTGTGGATGTTTCAAGCTGGTTTGTTAATTTTTCATATTCCATTTTAGATGTAAGCTGATATTCTTTATAGTCTTCAAGTAGTTGGTCATAGTTCATTTGCTTGTTTGTTAATTTTGATTCGAGCTCACGACTTTCTTTACTTTTTTCTTGTATCATCTGCTCTTTTTTAATCAAATCTTGTTTCAAGCGATTGATCGTTTCATTTGCTGATTGTAATTGCTCTTCAAGGCCTTCCTTTTTAAAAGAAAGCAATTGACGGTCTTTTAATATATTTTCGATAGAAACGATGACATCTAATGCAATTTTGTCTTGATCATCTTTTGGGAATATATCTTTGCTTTGGTTTTTCTCTTCAATTTCAATATCATTGATGGAATGCTCTATTACTTCAAAATTTCCTTCTGTTAGCTGAGGTAAGTCTTTGCTTTCTTGAAGTACATTTGGTTGAGATAACACATTGTTAAACCAAGATATTCCTTTCTTTTTGTCACTAGCCAAAATATCATCTCCTTTTTAAATGTTAATAGTTTTTTGTTATATAATTCTATTTCAATTGTATATTTATGACGAAAAATGTCAATAATGGCTATTTATAGGTATATTGTCGCTATCTTATTTAAAGTAATAAGGTGAAAGGGAATGGTGAAGTGTAGCCGGAGTTCATTTTTTAATACAATTTATTTTTAAATATCATTTTTTTATTAGGAATTTTCGAGTAGAATTCTGAATAAGTGTATCTGTTTTCATAAAACTTTTTTACTTATTGACTAAATAAAAAAGAGTGCCTGAAGTCTCAGACACCCTTGTATATTAGAAGTTAATTTTCTTCAATATCTTTACGATTTTTCTTTAACATTTTGGATAGAAGTTCATAAATAATTGGTACGATAACTAATGTTAATAATGTTGAGCTAAGAAGACCACCGATAACCGTAACGGCTAAATCAGTTGAGATAAGACCTCCGCCACCGCCGATTCCAAGCGCCATAGGTAACATGGCTCCAATAGTTGCAATTGCCGTCATTAGGATTGGACGTAGACGTGTAGCACCTGCTTCGAGAATGGCCTCACGAATCGGTAATCCATCATGCTCCATATGGATAATTCGGTCTACGAGTACGATGGCGTTTGTAACGACGATACCGATTAACATTAGAAGTCCCATCATAACAGATACTGAAATGGTTAAGTCTGTTACATATAGTCCAACAAAAGCACCGATTACTGTAAATGGTAAGGAGAATAGAATAGCAAATGGTGCTAAACCTTCGCCGAAAGTAACGACTAAAATGAAGTAAACAATACCAATTGCAGCAACCATTGCAACACCAAGCTGAGTAAATGTTTCAGAAATATCCGCTGCAACACCGGCCACTCCTGTTGTAACACCTTCTGGCAATTCAAGAGCATTTATTTTATCATCTGCCTCTGCGGAAGCGACAGAAACGTCATCACCAATGACAGTTCCTGAAACAGTTGCGTAATATTCACCTTTTGAACGACTTAATGTGTTTAACGTTGTTCCTTTTTCAACAGTAACTAGTTCTGATAAAGGCATTGTTGTCCCAATAGCAGTGTCAATTTCAGTCTTAAGCAGCTCATCTAATGATTTAGGTTCAGTTTTTGCCTCACGTTGAATTATAACCTCAAGATCATTGCCGTTATTTCTAACAGTTGTTAAAACATCTTTTGAATTTGAATTAGATAGAGCCATAACGATTTGAGCAGTAGTTAAGCCATATTGTAGTATGTGCTCTTGATCTATAATAAAAGTATTTTCTACATACGGATCTTCCGCATCACTTGTTATATCCTCTAAGTTTTTTACATCCATTAAAGCAGTTTCAACTTGATCAACAGCTGTCATTAAATTATCTAAGTCCTCACTATAAAGAGTATAGCTAATTTCATTCGTCGCCATAGAAGTAGCAGTAAAGTTTTGTGATGTCCATTCACCAGATTGACCAATGTTGAACACATAGTCTTCAATTTCTTCTCTCGCTTTGGGGAAGTTTTCCATATCTTCATCAAATATAAGATACATTAATGCACCACCGGCAGCGCCACCCATCATCATTGCAGATGGGTCAGTATTAGTTGAATCAGTAATTGATAATTGAACAATATCAATATCTTCACGCTTCATTAATTGACGCTCTACTTCCTCTACATTAGAAAGTGTTTCTTCCTCAAGCTCGTCGGCTGCTGGAGTATAGGTTAAATACATTACCTTTTCTTCTGAAGAGCCTATGAAGCTAAAGCCAATTAAAGGCGTAAGAACTAACGAACCGACTAGTAAAATAATTGCAATCAAAGATGTAATTATTTTATGATTCAAAACTTTGGCTAAAATTCCTTTATACCACAAAGCAAGCTTTCCAACTTCCTTATGTTTACTTTCAGATTGCTCGCCATAAAGCTTTTTACGAAATAAAAAATGAGAAAGTGCTGGTACAACTGTAATTGCAACGAGTAATGATGCACCTAAAGAGAATGCAATTGTTAAAGCAAACGGCATAAACAATTCTCCAACCATACCTCCTACAAAAATAAGCGGTGCAAAAACGGCTACAGTTACTAAAGTAGAAGATAATATTGGTTTAAACATTTCGATTGTGGATTCTCTAATTAACGCTCGTCCACGCAATTTTTCCTCTTTTAAATGCATACGACGGTATATATTTTCAACGACAACGATTGAGTCATCGATTACTCGTCCAATAGCGATAGTGACGGCACCTAAAGTCATAATATTTAACGTAATACCCATCCAATTTAATAAAAGTAGGGCGATAAATATTGAAACTGGAATTGAAATAATAGAAATAACGGTAGATTTAAAGTCACGTAAAAACAATAAAATGATTAAAATGGCAATAAATCCACCAAATATTGCTTTTTCTAACATCGAAAATACGGATTCTTCAATAGGTTTTCCTTGGTCTAAGGTTACATCAATATTTAGTCCATCTATCGTAGACTCTTCTTCTTTGATTAAATCTTTAACAGCATTAACAACTTTAACAGTGTTTGCTTGTTGTCCTTTTACTATTTGGATGGCAATTGCATCTTTACCATTTGTACGTGAAACAGATTCAACTTTACCAACTGTTTCAATTGTTGCGATATCACCAAGTCTTACAAAGGGAGTTGGATTTTCTGCAGTAGGTGTAACAGGGATTAATAAATCTTTTAACTCTTCTACTGTTTTTATTTTTCCGTCAATAGCTACAGCTTCTTCACCTTCTTCAAATTCGTAAAGTCCTAATGATAAAGCCATATCATTTGCTTGTACAATTTGTTTTACGGAGTCTTCAGTTAAACCAAGTGCGGCCATTCTTTCTTCATTAAAAATAAATTCTACTTCGTCAATGTGTTGCCCAGTAATAGTGGCAGATGCCACACCTTCGATTTTTTCAATTTTAGGTAACAGGTTATCTTCAACCATTGAAGTTAATTCAACGATATCCTCTTTATTACTACTTATGGACAGTGCAATGATTGGCATCATATTCATGCTAATTGCCATAATCGAAGGTTCTTGGGCATCCTCTGGCAAAGTGACATTATCAAGTGCTGCCTTTAACTGCCGTTTCTTTTCATCCATATCGACACCATATTCATACTCAATTTGAATTTGCGATACGTTAGAGGATGAAGTTGAATAAATAGCAGCTATATCCTCAAGACCTTCAGTTGCCTTTTCTATAGGTATTGAGATTTCTTCCATTACTTGTTCAGGAGTAGCACCTGGATATACATCCATTACGATTAAATATGGAATTGAAATATCAGGGATCGATTCCATATTCATTCGAGTTCCTGAATAAATACCTGAGACTGTAACGATAATGGTAAGTAACCAAACGG
This sequence comes from Bacillota bacterium, assembly GCA_023405135.1. GTDB lineage: Bacteria > Bacillota > Bacilli > Bacillales_A > Planococcaceae > Ureibacillus. The sequence goes on along the minus strand of JAEXYZ010000067.1, from coordinate 86,860 downwards.
CCAGTTTATTTTTCAATACAAAATTGACTAAGCTTCTCACTTTTTCCCCGCCCTTCTATATCACATATTAAGAAAATTAACAATTTGATTGATTTTAATATGTGTAAACTTAAGCCATTCAAAAGGAGGGAATTTTTGTGAAAAATAGAAAAGGCCGTCCGAAATGTTGGACGACCTGTTGCGACGAGGATGGTGACTGTATTAGTGTGAGCATCCCTCGAGCTAGCTTTTCTTATTCTTTATTTAAAGTACTATGATTTTTACCATAAATAAAGTAAACTACAAAACCTACTAGGAACCAAATACCGCATGCAATCCAAGTATGGCTAGATAACTGGCTAATTAAAAACAAGCATGCAATAAACGAAAGGATTGGTAATACTGGGAAAAATGGTACTTTAAAGCCGCCTGCTGGGATACTTTTATTTTTTCTTAAGAAAAGCACTCCTAGAGAAACGATTGTAAAGGCAATTAATGTCCCCATATTTACTAACTCTGCAAGTCTATCTAAAGGAATAAAACCAGCACAAAAAGAAACTGCAAATGCAAAAATCCATGTATTAGTAGTAGGAGTTTGATATTTTGGATTTAACTTTGTCATTATTTTCGGAAGTAAGCCATCACGTCCAAGGGCAAAGAGTAAGCGTGACCCTCCATAAATCATAACCAAAATTACAGTCATCATTCCTGTTACAGCACCTAATGAAATAATTCCTGCGATCCAATCTTGTTGTACAAGCTGTAATACATAGCTGACAGGGTTACTTACATTTAACTGTGTATAGGGTGCAATTCCTGTCATTACAAGAGATACAGAAATATAAAGTAAAGAACAAACTAATAATGACCCAATAATTCCAATTGGTAAATTTCGCTGAGGATTTTTAACTTCTTCAGCTGCTGATGATACTGCATCAAAACCAAGATAAGCAAAGAAAACAAGTGCTGCCCCACTTATGACACCATGCATACCAAAGGGCATAAATGGTTGCCAATTTTCAGGTTTTACATAAAATACGCCTACAGCAATAAATAATAAAATTACGCCAACTTTTACAAAAACCATAATTTTATTTATTTTGGCTGATTCTTGAATACCAAAAGATAATAAAAAGGAAATAAGCATGATAATTAAGATGGCAGGTAAATTAATATATGTTCCTTCTGCTGGGTTAAAAGGACCAGACAATGCAGTTGGAATCGTAATATTAAAACCTTCTAATAATGAAATTAAATAAGAAGACCAACCAGTAGCAACAGACGCTGCTGCAAGGCCATATTCTAATACTAAAGCCCAACCAACAAACCAAGCTATAATTTCTCCAAATACAATATAGCCATATGTATAGGCACTACCAGTTACAGGAACAGATGAAGAAAACTCTGAATAACACATTCCTGCAAGCGCGCAAACAAGTGCAGCAATTAAGAATGAAAAGATAATAGCAGGACCAGAATGACCGGCTGCTACTGTACCAGGAAGAATAAAAATACCAGTACCAACAATTGCACCAACACCAAGTAAAATTAAATCAAAAGCACCTAATGTTTGATTTAGGTGAACACCCTTAGGATTTAATAAGTCATCTATACGTTTTTTTCTAAAAAGATTCGACAAATTCAACACCTATTCTATTTTGATTATGAAAAAATACTACTATGAATAGTGTGTGTTGGTCAATGAATTATTAGACATTTTGACGAATATTAGCGAAAAAATAGTTATTTTCTCACAACAAAGAATTGTTAGAATATTATAATTTTGTTATATGGATAGCGATGGATTTACTTATAGTAGTATTAAAAATTGAACAGTTTTATAAAGTTATTGTAAATTTGAAGTTTTATATAGTGATTATTTGCTATTATCTATGTTAATTATTTTGTTGATTGGAGAACAAAATCCATGAATCATTTACTAAAAGGGAAAAATGACAAAGTTCCATTTAAAGTTTTACTTGAAATATTGCTCGTCTCGACAAAGCTAGGTTTCATTTCCTTTGGTGGTCCAATCGCTCACTTAGGATATTTCTATGAGGAATATATTCGTCGAAGAAAATGGATGGAAGAAAAAACTTATGCTGAGTTAGTGGCGTTGTGTCAGTTTTTACCTGGGCCAGCAAGTAGCCAGGTTGGTATTGGTATTGGGATCATGCGCGGTGGTATTTTAGGTGGAATTATTTCATTTATTGGGTTTACAACACCTTCAGTTATTGCTCTCATTCTATTTGCTTTAATTGTGCAACATGTAAATGTGACTAATGCTGGATGGATTCATGGTTTAAAAATTGTCGCTGTAGCAGTTGTAGCCCATGCAATATTAGGTATGGCTCAAAAGTTAATGCCAGACCTAAAACGTAAAGCAATCGCGATTTTTGCGATTTCTATTACGTTACTTTGGCAGACACCATATGCTCAATTTGGAATCATTTTATTATCTGCAGTTTTAGGATATCTGTTTTATAAACAGAGTAATGAAGAAAACTCATCAAATGTTCGATTCCCTATTTCAAAAACATTAGGTGTAGTTTGTTTATTATTATTTTTCGGGTTGTTAATTGCTTTACCAATTTTAAGAGGGTTCACTTCTTCTAACTTGCTTGTGATGTTTGATAGTTTTTATCGTTCTGGCTCTTTAGTATTTGGTGGCGGACATGTTGTTTTGCCATTACTTGAAAGAGAGTTTGTCCCATCAGGATTTATTAGTGAAGAAGTATTCTTGGCGGGTTATGGAGCAACACAAGCAGTACCAGGCCCTCTATTTACTTTTGCTGCTTATATCGGTGCTGTTATGAATGGTTGGTTTGGTGGATTAGTAGCTACGATCGCTATCTTTTTACCTGCGTTTTTACTTGTATTCGGTACACTTCCTTTTTGGGATATTTTGCGACGCAATGGAAAAGTGAAAGGTGCCCTTATGAGTGTTAATGCTGCTGTTGTAGGGATTCTAATTGCTGCATTTTATAATCCAATTTTCACATCTGCCATTTTACAACCAATTGATTTCGTTTTTGCCATAATTTTATTCAGCTTACTATCATATTGGAAACTATCCCCTTGGATTATAGTTGTTATCGGTGTTCTTGGCGGAATATTTATTTAGAATTATGGGTCTTTAAAAATGCTAGGCATCCAAATTTCAATGGATGCCTAGCATTAATTTTACGATATTAACTACCTTGATAAATATGAATTAAATCATTATTTTGACCTTTTGCAAAAACATCTGTACGATTTGGCCCCCAGGAAACAGCAGCAGGAGCACTCGTTAAATTACCACCGATTGCTTCCCAACTATCCCATCTCGAACCATTCCAAGTTCGCTTAAATAGGCGATTTCCTGCTCCTCTAGCAAAGACATCTAAATGGTTTGTACGACGTGAGGAAACAGTCGGAGCACTTGTTAATGTCCCACCAAGACTTTCCCAATTACTCCAACGGCTACCGTCCCACCATTTATGAATTAGGTTATTATTTTGACCTCTAGCAAAGACATCAATGCGGTTTGCTCCCCAAGAAATAGCGGCTGGTTCAGAATTTAAATTGCCACCAAGGTCTTCCCAATCTTCCCAACGTGAACCATTCCAAGTTTTTTTATAAAGTCGATTATTTGATCCTCTAACAAACACATCAAGCTGATTTGCAAGACGTGAGGATACAGCAGGACCGCTTGTCAAAGTGCCACCAAGGTTTTCCCAACTACTCCAACGGCTACCATCCCACCATATATGATAAAGTGCATTGTCAGTTCCTCTTCCAAATACATCTATTCTATTTGGCCCCCATGATACTGCGGCAGGTGGGGATGATAATGTGCCACCAAGACTTTCCCAACTACTCCAGCGGCTACCGTCCCACCATATATGATAAAGTGCATTATTGGTACCTCTAGCAAATACATCTAAACGATTTGGCCCCCAGGAGCTAACTGTAGGAGCACCAACAATTGTTCCACCAAGGCTTTCCCAATTTGACCAACGTTCGATAGGAGTAGGGGAAGGTGCTGGCCCAGGAATTGGTTGACTACCTTTAATTATATTAATGGCTGTTTCAATGATACTAGTTAATATGCTGTCAATTGTATTGAGAGGAAGATTCATTGAACGTATGAGAGTGTTAAACCATGGTGTTTCCCTTTGGAATTGATTATAGATTTGACTTGCTGGCAAATTTATATTTGCTTGATTTCTTGTAAAGTTAACTATATAGAAAAAGAATGTTTCAATTAATTGCCTATTTATTCCTGCTTGTTCCAACTGTGTATAATAGTTTCTATGCTGTGAACGGATTATTTGCATAATTTGTTGAACACTCGGTCTATTAGTCTGTTGAGGTGTTCTTTGTACAAACTGTGGATATTGCTGTGGGTAATAAGTCGCTGGAACATTTTGCACGTAATAATATGGATACCCATTATACATATACATTTTGTTTAAAAATCCTCCGTTTTTTGACTAGTGTATGCATCGATTTTGAAAAGTGGGATATTAATTTAGAATTTAAAATAAAAAGAACACTGTTTAGCGAGGTGTAATTAAAGGGTTATTACTACTCTTCTTTTTTATAAAATAAAGAATGTCTCGGTCTTTCTAACGGGGTAATATTAATAATAAAGTAGCTTACGATTAAAATTAAAATAACGAGCGAATAAATGAGTGTGTCGATAGGATGTTCGTGGTCTACAATAATAAGCCGTATCATTGCTGTTATACCGATATATAAAAAATATCGTAGTGGGAAGTGATAATCTTCTTTAAAATACTTAACAATCATCGTAATAAACTCGAAATATAAAAAGAAGATAAGAACGTTCGCTAGGAAAATTTGATAGTCTCCATTTCCAACAAAAACAAGCATTTGAATAAAGTCAATAATTTCGATAATGAGAAGGAATGACATGATTAAAGCTAAAATTATAAGACAAACATTTAGGAACCATTGTAAAACTTTTGGGATCATCTTTAATGAAAATCTCCATTCTATTTTTTTCAAATCAATTCTTCCTCCATTCGTTCCATATAATTCGAAGTAGAAAACTAGTGCTATATAAAATGAAAAGTATTCTAATCTATGAAGAATTTTATAAAAAAATGATACATTGTTATTAAATAAAGGGGAAAATGACAAAAGTTAGAGAATCTTGTAGGTGAACGATTTTTTTACGACATTAAGATAGGGAACGTTGAAAAAGTGGGCTTTAATTTTGATAATATTATTTAGACAGAGAATGTAGTTTAAATACAATAGCAATAGTAAAAACAAATTGATAGATATAAAGTAAGGAGATAAATATGAGAGGCTTTACAATGAATTGTAATTCAAAAATTTACTATAATTTAGCGGCAATTGTCGTAGTTGGGGTTATAATCGTCGGTTTGTTTGTATTTAATCCGCGGGCGGGTCAAATGGATGTCGGATTCTTCCTTCACTTACTATTTGCTATCATTGAATCACTATGTATATTACTGTATCCAAAGTATAGGACACGTAGGTTTAGATTTATTTTCGTTATTGTATCTATCTTATACTTCTATTTACTGTTCATTTTATATCCCGAAACAGGGTCTACAATTATTTTAATATGTTTCATACCAGCAATTCCTATTGTATTTTTTGATAAGAAGCTTTTCTATTTCTCAATTATTTTAAATCTTGCTTTGATTTCTTTTACGTTTGCATTTATTAAGTTGAGTAATTATGGAAATCTTTATCCTTATATAAAAAACGATTTGATAGGAAATTTTATTAATTTTATAGGTAGCCAATTAATTTTATTTTTAATCTTTTACGTTACGTCTGAACGTATAAAAAATCAGCAAGTTTATTATGAACAAATGAAGCATTCAGAGCAATTAAAAACAACGGGTGAACTTGCTGCAGCAGTAGCTCATGAAATACGTAATCCTTTAACTGTTGTCAAAGGATTTTTGCAATTATATAAACAGGATAATGTGATAGATGATAAAAATAAGAAAAATTTTTCATTAATAATCGAAGAATTAGATGCAGCTGAACAAGTTATATCACAGTTATTGGCACTATCTAAGCCTCCAAAAGATAAAAAAACGGAAAAACTAGATGTTAAAAATGTTATACATAGCGTAACGGATTTGCTCCAATCATATGGATATTTACATAGAAATAATATTGAAGTATTTGTGGAAGATGATTGTACGATAGAAATTAACAAGATTGAATTTAATCAATTATTAGTAAACCTTATTAAAAATGCGATTGAGGCTACAACTAGTGGTGATGCAATTACTGTTACAGCTATGAAAAAAGAAGGGCTTGTGGAAATTAAAATTACCGATAAAGGACAAGGGATGTCAAATCAGGAACTAGAATTACTAGGTACTCCTTTCTATTCACTAAAAAGTAAAGGAACGGGACTTGGCATTATGATTTGTAATAATATAGTTGCTAATTATAAAGGGAAAATGACTTTCCATAGCTCAAAAGGACAAGGAACGACTGTTACGATCCATTTCCCGTTAGCATAATAAAAGGTAATTAAAAAGAAAATGAGGTGTTAAGCTTGCCTAATACTATAGTTGAAAAATTAAAATTGCAAAAATAAAAAATGTTGCTCTTTTAAACGTACCACCACAATCAAATTATTTTAGTGAATTAAAAGATTATGAAACAGAACTAGGTACAAAAACATTTGATTTAATTTTTGCATTTGTTTTAGATATGACTTCATTACAAAATCTTGTGAAGATCATAATAGAAAAAAGTTATCTTAATAAAAAAGGTTGTTTATATTTGGCTTATCCGAAAAAGGACAATAAGGTGTATTCGTCATATATTCATCGGGATGATTTATTGATAGGAATTGGTGCAGATGACAATGGCTATATTTCAAATAGCACGATTAAATTTTCACGCATGGTGTCACTGGATGATGTGTTTACTGTTGTTGGACTAAAAGAAGACTCAAAATCGAAAAATGTTATATCTACAAAAGCTAGTCAATGTGTGGACGATTATATAGATTTCATTCCGCAAATTGAAAAGGACTTAGAAGATACACCCAAATTATTAACATTTTATCAAGCTCTAACTCCTGGATATAAAAAGGATTGGGCAAGATATGTTTACAGTGCAAAACAAGAAGCAACTAAGGCAAAACGTCGAGATGAGATGAAGCAAATTTTAGGTGAAGGTTATAAAAGCCGAGATTTATATCGATTGAAAAAATAAACTTTAGATTGAGGGCTGTTCAGAAAGTGAAGTTTCTGAAGGGCCCTTTTCTTACATAATAATGTAGTAGAAATTAAAGCTATTATGATATTTCTAGATATTTTTATAATGTGTCGACACATAGTTGTTCAATAAATAACTATAAAAATTTTCAAAAAAGCAGATAGCAAAATAATAAATATTGCTTGCCTTTATATTCTAAAATAATTTACTAACATCATTGACTTATCATTAATTTCTAGATAAAAAATTGTCAAACATTCAATATTTGTTATTTTGATTAGAAATAACAAGAAAAATGAAGTGAAATATCATTTTTATACTAAGTTCATTTTAATTTTATATGAAATATCTAAATTTACTAAAAAATCACACTAGACTAAATAAAAAGAATGTTTTACAATCATAAAGTCAAATCATTATAAAGATATCAAACTATACTCATAATTCAGAATATTTAGATTACCCATTGATGTGAAGTGATCTATTTATTATAATTATCAGAAATATCTATATCTTAAGAATCATCTATGTGGGGGGAAAAAGTAATGACAGAAAAGAAAACTTTAAAGAGATTTGCATCTATTTTTCTAGCATCTTCTTTAATCGTTGGTGCATTAGCTGGATGTGGTTCAAAAGAAGAAGGAACAACTACAGAAGGCGGAAGCTCTACAGGCGGTGAAAGCAGCAGTGAAGTAATTAAACTTGGTGCTAACTTAGAACTTTCTGGCGCAGTTGCTACTTATGGTTCATCTATTAAACAAGGAGCAGAACTTGCGATCGAAGAAATTAATGCTGCTGGTGGTATTGATGGAAAACAAATTGAGTTTGTTCCAGTTGATAATAAATCTGAAAACGCAGAAGCAACAAACGCTGCTATTAAACTAGCAACACAAGATAAAGTTACTGCGATGATCGCTCCAGCGACTTCTGGTAACGTAATTGCAACTGCTCAAATCGCAAATCAATATAAAATTCCAACTGTTACTGCATCAGGTACTGCACCTAACGTAACAGAAAATGAAGATGGCACAATCAATGATTTTGTATTCCGTACATGTTTCATTGACCCATTCCAAGGAATTGTAGCAGCAAACTTTGCAACTAATGAACTAGGTGCTAAAAATGTAGCAATCTATGCGGACAACTCTTCTGACTATGCAAAAGGTTTAGCTGCGTCATTTAAACAACAAATCGAAGAAAATGGCGGAACTGTAGTAGCTGAAGAAGCTTATGTTGCTAAAGATACAGACTTTAAATCTACACTAACTCTTCTTAAATCAAAAAATCCAGAGTTCATCTTTATTCCTGGATATTATGAAGAAGTAGGCTTAATTGTTAAACAAGCACGTGAATTAGGAATTGAAGCACCACTTATGGGAGCTGACGGTTGGGATTCACCAACTTTAGTAGAACTCGCTGGAGCTGAGGCTCTTAACAATACATTCATTACAAACCACTATTCATCTCAAGATCAAGATGAAACAATTCAAGAGTTTGTAACTGCATTTAAAGGAAAATACAATGAAGAGCCAAACGCATTCCATGCACTTGGATATGACACTGTTTACTATATTGCGGATGCAATTAAACGTGCTGGATCAACAGATGGTGAAGCAATTCAAAAAGCTTTAGCTGAAACAAAAGATTTAAGCTTAATTACAGGTACATTCTCAGTTGACGAAAAACACAACCCAGTTAAATCAGCAACAGTTCTAGAATATGTAGACGGCAAACAACAGTTCAACTCTAAAGTAAATCCGTAAAATACGACAACCTCGTATTTGAATAGAACAAGGGGGGCGTGCCGGCCTCCCTTTTTTACAGTTTTCATGTTTCAATTTTCACACAATAGATAAATTGCTAAGTGTACATAGATTCATAGATTGGAAAACAAAAATATTAAGTAAAAAAGGAGTGTGAACGTATGGAATGGCTACAACAACTTATCAATGGTATATCCCTTGGAAGTATTTATGCACTTATTGCATTGGGGTACACAATGGTATATGGGATTATCAAGCTAATTAACTTTGCTCATGGTGACGTGTTTATGCTTGGTGCCTTCATTGGCTTTTTTGCAATTGCAAGATGGGATTTAGGATTCTTCCCAGCGTTAATTATTGCAATGCTACTTTGTGCAATTATTGGGGTTATTATTGAACGCGTTGCCTATAAACGTTTACGAAATGCAACTCGTATTGCAGCATTAATTACTGCAATTGGGGTTTCGTTATTAATTGAATATACGGTAATCTTCTTCCGAGGTGCTTCACCTGAAGCCTACCCAGAAGTTTTACCAAATAAATCAATTTCCATTTTAGACGCTAACATTAGCTCTCAATCAATTTTAATTTTAGCAGTAACAATTGTTCTTATGATTTTATTACAATTTATCGTTCATAAAACGAAAATTGGGAAAGCGATGCGCGCGGTATCACATGATGCAGACGCAGCACGCTTAATGGGTATTAATGTTGATAATACAATTTCAGCAACTTTCGCAATTGGCTCAGCATTAGCTGGTGCGGCCGGTGTTATTTTCGGTGTGTATTACACAAGAATTGATCCTTTAATGGGGGTTTTACCGGGCTTAAAAGCATTCGTAGCCGCAGTTCTTGGTGGAATCGGTAGCATTCCTGGTGCAATGGTTGGAGGATTAGTACTAGGTGTAGTTGAAACAGTCGTAAGTGCATTAGGTTATTCATTATGGCGCGATGCAGCAGCATTTGTCATTTTAATTTTAATTTTAATCTTGAAACCATCGGGTATATTCGGTAAAAACGCCCGTGAGAAAGTGTAGGTGACTGGTATATGAAAAAGTCTAAAGTATTTTGGGGCTATATAGTATTAGCACTAGTAATCTATGCAATCGTACAAGTATTAATCTCGGGTGGCATGCTAGATTTATATTATCAAAACATTTTAATCCAAATGTGTATTAATATTATGCTTGCCGTAAGTTTACATATTGTCATAGGTGTAACAGGGCAATTCTCGATTGGTCACGCTGGATTTATGGCGGTTGGGGCGTATTTTAGTGCCATTGCAACAATGAAACTAGGATTACCGCTTCCTATAGCAATACTAATGGGTGCAGTTATATCTGCATTAGCAGGCCTACTTGTAGGTATTCCTTCATTAAGACTAAAAGGGGATTACTTAGCGATTGCAACATTAGGGTTTGCTGAGATCATCCGAATCATTTTCTTAAATGTTGATTATGTTGGTGGAGCTGCTGGGATGGTTGTCACAAATATGACGACTTGGACATATGCATTTGTTGGTGTAGTGATTACTATATTAGTAATCTCCAACTTTACAAACTCCCGCCACGGTCGAGGATGTATTTCAATTCGTGAAGATGAAATAGCATCAGATGCAATGGGAATCAATACAACATATTACAAAGTTGTAGCCTTTACAATTGGGTCTTTCTTTGCAGGGGTTGCAGGTGCAATTTATGCACACAACTTCTTCATCATTCAGCCAACAACATTTAACTTCTTAAAGTCATTTGATATTTTAATTTATGTTGTTTTAGGCGGACTAGGAAGTCTTTCAGGAGCTACTATTGCTGCAATTTTCTTAACGTTAGTTTCAGCATATTTAGCAAACTTCCCAGAAACACGTATGATTATTTATTCGTTAGTTCTAATTATCGTTATGTTGTATCGTCCAACAGGATTAATGGGAACAAAAGAAATTACTTCGCTATTCAAGTTCGGTAAAAAAGGAGGTTCTAACGTATGAGTAACCTTCTTATAAAGGCAGAGAATGTCGGTATTCAATTCGGGGGCTTAAAAGCAGTACAAAATGTAAATATGTTTTTAAATAAAGGTGAATTAATCGGATTAATCGGACCAAATGGTGCGGGGAAAACGACAACCTTTAACATGCTTACCGGTGTATATCAACCAACTGAAGGTACGATTACTTTTGATGGGAAGAAGTTAAATGGACTTAAACCATTCCAAGTAACGAAATTAGGGATTAGCCGTACATTCCAAAACATTCGCTTATTTAAAGATTTATCGGTTCTTGATAACGTAAAAGTCGCGAACCATAACATTGCAACACACTCGCTTCTTGCCTCTATCTTACGTTTACCAAGCCACTTTGCAGGTGAAGCGAAGATGGAAAAGGAATCAATTGAGTTTTTAAAGATTTTTGGTCTTGATATTTATAAAGACGAGCTAGCGAAAAATTTACCATATGGGATGCAACGCCGATTAGAAATTGCTCGTGCGCTTGCTGCAAACCCTAAGCTGCTATTACTAGACGAACCTGCAGCCGGAATGAACCCACAAGAAACTCATGATTTAATGGAATTAATAGCGTTTATTCGAAAAGAATTTGATTTAACGATTCTATTAATTGAACATGATATGCATCTTGTAATGGGGATTTGTGAACGTATATATGTACTAGACCATGGACAATTAATTGCAGATGGCACACCAGAAGAAATTCGTAATAATCCAAAAGTAATTGAAGCTTACCTTGGTGAGGAGGTTATTGATTAATGCTAAAAGTAAACAACATTGACGTATTTTATGGAAATATTCATGCATTGAAAGATATCTCCTTAGAAGTAAATGAGGGTGAGATTGTGACACTAATTGGCGCAAATGGTGCTGGAAAATCGACCCTTTTAAAAACATTGTCAGGCCTTTTAAAACCAAAGAAAGGCAATATTTTATACTTAACACAACAAATTGCTGGTAAACCTGCACAGGGCATCGTGAAAAGTGGTATTTCACACGTTCCAGAAGGTCGCCGAGTATTTTCGAATATGTCAGTAGAAGAGAATTTAGAATTAGGTGCTTACTTGCGTAATGATCGTGATGGCATTAAAAAGGATATGGCTTATGTATACGAGCTATTCCCGATTCTAGACGAACGTCGTAAACAGCTATCAGGTACTTTATCTGGTGGGGAGCAGCAAATGTTAGCAATGGGACGTGCATTAATGGCAAAACCAAAGCTATTATTAATGGATGAACCTTCCATGGGATTAGCACCTTTAGTTGTAAAGAAAATTTTCGAAATTATTAAAACAGTAAATAGCCAAGGTACAACGGTGTTACTAGTTGAACAAAATGCAAACATGGCACTTTCTATTGCAGACCGTGCATATGTATTAGAAACTGGCAAAATCGTATTGTCTGGAACAGCTAAAGAGCTTCAAGAAAGTGAGCAAGTAAAAGCAGCATATCTTGGTGGTTTATAATATTAGAACTCTTTAAGTCGATATTAGACTTAAAGAGTTTTTTTATTAATTAAGGAAAGCGTGTCGGAAGGTAAATTATATTCCTAAGTAAAGAAAGTGTCTCAGAAGTTTGGAGTACTTACTTCTGAGACACCTGCGAATGGTTGCATTATTTTGTTTTATAATTTAATAGTTTAAACAATTCCGTTCTTTCCTTTTCAGTTAAATCACGCCATTGCCCGACTTTTAAATTACCTAAATGGATGTTCATAATTCTTATGCGTTGGAGTCTTTTAACTGAGTAGCCAAGAGCTGAACACATACGTCGAATTTGCCGGTTTAAACCTTGCTCCAAAATAATTTTAAAAACATTTGATGAAATTTTCTCTACTTTACAAGGGAGAGTAACCGTCTCTAAAATCTCTACACCGGATGCCATTTTCTTTAAAAATTGATCAGTAATCGGTTTATCTACTTGAACAACATATTCTTTTTCATGGCGGTTTTCTGCCCGTAAAATCTCATTTACGATATCACCATCGTTTGTTAAAAGTAGCAAGCCTTCTGAATCTTTATCAAGACGACCGATGTGGAAAATTCGCTTAGAATGTCCTACAAAATCAACGACGTTTCCCTTTATATGCCTTTCCGTTGTACTTGTTATTCCAACTGGCTTATTTAAGGCAATATAGACAAGCTCCTCTTCTTTTTTAACAGGCTTGCCGTCAACACAAACTAGATCACCTTCGTTTACTTGACTACCAACCGTAGCAAGTTCACCATTTATAGTAATCCTTCCATCTTCAATCCATTTATCTGCTCCTCGACGAGAGACAATTCCAGTTTCACTTAAAAATTTATTGATACGCATAAATTCTCCTATAAATTTAGAATATCATCAGTATACAATAGAAAAAATTTTTTGACCTCACTAGTGTAGTTGTAAGAGCAATTTGTCATTCATTAATTGTGAATGGTATTGATAAACTCATCCAATGTCATTTTTGCTTGAACTGGTACACGAGGTACATAAAGTCGGGGGCTATCAATTGTTGCTTTGCCACCTTTATTTAAAAATGCAAGGGAGACACCGCTTTGTAAAAGGACAGTTTCTTGCTCACTCACAAATTTGCCGTATGGATATGAAAAATAGCTTGGCTCAATTGACGCATCAACCGTTTGGATAACATTCTTAATATCGATAAAATCTTGTGCTAACTGGTCATTGGATGCATCTTGTAATAAAGAGCGCCCAGTTTTGGAGTTAAACTCATGAAAAGCATATGTATGATATTCGAGATCGAAAACATCTAACATATTTCGTAATTCATTAAATCCTGCAAATTGGAATGTATACATATTAAAAGGCTGTACTTCCTCTTTAACACGATTCCCTATTACAAAAGTAGTAGCGGGCATGTTATTTTCTTTTAAAATAGGATAAACAAGCTTTTCAACAGATAGATTAGCATCATCAAATGTAAGAGCCACTACTTTGCCAGGGAGAGCTTGTCTCTTTTGCATCCATAAATCTAAATCTTTCAAAGAAATTGTAAAATAATTATTTTCTTTTAAATAATTTACTTGTTGTTTAAATAAATCAATATCATAAACAGACGTACTATCCTTGTAAATAGAATTTTCTTGATCAACTACTAGATGATGATAAATTAAAACCGGAATACCATTGTCTACTTGGACATCCCATTTGTGGACATACCCTTTTTGTCCACCAATAATGACTTCATAAAAGTTCCCATTAAAATCATTTGTACTAACACGCATATCTTTTGAAAAGTGTGCTACTTCCTTGGAATGTCTAGTTGGTTCTGCGTAGACAATAGAATTTTTAGTCGTAATCACCTCAGCTAGGCTTGAATTAGTATTGTTTACAAGTTCTTCATTACTGTTTGTAGTGTAACGTTTCGGAATCGTAATGTTGCCATTTCCGATTTGTATAACCCAATTATTATCATCGAGAGAAGTTGCATAATAATGTTGCCCTTTTAAAAGTGTTATGTAATTGATTTGTTCCCCATTAAGTAATTGAATTTGACCTGTCACATCATTTGTAATTTCTATCTTTGTATCTACTATTTCATCTGCTAAAGGTTGATGATGTGGAAGTGCAAAGAGGAACATTAAAATACACATTAATAAAATTTTGAAACGCAATAGATAAGACCTCCTAAAAACTAGCTATAAATACTATTTTACAATTTTTTCTAAGGAATGTAACCACTATATTAATAGAATTAAAAGTAGTATAGGAAATTTAGGAATAATTTATCATTCTAATTAATAAAATTATATAAATACCTTTAATTACTGCTCAGTTTCGCGAAAAGGGTATTAATTTTAAAATTCAGAGGGGAGAATTTTCAATGGTTTATGCATTTCCAAACACAGAAGGAGCAATTGTAAACTTCAAAGAACGCTATGATAACTACATTGGGGGCAAGTGGACACCACCGGTAAAAGGCCAATATTTTGAAAATGTGACACCTGTTACAGGGAAAGTGTTTACACAAGTTGCACGTTCAACAGAAGAGGATATTGAACTAGCTCTTGATGCGGCACATGCAGCAAAAGATGCTTGGGGAAAAACATCTGTTACTGAGAGAGCAAATATTTTAAACAAAATTGCTGACCGTATTGAAGAAAATCTAGAAGTGTTAGCTGTCACAGAGACTTGGGAAAATGGAAAAGCAGTTCGCGAAACATTGAATGCAGATTTACCATTAGCAATTGATCATTTCCGCTATTTTGCAGGAGCAATCCGTGCACAAGAAGGTGGCATTAGCCAAATTGATGAAGATACAGTAGCCTATCATTTCCATGAGCCAATTGGTGTTGTTGGTCAAATTATCCCTTGGAATTTCCCATTATTAATGGCTGTTTGGAAGCTAGCACCTGCACTTGCAGCAGGAAACTGTGTAGTATTAAAGCCAGCAGAACAAACACCAGTATCAATTTTAGTACTAGTTGAGTTGATTGAAGACTTATTGCCACCAGGCGTGGTGAATGTTGTAAACGGATTTGGATTAGAGGCGGGTAAACCACTTGCTTCAAATCCACGTATCGGTAAAATTGCATTCACTGGTGAAACAACAACAGGTCGTCTAATTATGCAATATGCATCTCAAAATATTATTCCAGTAACATTAGAGTTAGGTGGTAAATCACCAAATATTTTCTTTGAAGATATTATGGAAGAAGATGATGCATTTTTAGATAAAGCAGTAGAAGGTTTTGTATTATTTGCTCTTAACCAAGGGGAAGTATGTACTTGTCCTTCTCGTGCATTAATCCAAGAATCTATTTACGATAAATTTATGGAACGCGTTTTACAACGTGTTGAAGCAATTAAAACAGGAAACCCATTAGATCCAAATACGATGATGGGTGCTCAAGCATCAAATGAGCAAATGGAGAAAATTTTATCTTATTTAGATATCGGTAAACAAGAAGGGGCAGAAGTGCTAACTGGCGGCGAACGTAACGATTTAGGTGGTGAATTTGCAGCTGGTTACTACATTAAGCCAACTGTATTTAAAGGCAACAATAAAATGCGAATCTTCCAAGAAGAGATTTTTGGTCCCGTTGTTGCAGTTACAACGTTCAAAACGAAAGAAGAAGCACTTGAAATTGCTAATGATACACTTTATGGCTTAGGTGCGGGCGTTTGGACTCGTGATATGAATACAGCTTACCGTTTTGGCCGTGCGATTCAAGCTGGCCGTGTATGGACGAATTGCTACCATGCATATCCTGCACATGCAGCATTCGGTGGTTATAAAATGTCCGGTGTAGGCCGTGAAAATCATAAAATGATGCTGGAGCATTACCAACAAACGAAAAATTTACTAGTAAGCTATAGTCCAAATAAGCTTGGCTTCTTCTAATTTCAACATAAATTTCGAAGGAGAAATTGCTTGGGTAAGGGGGTGCTGCTCGTGGTAGAACGAGTGATTGCGACGGATGACGCACTTGCACTCATTGACAAGTTAAAGGAAAAGCATGGTACTATTATTTTTCATCAATCAGGTGGCTGTTGTGATGGGTCATCTCCAATGTGTTATCCAGAAGGAGACTTAATCATTGGTAATGCAGATGTCCTGCTAGGTGAAATTGGTGGTGCCAAGTTTTATATGCACAAAAGCCAATTTGACTATTGGAAGCATACTCAACTCATTATTGATGTAGTAGATGGTCGTGGCGGTATGTTTTCATTAGAAGGTGTGGAAGGAAAACGCTTTTTAACAAGATCACGAGCATTTACTTCAGAAGAATTGGCGCAGTTAAAATAATGATATGGAGAACCCCTTGCTTTTTCTAGTAAGGGGTTTTATTTTATTCACTAGAAATATTGTGAAAGTTATTCAGTTAAAACTCCTCTTTATTATTAACCTAGAATATGTAAAATGGATAAAATAATATATGTTTGAAAAAGGAGGAAAAGCATTGCTAATAGAACTGATGCAATTTTTAGGTATATTTTATTTCTGGACTTGGTTCGTCTGGCCATTTGTATTTGTGTTCACGTTCATATATGCGATTGCCTCTTTAATTAAGGATGAGAAAGCCTCGATGAAACCAGCAATTGCTGCTTCAATTTCACTATTAATCATTTTAGCAGGGATTACTTCGTCGTATTTTAATTAAAAAATACAAAATCCCAGTAATAAACAGGTAAACCCATACTCATTACCGGGATTTTCAATTATTTAATCCAAACTCACTAAAGCTTTTTTTAATGGCTCATGCAATGCAGGTGCTAATGTTTTCGCGTAGTCTTCGGTAATGTGGTGTTCATCGCGATAAACAATAATATTTCCAATTACGGCATAGCATTTATTTTTATCACAAAAATTATCGGATAAATCAGCAAAAATACATTTGACGGGATTCCATCTGTATTTTCCCAAGGTAGTACCTCTGATAGTGCTTCATTTCTAGGAATTGAGCATTTGCTCGGATCCTTTTCATTTTCCAAACATGTTGGGATGTCCATTAGCATTCGAGGATTATCTCTTACGGCAAAGACTTTTGTAACATCTTCTAATTGTTTCCATTGTCCAATATAGCCACTTGGGACCTTATCGTATTTATTAATTGTTGCGGTCGTAAACACTAAATCTGGTGGATTTTCCTTTAAGACATCGATCATCTTTTCATTCCAAATTAAACATTCTTCTGTCATTTGTCCATCAAAATCATCATTTGTAAAACGACAACCATCATGAATAAATACATCAATTTGGAAGTTTAACTCTTCTGCTAGTGCCTCTAATGTTGGGAACCAATGGCCAGAATGGGAGCCACCTACTAAAGCATTAATATAGTCTGGATTGTCAGTTACACCAAAGGAGCATTTCGTGACTGTTTCAGACTTAGTAGCACACCCTTTTTTATCGTAAAAAACTGGCAAATCTTCTTTTACTGTTAGGAAGGAATCCATTTTACCCCTTTAGGAACTTCACGATGTTCATATAAAGCTAATGCCCCTGGGTAATTTTCAATTTGATTATTGTCTAATTGGACTTTTGATTTTTCCAAAAAATACAAAAATCCAGCATTTGCAACTAATACGAAAAGCAACATTGTACATAATGTGGAAATTAGTTTCACTTTAGATTGCCGCACATCTATTTTTCGGATAGGGGCTTCAATCAATTTTGTTGAAAAAAACGATAAGATAAACGTTGTAAATAAGATGACTATACCGTGTGCAATAGAAACGGTATTTGTATCAAAATAAGCTTTATAAAAAAAAAGTAATGGCCAATGCCATAAATAAAATCCATAGGTGAAACTACCGAAAAATAAAAAAGGTTTTAATGTAAGTAGTCGATCCACACCAAATAATGTTTGTTTCTCAGAAGCAAGAATTATTAAAAGGGTACCAACAATTGGTAATAATACAATATAGCCTGGAAACAACTGTGAAACAGGGATTAGCACACCCGTTAAACAAACGATGAGCAAACCAAGCCAACCTGTAATGGTACTTATCCATTGGTTAGGTGAGAAATAAGGTAAAAGAAGTGCAAAAATGCCCCCTAAGCAAAACTCCCAAAGTCGTGCGAATGTATCAAAAGTATGCCCAAGGTTGATTAACTGCTGTAATATAAATTGAATAGCTTATTGATAAGATAAAACAGATCGATAAGACTGTTAAAAGTGTTTTACGAACGGGTTTTTTAAACACCTTTCTTGCAAAAAAAATAAGAGATAAAAAGTATAGCTGGCCATATGAGATAAAATTGTCCTTGTATAGACATTGACCAAAAGTGTTGAAACGGACTAGTTGCTGCACCCCTTGCTAAATAATCTATAGCGTCTAATGATAATCGCCAGTTTTCAAAATACAAAGTAGTAGCAAACATGTGAGAAATTACTTG
Organism: Bacillota bacterium; assembly: GCA_023405135.1. Taxonomy (GTDB): domain Bacteria; phylum Bacillota; class Bacilli; order Bacillales_A; family Planococcaceae; genus Ureibacillus. The sequence continues at coordinate 68,038 of JAEXYZ010000067.1, read as the reverse complement.
TTCCCACTGTACTTGAGGCAAAAAAACAAACGATGTTATAGCTGTAATGATAATAACCGTTAAAGCTAAAGGGAATAGCCTTTTACAGGCGTACAATATGATCCCAAAATGAAATTTCCCCTGTTTTCTCAAGTCTTGAAAGTAGTGACATCGTAATGAGAAAACCTGAAAGAACGAAAAAAATGTCTACTCCACCAGATACTCTACCTAACCAAATATGATAAATAGCAATGAGTAACGTAGCGATGGAACGCAATCCCTCAATCTCTGGACGAAATCGAATTTCTGGAACCTTTAAATCTGTCAAATCTTTTCAACTCCAAACTTCAAAAGCCCTTAAATAAAAATGAATGGCCTTTATATTTTTGAGGTCATGAATGGTTAGTATGTGTAAAAAAGGGATTTTTATAAATGAAAATAAAACAATCCATGAGAGAGGTATTCTCAAGGATTGTTTATATTTCTATTAGCGGTATCAGCGGTTTGTCCCTAAAAGGTATAACAAAGGTTTCGTTTATTAATTAACTTTAATATCAATAACTTTATCATTAACACTAAAATTAATTTGAGTAAAACTACTTTATAAAAAAATAAGATGCTTTAAAAACTTTTTCCTATACGTCATTCGTCTATATTATGAATACCCCGTTAGCTAGCGAGAAAAACAAGGAGAGGTGTATGTGTTAAAGTGGAAGCTTAATCAAGACAAAATGATTGCAGAATACGTTATGCAAAACAAAGAAAATTTTTATCGACTTGCCTACAGCTATGTTCAAAATCCAGATGATGCACTTGATATTGTGCAGGACTCAATACAAAAGGCTATTACTTCCGAAACATTAAAAGATCAGAAAGCAATTAAAAGCTGGTTTTATAAAATCGTTGTGAACACATCATTAGACTTTCTACGCCGTAAAAAGAAAATTACAGTTGTAGATGATACGACAATCCAGCTACATATGAAAGGGCAAGAAGATCATTATCAAGACATGGATTTGCAACAAGCATTAAACGATCTACTTCCTGAATATCGAATTGTTATTATTCTTAGATATTTTGAGGATTTAAAAATCGAGGAAGTAGCAGATATCTTAGACTTGAATATTAACACTGTTAAAACTCGAATATATAAAGCTTTAAAAATTCTAAGGATACAAATGGAAGAGTTTGATTCAGAGGAGGCAAGTCATAATGGATAACAATAAAATGGAACAATTAAAAAAGAAGTATAAAGATATACCTATTCCAAGGGAACTAGATAAGGTGGTAGAGGAAGCTTTGCAGAAAAAAAATAATAATAAACATATTTTTCAATGGGGAGTAGGAGTGGCAGCAGCAGCAGTCATTTTTACGACAAGTTTAAATATAAGTCCAACTTTTGCGAAATCATTATCAGATGTACCGGTTGTAGGAAGTATTGTTGAGGTATTAACTTTTAAGGAATACCGTGTTGATGAAGGAAACTATCAGGCTGATATTCAAGTTCCAAAAGTAGACAATATGGACAATACTGCACTACAAGAAAGTTTAAACAACAAGTATTTACAAGAAAGTCAACAACTCTATGAAAAATTCATGAGTGATATGGAAGCGCAACAAGCATTCGGTGAGGATGGACATCTAAGAGTAGATAGTGGATTCGAAGTCAAAACCGAAACAGAGCAACTTTTATCAATAGGTCGCTACGTTGTGGAGACGATGGCATCTGCAACGACAACGCTACATTACGATACGATTGATAAACAAAACGAATTACTTATAACATTACCAAGCTTATTTAAAGATAATAGCTATGTAGAAGTAATTAGCGAAAATGTAAAACAGCAGATGCATAAGCAAATGAAGGAAGATGATTCAAAGATTTACTGGGTTGAAGAAACTGATCCAGATGCATTTAAATCGATTACAGAAAACCAAAACTTCTATATCAATGAAAATAATGAATTGGTTATTTCCTTTAATGAATATGAAGTAGCACCTGGATATATGGGCGTAGTGGAATTTGTTATTCCTACAGAGGTACTGCAAGATATTGTTGTAAGCAATGAGTATTTAAAATAACAATTACTAAGGTAAGCATTTCTCGGGAAGGAGAAGTGCTTTTTTTAGTTTACAAAGTGACTCTCTATTTGAGTAGGAATTATATGGTATAATTTAGGTGAATTAAAGTTAGGAGTGTTTAAATGGATAATTTATCTTTTGTGCATACAGGCAATTGGGTTAACATTGTCGCTTCTTTAATAATCGTATTATGTTTTTATTTTACTCTTACTTTCTTTCAGCATTTAAAAGAGGGTGACGAAAGATTGATTAAACAGTCTAAAGCAGCAGCTGTTATCTGCCTAGCATTAGCTTTATTAATTCCGATAATTTACAATTTTTATTTTGTTAGCAAGATGATGAATTAATAAATAAAGCTAATCAAACTATTAAAATAGGGGGGGGTATGAAGTTAACTATTCTTTATTTAACTTTAATATCAATAATTTTAATAGTAGACTGTTCAAATAATAAAGATTTAAAAAGTTTTCCGGATGATAAAGATAATTATTTTCACATAAAAGAAATTGCTTGGGATTTCATAAATGAAAGAGGCTGGAGTGATGCGGCAAAAAAGATTGGGAAACAGCAACAGTTTCTAATATCTTTGCTGATCATAACTATAAATGGTTAGATAAAAAGTTTTATCCGTTACCTTCGATGACAAAGAAAATGTAGTGGATAGTACACCAATTATATTAGTTGATTTGGAGACTAGTGAAGTAGTCGGCTATATGCTTGGAGAATAAGAGATAATTTAATGAACTCTCAATTTAGTAATTTTTCTACTATGTTGAGGGTTTTTTTATTCAAATGTTTACCGTTTCATCCGCATCTAATGTGCCTTTTTGTCTTGACTTAAACCTTTACTTTTGAAACTTATTTCCAACTCACACGTAAAGAGAAATATAAAATACGTACTAGTATGCTTTGATTAAAGGTAAAAGCAGAAAGGGTGAGCATGATGGAAAATAAAGCGTATATAGAGTTAATACAGACAAATTATGATAAGGTCGTTAATTATTTAAGTTGGACAGTAGATAAACGGATTATATTAATGCTTACGAGTCACTATAGCGCGTCTGGAAAAATTTTTTCATTTGCACCATTTGAAGCGATTATTGAAGAAATTAAAAATCAAACGAGCTGGCTATCAACTTTACGAACAAGTCCCTTATTATACAGTGTTGCCATGTTACTCGAAGGAAAAGAAGATTCACAACAAGCGGTTAAAGATTTAATCGAAAATGAGGAGTTTCTTAAGCGAGTATCATTTAAGCGGTCCGCTTATAGCTATATTTCTGCACTATTTTTAACAAATAACCCTGAACAGAGGCAAGCACATGCACAAAAAGCTAAAAAATTATATGAAGCGATCCGTAAACATCATCCTTTCTTAACGTCCCACGAAGATATGCCGTATTCCGTTTTGTTAAGTGATAATGACGAGGATCCAGAACTTCGAGCACAAACGATGAATCGTTATTATACAGAATTACGAAAAAATAATTTTATCTTAGGGAATCAGTTACAATGGTTATCTCAAATTTTAACTTTTAAAACTTCGGATTATGTAGAACAGCTTGTCCCATATGTAGTACAAATTCGAGATGAATTAATACAAAGAAATGTTAAATTAAAGCAAGAACATTACCCAATAATAGGTTTCTTAGCGATAGCGGGAGCTAAAACGGAGCATATTAATCAAATTGTAGCTCTTTATGAAGAATTAACTAAAGTGAAGCTATTTCGCTGGTATAAAAGTATGGCGCTTAGTATTGCATTACAAAAGGTGCTTCACGACCTTGCAAAATTAGACGATTCACTGGAATTAAGTATGATTACAAATTTAGAAATGTTAATTCAAGCAGAACAAGCAATGATGGCAGCTGCAACGATTGCAGCAGTAACAGCTTCAGCAAGTACATCGGGTGAATAGCCACTTTGAGTAAGCACCTCGCAATAATTTCCCGAAAAATAGTGATACAATTGGAATATAAAAAATGCGGAAGGTGTTATGATTGGAAGAAAATAAACTTTGGATAAACGGAAAATGGGTCGATGCAAAGGATAGCTATACATTAACATCACCTTTTTCTGGAGAAGTAATTGCGAAGGTAGCAAAAGCGACAATTGAAGATGTTGAGCAAGCAATTGAAGGAGCACATCAAGCGTTTCTTTCTTTTAAAAAGACGACTGCATATGAGCGAGCAGAGATTTTATATAAAGTCGTTGATATTATGCGTGGTAGAAAAAATGAATTTGCAAGAATTTTAGCTTTAGAAGCAGGAAAGCCTCTTTCAGCTGGACTAGCGGAAATTGACCGTACAATTGCTACGTACCAATTTTCAGCAGAAGCAGCAAAACAATCAATGGGTGAAACGGTACCATTAGATGCTGCGCCAGGTACAAAGGATCGAATCGGCTATACAAAACGTATTCCAATCGGTGTTGTATCTGCTATTACACCATTTAACTTTCCATTTAATTTAGTAGCTCATAAATTAGGACCTGCTTTTGCGGTTGGTAATACAGTTGTGTTGAAGCCAGCAACTCAAACACCATTAAGCTCACTTGTATTAGCAGAAATTTTTAAAGAAGCGGGGTTGCCAGATGGGGCGTTGCAAATTGTAACCGGGTCTGGTAGCGAGTTAAGCGATACATTAGTTACTCATCCGCTTGTGAAAAAAATTACCTTTACGGGTAGTGGTGCAGTAGGATTAAAAATTAAAGAAAAAGTAGGTTTAAGAAAGGTTACATTAGAGCTTGGATCGAATGCTGCTGTTATTGTAGAACCTAGCACACCAATCGATAAAATCATTACTCGCTGTGTTGGAGGAGCATTTGGCTTTGCTGGACAAGTTTGTATTTCATTACAGCGTGTCTATGTTCACGAATCAATTTATGACGAATTTACAAAAGCTTTTGTAGAGGAAACGAAGAAATTAGTAGTTGGAGATCCATTAGATTTATCAACAGACGTTAGTGCTATGATAAATCCAAAAGAAGTGCAACGAATAAAACAATGGATTGAAGAAGCAACTGAGCAAGGTGCTACGGTTGCAACAGGTGCTGAATTTACCGAGAGAATGTTAACTCCTACTGTTATGATAAATGTAAAACCTGATATGAAAATTATATGCCAAGAAACGTTTGCTCCTATTGTTTCGCTTATACCATATAAAACATTAGATGAAGCAATTTCATTAGTGAATTCTTCGGAATTAGGTTTAAATGCAGGTATTTATACAAATGTCTTAACAGATGCTATGAAAGCTGCGGATGAAATAGAGGCAGGAGCTGTTGTAATTAATGACATCCCAACCTTCCGAGTGGACAATATGCCTTATGGCGGAGTGAAAAATAGCGGTTATGGTAAAGAAGGCATTAAATATGCAATTGACGAAATGACAGATATTAAACTCATTACAATTAAAACGACAATATAAGATGTTAAGAACTTTTCCAATTTATTTTAGCAAATAATTAGTAATACTATAATCTCAACAAAAGTAGTAATTTGGAGGGCAATTAGATGAGCAATGCAATACCGATGAGTCAATCAAGATCATACCAAACACATTTAGTATTACCACCTGATACGAATCAGCATAGCTCTATATTCGGGGGGAGAGTATTAGCGTATATTGATGAAATTGCAGCTATTACGTCAATGAAACATGCTAAGAGTGGAGTTGTAACGGCCTCCATTGATTCAGTAGATTTTGTATCACCAGCATATGTAGGAGATATTTTAGAATTAGAAGCGTTTGTTACTTCAACAGGACGCACCTCTATGGAAGTTTATGTAAGAGTAACATCTCGAAATATAAAAACAGGGGAAACAAAATTAACGACAGAATCGTTCGTTACAATGGTAGCAATTGATGAAGAAGGAAAACCAACTCCTGTCCCAAGTATTTACCCTGAGACAGAAAGAGAAAAGAAGTTGTTTGAGACAGGGCCGAGTCGTCAAAAATTACGAAAAGCGAAGCATGAAAATTCAAAAGAGCGCAGAAAACTTTTAGATAATAACGATTTAAAATAAAGAGAAGCCCTTCTTATGCGAGTTCGCAAAGAAGGACTTCTTTTTTATTCATTTAGTTCGTGTACTACATTTAATAAAGAATCTGATGAAGATGAAACTTGCGACGCACTTGCTGTTAGCTCACTTATTAAATTTGATATTTCGCTAACATCCTTAGATGTGTTCGTATATTGTTCCTTAATGCCTGATACCGCTTTTGCAATAGAATTAAAGGACTCTTCTAAGCTATGCTGTGTTTGCACACTTTTTTGAACTTGAGCATCTACATTACTTACGGAAGATGTCATATCTTCAATATTGTTTTCTGTTTCACGAATTAAATGAGATACATTTTGTACTGCTTGTTTAGTTTCTTCGGCTAACTTTCTTACTTCTTCCGCTACTACTGCGAAGCCTTTTCCGTGTTCGCCTGCTCTTGCTGCCTCAATAGATGCGTTTAATGCAAGTAAGTTTGTTTGATCAGCAATTCCTGTAACAAGACCAACAATTTCACTTATTTTCTGTGAAGATTCCTTTAAATTTGCCATTGATTGCTCTAATAAACTCACGCTCTCTAAAATTACGTTCATTAATTTAGTTTGCGTTTCTAAATGATCTTTACCATGATTCGATTTTTCTTCCGTATCTGCAACGAAATCTAGCCCTTGTTTTGTAGCAGATGCAATATTTTCCGATTGGGAAGAAATTACATATAAAGAAGCTGTAGTTTCTTCACTAATTGCATTTAATTCTTCCGCAGTATTTTGGATTGTCGCTACAAGTTCGTGTTTAATATCTTCATCCATTGTGCGAATCCGTTGTTGCTCGGCTTCATATGCTTCTATAACAAGCTGTTGTTCGAAATTAATAATTTTCGAAAAGGCATTGATTGCTTTTGTTGCATCCTCTTTAGACATTTCTAAATCATTTACAAAATTAATAAATGTAGTCATTAATGATTGAAATGAACTTATGTACCATTTTGACTCTAACCCGATACGAACATGCGTGGCCGCGATAGCGTTGCGTTGTTCGATATAATCGTTATTAATACGCCCCTCGAAAATTTCCGTTAAATGTTTTGTTAATGTAATTTTTAATCTTTCAATTTTACTACTTTGATTAATAATATTTAGCAAGTGATCACTTAAACTTACTGCATCATAAAACTGGTCAACCATAGTGGGAATAAAATCCTCAGACAGCGGTTTAAGTTGACGTAAGATAGCTAAATCTTCTTCTTTTAATTTAATAAGCTGAACATGTTTCATTAAGTCAGGATATTTAGAGAAATCTAGTTGTACTTCTCTTAAATATTTTTCTACTTCAAAATAATTAGATGGTTGTTTTATTGCTCTATTCTTGAAAATAACCATAGTTGTTCTCCATTCACCATTTAGTATATGACTTTTAATATTCTCTCTCTTTAATAGAATACATCATTTTTACTACAAATTTCTATATTTTGGGTTAAAATACTAGGTTGATATTCGAATTTTCTAAATTTCGTAACAATCTTGACCTATCCTTGATTTGTATTTTGTGAGAATCCAATGTAAAATACGTTTCAGTGTATCTTGTAAAATATCGGTGAATAATAAAGTAAGGGAGAATACATATGGAGAAGCGCCGCTTAAAATTTATTATCCCAACAATGGTTATTGTAGCGACTAGTGCGATTTTGATGTTAGTAAATTATTATAAAGATGTTCCAACTAACCATAAGATTTTAATTGTTATTAGTGCAACCATTTTTTCGGGTATACTTGCTCATGGATTATTTCCACATAATGATGAAGAAGTACCAGACGAAAAACCATCTACTATGAAGAAAAAATAATTTGTTTTAAAGAGCGTAAGAATATGAATTCTACGTTCTTTTTTATGTCTTCATTGCTACCGCTAAAAGTGCTGCCGATTATGAATCATTAGCTAAATATGAAATTATTATGTTGTTAAAAGTGTGTACAAAAGGTGAATAGTATTTAAGGAGTACTTTTACTAATAAAAAAATGAGAATGGATGAAACTATTTTAAATGATAGTCGTATATAAACTATCAAGCAAATGCTAAGAGAGGTTGTTATATATGGATAGTAAATGGTCAAAAGTAATTATACATGCGAGTGCGTTTTTTGCTCCTGTGTTAGTTCCAATTTTATTTTTATTGCTAAGCGCTGAGGAAGATGTAAAAAGAATCTCAATACAAGCCTTATTATTCCAAGGGGTAATGTGGTTATTGATTGTCATTTCATCAATTTTAAGCTTTTTATTAATAGGCATACCATTCTTAATCATTTTCGCCATCATGACGATTGTCGTTCCAATTATCGGTATTGTTAAAGCGCTAAATGAAACAGATTGGAATTATCCTATTGTAGGTAGATGGGTGTAATCGACTATCTTTTCTACAGTATTTACAAAAATTGATTACATTTAACTAAAAAAAGGAATACTAATCGACAGAACGTTTAAAATACGATTTTGTCGATTTTTTTATTAAGAAAAGATAATTTACTTTTTTGAAGACTTCTAGCTACAGAACCCAAGCCATCGAAGTTGCGTCGCTATCTTCCCACGTGCCAAGCACTGTCAGGCTAAGCGGGGAACTTCCATTTTTCTGTGTGCGTTTGATTTGCATTTTGATTTTCCTATTAATATAATATAGTCAAAGATAGTCAAAGTCAGTGGTGAGTGAGGTGAGGTATAAAAAGTGAGAAATATATCTGACATCATTGAAGGGTATTTAAAGCAAGTTATCGAATTAGGTGGTCAAGGACATATTGAAATTAAACGCAGTGAATTGGCAGATAAGTTCCAATGTGTTCCCTCACAAATAAATTATGTAATTAACACGAGATTTACTGCTGAAAGAGGTTATTTAGTCGAAAGCAAGCGTGGTGGCGGTGGCTATATCCGAATTTTACGTGTTAAAGCAAATTCAAAAATTGACTTGATAGAAGATATGATTAGGCAAATTAATCATGGTGCTACACAATCAATGGCAGAAGATATTGTATACCGATTAATTGATGAAGAGGTTATTTCAAAACGCGAAGCAAAATTGATGCTTGCAGCAATTGATCGGGCTACCCTTCGACTACAATTGCCGACTAGAGACGAACTAAGATCCTATATTTTGAAATCTATGTTAACAACTTTAAAGTATGAATAAGATGATGTGAAGAAAGAATAAGTTGTCCTTATATTGCAAAAAAGTTATTAAATTTTGAAGTTTTAAATCATAAGTTAAAAAGAGGTGGAGGGTCATGATTTGTGAACACTGTAAAGAGCGGCAAGCAACGATAACGGTAACACAAGTAGTTAATGGCCAAAAAAGTGAGAAACATTATTGTGAGGTATGTGCTACCCAGTTTCATCCTTTCAATTTAGATTTCTATAAAGAAGATCAAATACCAATACATCAACTTGTTTCAAATTTGTTCGGTTTACCTGTATGGAAGAATGAAACGCAAGAAAAATCACAAACAGTAACCCAAAAAGCCGTGCAATGTCCAAAATGTGGATTTACATTTCGCCATTTCTTGAATGAAGGCAAGCTTGGTTGTCCACAATGTTATGAAACATTTAGTAAACAGCTACCTCAAGTACTGACAAAAATTCAAGCTGGAACAAAGCACAGTGGTAAAGCTCCTGGAAAACATCATGACAATAAAGAGTGGATGAAAAAACAAATTCAATCTGTACGTGAACAATTACAACTTGCGATTGTTGAAGAACGATTTGAAGATGCTGCTAAGCTACGAGATGAAATAAGAGAATTCGAACGTAAGCTTGAACGTGGGGGTGTGGATGCACCATGAATCTTGAACACTTTTTAAAAAGCGGAGCTCCTGGCTGGATGGATGATAAAGGAAATGATGCAGATGTTGTATTAAGCACACGCATTCGTTTAGCAAGGAACTTGGAGGGGTATAGATTCCCATTAAGTTTTACAGATCAAGAGGCTAAACAAGTAGATGAAATCGTAACTGAAGCAATGCTTCAAATGATCAATGGGGAACAAAGTTTCTCTCATTTTACGATTAAAGAAATGCCAGTTTTACAACGTCAAGTATTAGTAGAAAAGCATCTAATAAGCCCACTTTTATCAAAAAAGGAAAAATCTGCTTCAGTTCTTATCTCGAGCGATGAGACGATTAGTGTCATGGTAAATGAAGAGGATCATTTACGCATCCAATGTTTAGCACCTGGGCTTCAATTAATAGAAACCTATTCCCTTGCTAACAAATTAGATAGTCAATTAGAGAAACATTTACCATATGCTTATAATGAAACATTCGGTTATTTAACCAGCTGCCCAACAAATGTGGGTACGGGCTTGCGAGCTTCAGTTATGATGCATCTGCCGGCACTTACGATGTCGAAGCAAATTAAAGTGGTAACACAAATGTTAGCGCGATTAGGAATGGTCGTAAGGGGTATATATGGAGAAGGCAGTGAAAATTTAGGAAACATTTATCAAATTTCAAATCAAGTAACACTTGGAAAATCAGAAGAAGAAATCCTCGAGGACTTACAAAATGTAGTTGTACAAATTATTCAAAATGAACGGGGAGCTCGAGAAGCATTATTGAAAAAATCTCGACTTGCATTAGAGGATCGCTTCAATCGTTCATTAGGAACATTAAAGTATGCGCGTGTTATGACAAGTGAAGAAGCTGCTGCGTGTTTATCAAATGTGCGCCTTGGGGTTGATTTGAACATAATTGATGAGGTTCCATTGCATGTTTTAAATGAATGTATGATTCTCATTCAACCAGGCTTTGTACAACAATATGCTGGTACAACTTTACAAGCAAGTGAGCGCGACATATTTAGAGCAAAACTACTACGTGAAAAACTAAATGTGAAAAATCAAAAGCTAATGGGAAAAGGAGAGGAAAGATATGATGTTTAACCGTTTTACACAACGAGCACAAAAGGTATTGCAGTTAGCACAAGAAGAGGCAATTCGTTGGAAACACGAATCAATTGGTACAGAACATATTTTGCTTGGCCTTATTCGAGAAGGTGGCGGTATTGCAGCGAAAGCATTAGAAGCAATCGATGTTAGTCCTCAAATGATTGAGACTGGCATTGAAGAGTTAGTAGGAAAAGGTACAAAAGATGTCGGTCCAATTGTGCACTATACACCAAGAGCTAAAAAAGTAATCGAATTATCAGTAGATGAATCACGTAAGCTAGGTCATGCATACATCGGAACAGAGCACATTTTATTAGCGTTAATTCGTGAAGGTGAAGGGGTTGCTGCTAGAGTATTAGCAAATGCTGGAGTGAGCTTAAATAAAGCGCGTCAACAAGTTTTATTATTACTTGGCAATAACGATGCTGCTCAAAGTTCAACAAATCCAACACAATCAGTTAACACACCAACTCTAGATGGTTTAGCTCGTGATTTAACAGCGATTGCTCGCGAAGGTTCACTTGACCCTGTTATTGGTCGTAGTAAAGAAATTACACGTGTAATTGAAGTGTTATCACGTCGTACAAAAAACAACCCTGTATTAATTGGTGAGCCAGGTGTTGGTAAAACAGCTATTGCAGAAGGACTTGCACAACAAATTGTCAACAATGAAGTACCTGAAACGTTACGTGACAAACGAGTAATGACTTTAGATATGGGAACAGTTGTTGCTGGTACAAAATATCGTGGTGAATTTGAAGACCGCTTGAAAAAAGTGATGGATGAAATTCGCCAAGCTGGTAACGTAATTTTATTCATAGATGAATTGCACACATTAATTGGTGCTGGTGGTGCAGAAGGTGCTATTGATGCATCGAACATTTTAAAACCATCATTAGCCCGTGGAGAACTGCAATGTATTGGTGCAACAACATTAGATGAATATCGTAAATATATTGAAAAAGATGCTGCATTAGAGCGTCGTTTCCAACCAATTCAAGTAGATGAACCATCTGTTGAGGAAACAATTCAAATTATTAACGGATTACGTGATCGTTACGAAGCACATCACCGTGTGAAAATTACAGATGAAGCGGTAGAAGCGGCAGCAAAATTATCAGATCGTTACATTTCAGATCGTTTCTTACCGGATAAAGCGATCGACTTAATTGATGAGGCAGGCTCAAAAGTACGCTTACGTTCATTTACAGTTCCACCAAATTTAAAAGCGTTGGAAGATAAGCTTGAAAATGTTCGTAACGAAAAAAATGCTGCAGTATCAAGCCAAGAGTTTGAAAAGGCGGCAGCACTTCGCGATACAGAACAAAAAATTAAAGATGAATTAGAGCAAACGAAAAAAACTTGGAAAGAAAAACAAGGAAAAGAAGAATCAAAAGTAACTGTAGATGATATTGCGATGGTTGTATCAATGTGGACTGGAATCCCAGTTTCAAAAATCGCGCAAGAAGAATCTGCAAAACTTCTTAACCTTGAGGAAGAATTGCACAAACGTGTCGTTGGTCAAGGGGAAGCAGTAGAAGCAATTTCTCGTGCTATCCGTCGTGCTCGTGCCGGATTAAAAGATCCAAAACGTCCAATCGGTTCCTTCATCTTCTTAGGGCCAACAGGGGTTGGTAAAACGGAGCTTGCTCGTGCATTAGCAGAAGTAATGTTTGGTGATGAGGACGCAATGATTCGTATCGACATGTCCGAATACATGGAGAAACATTCAACTTCTCGCCTAGTTGGATCACCTCCGGGATATGTAGGCTTCGATGAGGGTGGCCAATTAACAGAAAAAGTACGACGCAAACCTTACTCTGTTGTATTACTTGATGAAATAGAAAAAGCACATCCGGATGTGTTCAACATTTTACTTCAAGTTTTAGATGACGGACGCTTAACGGATTCAAAAGGTCGCACTGTAGACTTCCGTAATACGGTTGTTATCATGACTTCTAACGTTGGTGCAGATGCATTGAAATACCAAAAATCTTTAGGCTTCGGTATTGGCGATACAACGAACAAATATAAAGACATGAAAGGGACAATGATGGAAGAGCTGAAAAAAGCATTCCGTCCTGAGTTCTTAAACCGTATCGATGAAATGATTGTGTTCCACTCTTTAGAAAAAGACGAATTAAAACAAATCATTTCATTAATGGCAAACGCATTAACAGCTCGTCTAAAAGAACAAAACATCGAGTTAGAGTTAACAGATGCAGCCCTTAATAAAATCGCTGAAGAAGGCTACGATCCACAATACGGAGCACGTCCATTACGTCGAGCATTACAAAAACATGTTGAGGACCGTCTATCAGAAGAATTGTTAAAAGGAACTATTTCAACTGGGGAGCAAGTTGTCTTTGATTATGTTGATGGCGAATTTGTCGTACGTGGGAAAAGCACGGTAGAAAGTTAATCAATATACGAGGGTGTCTCATAAGATAATTTCTTTGAGACACCCTTTTCCTTTTTAGGATTAGACAAACTAATCTATAATGAAAGAAAACCTTGTAGGAGGGCGTATGGTAAAAAAGAAAACAAAATTCTGTTGTAACTCCTGTGGCTATGAATCTCCGAAATGGATGGGGCGTTGTCCGGGATGTGGAGGATGGAATACGATGGTGGAGGAAGTGGAAGTAGTATCAAAAGGTCCACGTGGCGCGTTCCAGCATTCCAATACAGTTTCACAAAAAGCAACACCGATTATAAATATAGAAACAACTGAAGAGCCTCGCGTTAAAACGGAAATGGAAGAATTGAATCGTGTATTAGGAGGGGGTATTGTCCCAGGTTCCCTTGTTCTCATCGGTGGAGATCCTGGTATTGGGAAGTCGACATTACTAATGCAAGTTTCAGCACTCCTTTCAAATAAAGGCCATCGAGTACTTTACATATCTGGGGAAGAATCGATGCGTCAAACAAAGCTACGTGCCTCACGTTTAGGCGTGCAATCTCCTGAACTATTTATCTACTCTGAAACAAATTTAGAGCTGTTGAATAAAACAATTGATGAGGTTCAACCAAAATTTGTTATTGTCGACTCGATTCAAACAATTTATCATCCTGAGGTAACAAGTGCGCCAGGTAGTGTTTCTCAGGTGCGAGAATGTACTGCTGAGCTTATGCGTATAGCAAAAACGAAAGGAATTGCGATTTTCTTAGTGGGTCACGTAACGAAGGAAGGTCAAATTGCTGGGCCAAGATTACTTGAGCATATGGTTGATACGGTACTTTATTTTGAAGGGGAGCGCCATCATACTTATCGTATTTTACGTAGTCAAAAAAATCGTTTTGGATCAACAAACGAAATTGCAATTTTTGAAATGGTTCAAGCAGGGTTAAAAGAGGTACTAAACCCCTCTGAGCTCTTTTTAGAAGAACGGTCCCATAATGCTGCTGGTTCTACAATTGTAGCATCGATGGAAGGGACAAGACCTATTTTAGTAGAAATACAATCTCTTGTGACGCCGACAAGCTTTAACTATCCAAAGCGAATGGCTAATGGAGTTGACCAAAATCGAGTGCAGCTGCTTATGGCTGTTTTAGAAAAGCGAATGGGCATGTTATTGCAAGCGCAGGATGCTTATATAAAAGTAGCGGGTGGCGTTAAATTGGATGAACCTGCAATAGATTTAGCTGTTTTAACTTCAATCGTTTCAAGCTATAAAGATCAAGCTGTTAAAGCAACAGATTGTTTTGTAGGAGAGGTTGGGTTAACAGGAGAAGTTCGCCGTGTTTCAAGAATTGAACAGCGTGTTCAAGAAGCGGCGAAACTAGGCTTTAAACGAGCGTTTATTCCGGCATCAAACTTAGGTGGCTGGGATTATCCAATTGGCATTCAAGTTATTGGAGTTGAAACAATCAATGATGCCTTAAGAGCTTGCTTCCAAGATTTATAATGAAGATAATATTTTAAAAAAATGCCCATACTGTCAATAGTTGATGGAATGGGCACTTTTATATTTTGATAGTAAAAGCAAAATGAAAGGTCACAATTATACAGATGTGTAATTGGTTTTAATGTTGGGTACAAATGAAACATAAGATATAAAATATACACTTCTAATAAATACGTACTACTTTTACCTCAATTGTAAAAAATCTGAAGTGTAATTCGGGCAAACTGTCTATGAACTATGTATAATTGGTTTAAGAAAAAGGAGGTGGAAATATGTTAAAAAGAGTGATACAAGTTGCTTTCTTATTTATCGGTGGAGCGTTAGGCTTTGTTTTCTTACCGCCATTATACGAATTCATTAATTTATCATCTCATCCTTGGCTTAACAATCCATATGTTTCGATAACACTAGGTGCAATTTTACTATTCCTTTTATCATTTTCATTATCAGATTACTTTGTAAAATTCATTGTTTGGATGGAAGGCGTTTTATTTAAAATTCCTGCTGCAGATTTGCTATTTGGTACGTTAGGTCTCATTGTTGGGTTAATCGTTGCCTACTTTATCGGTTTTGCAATTGAACGAATTAATTTTCCGATTCTAACTCAATTTTTGCCTGTTTTACTATCTATCATTCTTGGTTACTTAGGTTTCCGTGTAGGGTTTACTAAACGGGATGAGCTCATTTCCATGTTTTCAAAATCAGGAGCCGTTTCAAAGAAGAAAAATTCTGATGTAGGAAGTTTTAATGCTATTGAAGCAAAAACATTGTATAAATTACTTGATACAAGCGTTATTATTGATGGGAGAATTGCTGATATTTCAACTACCGGTTTTATTGAGGGCGTCCTTGTTGTACCTCAATTTGTATTAACGGAGCTACAGCATATTGCAGATTCTTCTGATACGTTAAAGCGTACACGTGGACGTAGAGGGTTAGATATTTTGAAAAAGCTTCAGGATGAACGTGCAACAACTGTACAAATTTCTGAAGAAGACTTTGAAGATATACAAGAGGTAGATTTAAAGCTTGTTCGTCTTGCAAAGAAAATGGGTGCACAAATATTAACAAATGATTTTAATCTAAACAAAGTATGTGATTTGCATCATGTACAAGTGCTAAATATTAATGATCTTGCCAATGCAGTAAAACCTGTCGTAATACCTGGTGAAGATATGCAAGTTGTCGTAATAAAAGATGGGAAAGAACATAATCAAGGTGTGGCATACTTGGATGATGGTACGATGATTGTTGTAGAAGGTGGTCGTAGCTTTATCGGACAATCAATCACCGTTACAGTAACAAGTGTGCTGCAAACATCTGCTGGTCGGATGATTTTTGCCAAACCAAAAGATGAACAAGTAGCATAATTTACGAAAAGTTAAATCATAGACGAAGCGACAAAAGTCCAGTGTTTAGAGTAGGATGTGGAAATTGTGCAGTATGAAGTAGTACTCCCTGCAGCAGGTAGTGGCAAGCGAATGGGAGCAGGTCAAAACAAATTATTTTTATTGCTAGCAAATAAGCCAATTTTAATTCATACATTAGAGGTTTTTCAGCACGATGAAAATTGTTCAGGAATTTGGTTAGCTGTAAAACCGGAAGAACGTGAATATATACAACATTTATTAGAAAAGTATGCTATTACGAAAGTAAAGGGTTTGCCCGATGGTGGAGAAGAAAGACAGCATTCTGTTCATTCTTGTATAAAGAAAATGGAGCAAGTTGATATAGTGTTAGTGCATGATGCGGCAAGACCGTTTATTACCCATGATATCATTGAAAAGCTAGCTCATAAAGCATTTGAAAAAGGTGCAGCCATCGCAGGAGTAAGAGCTAAAGATACGATGAAAAAGGTTAAGAATGGCGTCATTATCGAAACGGTTGATCGCGATAGTTTGTGGATGATTCAAACACCTCAAGCATTCCGATTTGATATACTTGCTGAAGCTGAAGATGTAGCTGAAAAAGTAGGCTTCCTTGGAACAGATGAAGCGATGCTAGTTGAGCGTCTTGGACACGATGTACATATCGTCGAAGCCAGTTATGACAATTTAAAAATGACAACAAAGGAAGACTTAGTACTAGGTGAAGCGATTTTGAGAAAGCGTGAATCGGAATTGGTATAAATTAGAAAAGATGCTTCTGAAAATCATTTTGAGATGCATCTTTTGTACGTGACCCGTCGCTTTTGGTACAGAGAAAGAGCGCTGAAGATACAAATTATCGCAGTAGCGTACTCTTAATTAACATAAGAAGGTATCTGAAAATTATTTCCTTTTCGGATACCTCCTTTTTCATTTTTTAAAGTCTAATTGGATTAGAGTTCCTTCTAGATGCAAACAATTCTATAATAGGAAATATGTTAATATATGAATTGGTAAATTAGATATACTAAACAGTAAAGGATGGTGAATGCTGCGTAATCGTAGACAGTTGAATGTAGCGGTCTAGGTTGAAGCGGCAGTTAATATGTTTCGAGTAGGACAAGGTTTTGATGTTCATGCTTTTGCAGAAGGGCGTCCGTTAATTTTAGGCGGTATTGAAATTCCTCATGATCGAGGTCTTATAGGGCATTCTGACGCGGATGTGTTATTACATACGGTAACAGATGCGGCACTAGGTGCGATTGGTGAAGGGGATATTGGACATCATTTTCCAGATACCGATCCAGCATTTAAAGATGCAGACAGTGCAAAGTTGTTAGAATATATATGGAGAATTGTTGAAGACAAAGGTTATGTATTGGGAAATGTTGATTGTACAATTATGGCCCAACGTCCTAAACTAGCGCCATACATTGAGCAAATGCGCAATCGAATTGCAGAGCTATTAAATGCGGAAGCCTCTCAAGTTAATGTAAAAGCAACAACGACAGAAAAGTTAGGTTTTATAGGCCGTGAAGAAGGAATTGCTGCGATGGCGACAATTTTATTGATTAAAAAATAGTTGTTTGTCGGGAATAATGTTAAAGTTGTCGGGATTTTTGCCAAGTTTGTCGGGAATAAACATAAAATTATCGGGATTATTCCTATATTTGTCGGGTTTCAACTGTAAATTTTCATGATTTTCTCCAATCAGGATTATAAAAACCATCAACTTTCATTTCTCATATCAGAGTGGTAAAATTGACAAAGTTAACTGTAAACACATATAGGAGGCAATTATATTATGACGAAAGAAGTTCGCGTTCGTTATGCGCCGAGCCCAACAGGTTTTTTACACATTGGTGGTGCGCGTACAGCGTTATTTAACTATTTATTTGCTAAACATCACAACGGAAAATTTATCGTGCGTATTGAGGATACAGATATCGAGCGTAATGTTGAGGGCGGAGAAGCGTCACAACTTGATAACCTACGCTGGTTAGGAATCACTCCAGATGAATCAATCGATATCGGTGGACCATACGCACCATATCGCCAAATGGAACGTTTAGACATTTATAAAAAACACGCTGAAGAACTATTAGAGCGCGGAATTGCATATAAATGTTTCTGTACATCGGAAGAATTAGAAGCATCTCGTGAAGCACAAAGAGCAAAAGGTGTAGCAGCTCCTACTTATGATGGAAAATGTCGTCACCTAACTAAAGATGAGGTTGCAGCTAAAGAAGCCGCGGGAATCCCTTACACAATTCGTATGCGTGTACCTGAAAATACAACTTATCATTTCACTGATTTAGTTCGTGGTGAAGTTACATTTGAATCAAAAGATATCGGTGACTGGGTACTTGTAAAAGCAAATGGTATTCCAACATACAATTATGCAGTTGTGTTAGATGACCACTTCATGGACATTACACATGTTTTCCGTGGGGAAGAGCATTTATCAAATACACCAAAACAAATGATGATTTTTGATGCATTTGATTGGGAATACCCACAATACGGTCATATGACATTAATCGTAAATGAAGATCATAAAAAACTATCAAAACGTGATGAATCAATTATTCAATTCGTTTCTCAATATAAAGACCTTGGTTATTTACCAGAAGCAATGTTCAACTTCTTTGCACTTTTAGGTTGGTCTCCTGAAGGGGAAGAGGAAATCTTTACTAAAGAACAATTCATTGAAATTTTTGATGAAAAACGCCTTTCTAAGTCACCATCTATGTTCGATAAAAATAAACTAACATGGATGAACAATCAATACATTAAAAAGCTTTCTCTTGAAGAAGTAGTAGAGTTATCACTTCCACATTTACAAAAAGCAGGATTACTTCCTCAAGAATTAACGGAAGAACAACGAGCATGGGCAACTTCTTTAATTGCTTTATATCATAATCAAATGAGCTATGGTGCAGAAATCGTAGAATTATCAAGCCTATTCTTCAAAGAAGAGATTGAATATGATGAGGCTGCTAAAGAAGTATTGGCTGGTGAACAGGTTCCTGAAGTAATGGCTTCCTTCAAATCACAGCTTGAGTCATTAGAAGTCTTTGATGCTCCTTCAATAAAAGCTGCGATTAAAGCAGTACAAAAAGAGACAGGACATAAAGGGAAAAACTTATTTATGCCAATCCGTGTCGTGACAACTGGTCAAACACACGGTCCTGAACTACCAGATGCAATTGCGTTAATTGGTAAAGAAAAAGCAATTTCTCGAATTGAAAAATACGCTAAGTAATCATTTGCATTTTAATTGACATTTAAACAACGTATTGTAAAATAAATTTAACTTTGTTGGATTAAAAACCATACCTTTTTAGGTTGTAAATAGTTTCATAAATATTAAAGCGTTGATAAGGAGAAGTACGTAAATTATGTTCTCAAAGAGAGGGTCATCATCGGCTGAAAGTGACCTAGACCTCTGATTTTCGGAAATGCACCTTTGAGCACTGTGCTGAAATTTAGTAGGCAAGTCGGTTCGTCCTCGTTATTGGACTTTGAGCGGAAGGTATTAACATTGTTTCTTCTAACTACCCGGGAAATTACTAGGGCAATGTTAACACATATACCTTCAATCAGAGTGGAACCGCGCATTTTAAGCGTCTCTGTCATTTCTAATAGAATGACAGAGACGCTTTTTTATCTTCATTCAGCATTTGGTTATACTGCCAAAGGAAGTTTGCAAATTATTGGGGGACATCAAAACAACAAAGGGAAAAAGAAATTAACAATATAAGGGGTGTTTACTGTGTTCAAAAGATTAAAAGAAGATATTGACAACATATTTGAAAATGATCCAGCTGCTCGTAGTGTATTGGAAGTTGTTCTAACTTATTCAGGTCTTCATGCGACTTGGTCTCATCGCATTGCGCACTGGTTTTATAAGAAAAAATTTTACTTTATCGCCCGTGTTATTTCTCAAGTAAGTAAATTCTTTACGGGAATTGAAATTCACCCAGGTGCAAAAATTGGGCGTCGTTTCTTTATTGACCACGGTACGGGGGTTGTGATTGGCGAAACATGTGAAATTGGTGATAATGTTATTCTATACCAAGGGGTTACATTAGGTGGAACAGGGAAAGAAAAAGGAAAACGCCATCCAACATTGGGAGATAATGTTTTAGTTGCATCAGGTGCCAAAGTATTAGGGTCTATTACAATTGGCGAAAATAGTAAGGTTGGTGCAGGTTCTGTAGTTTTGAAAGATGTGCCGCCAAATGCTACGGTAGTAGGTATCCCTGGGAAAGTTGTTATTCAAGATGGTGTGAAAACTTCGGATAAAAAACTTGATCATCAAAATATTCCTGACCCTATCCAAGATCGTTTTGAAAAGCTTGAAAAGAAAATTGAAGAATTACAGCTTCAGCTATTGGAATCTCAAAAGGAGAGATAGAATTGACTATTCAAATTTTTAATTCTTTAACGCGACAAAAAGAACCATTTGTTCCGCTTGAAGAAGGAAAAGTAAAAATGTACGTATGCGGTCCTACCGTTTATAACTATATCCACATCGGGAATGCCCGTCCTGTTATCGTTTATGATACGGTTCGTCGCTACTTTCAATATAAAGGATTTGAAGTGAAATACGTTTCGAATTTTACGGACGTTGATGACAAAATTATTAAAGCCGCTAATGAGCTAGGCGAAGAAGTATCTGAATTAACAAATCGATTCATTAATGCCTACTTTGATGATATTACAGCTCTTGGCTGTAAAAAGGCGGATGTACATCCTCGTGTAACAAATCATATGGATGACATTATTTCCTTTATCGGGACTTTAATCGATAAAGGCTATGCTTACGAATCGCAAGGAGACGTTTATTATCGCACTCGTAAATTTGAAGGCTATGGAAAGCTTTCTCATCAATCGATTGATGATTTAAAAGTCGGTGCGCGTATTGAAGCTGGTGAGAAAAAAGAAGACCCACTTGACTTTGCACTTTGGAAAGCAGCAAAACCAGGTGAAATTAAATGGGAAAGTCCTTGGGGAGATGGTCGTCCAGGATGGCATATTGAATGTTCAGTAATGGCCCGTGAACATTTAGGTGATACAATCGACATCCACGCAGGAGGTCAAGATTTAACATTCCCTCACCATGAGAATGAAATTGCACAATCTGAAAGCTATACAGGGAAGACCTTTGCTCGTTACTGGATGCATAATGGTTATATTAACATCGACAATGAAAAAATGTCGAAATCATTAGGTAACTTCGTGTTAGTAAATGATATTCGTCAACAAATAGATCCACAGGTGTTACGTTTCTTTATGCTGTCAGTACATTACCGTAATCCGATTAACTTCGCACAAGATTTAGTAGAATCAGCACGTTCAGGTTTAGAACGTCTTCGTACAGCATATTCAAATGTTCAACATCGCTTAAGTGCTTCGGTAAACCTATCGCAAAATGGGGATGACTATTTAGCGAAGATTGCTGAAGTGAAAAAACAGTTTGAAGCTGCAATGGATGATGACTTTAATACTGCAAATGCAATATCTGCTTTATTTGAATTGGCGAAAATTGCAAATACGTATTTGAATGAGAGTAATACAGAAGAGCGTGTATTAAAAGCTTTGCTTGAGAATTTTGACACACTTGGTGATGTTTTAGGTATTAAATTCTCAACAGAAGACGAACTTCTAGATGAGGAAATTGAAGCGTTAATTGAAGAGAGAAATATAGCCCGTAAAAATCGTGATTTTGCCCGTTCTGATGAAATTCGCGATCAGCTACTAAGCATGAATATTGTTCTTGAGGATACTCGTCAAGGTACACGTTGGAAACGAGGGTTATAGGATGACTCAACTTCGTGTAGAAGATGTAAAGCAATTAAATGCGTTAGCTTTAGCTTATATGGGAGATGCTGTTCTTGAGCAACGAGTGAGGGAGCATCTCCTCATTAAGGGAACAGCTAAGCCGAATAGATTGCATAAAGAGGCAACAAACTATGTTTCTGCAAAAGCGCAGTCGATGATTGTCCATCGTTTAATTAATGAAAAATTTTTATCTGAAGAAGAAATTTCAATTTTTAAAAGAGGTCGCAATGCAAAGTCAGGATCTGTACCTAAAAATACAGATGTGCAAACATATCGCAATAGCTCTGGATTCGAAGCGGTATTAGGTAGCCTTTATTTAACAAAGCAAATGGATCGAGTGAATGAGATTATTGATTACGCCATCGAAATCGTTGAGCAATCAAAGGGGGCATCGTAAGTTGAGTGAGCAAAATGGTGAAATGATTGCAGGAAAAAATCCAGTACTTGAAGCGCTTCGTTCAGGTCGAGAAATTAATAAATTATGGGTAGCTGAAGGTGTGAAGAAATCCGGAATTAATGAGCTATTAGATTTAGCTCGTGAACGCGGTGTCCTTGTTCAATTTGTCCCAAAGAAAAAAGTGGATCAATTATCAGATGCAAATCATCAAGGAATTGTTGCATCAGTGGCAGCGTATAAGTACGCGGAATTAGAGGATTTATTTAATGCGGCGAAAGCTAAAAACGAAGATCCATTTTTCCTTATTTTAGATGAATTGGAAGATCCGCATAACCTCGGTTCAATTATGCGTACTGCAGATGCAATTGGTGTACATGGTATTATTATCCCGAAACGTCGGGCAGTTGGACTTACAGCGGTTGTAGCAAAGGCTTCAACGGGTGCAATTGAACATGTTCCGGTTGTCCGTGTTACAAACTTAGCTCAAACAGTTGATGAACTAAAAGAACATGGTATTTGGGTAGCTGGGACGGATGCAAAAGGCTCTGTAGATTACCGTAAGATGGATGCAACCTTACCGTTAGCAATTATTATTGGTAGTGAAGGGCGAGGAATGAGCCGACTGTTAAAAGAGAAGTGCGATTTCTTATATCACTTACCGATGATTGGTCATGTTACGTCATTAAATGCCTCGGTGGCAGCTGCCCTGTTAATGTATGAAGTGTACCGGAAGCGTCAAGAGAAGAACGGATAAGATGTTTTATGCAAACGATTTTACTTGTTGATGGTTACAACATGATCGGTGCGTGGAAAGAATTGCGTCCTCTTCGTGATACAAATTTTGAGGAAGCACGCAATCGCCTGCTTGACCTGATGGCAGAATATAAAGCTGCACAGGGCGTGCGGGTGATTGTTGTATTCGATGCCCATTTAGTCCCTGGTGTTCAACAAACTTATGTTCAAAATGGTGTTGAAATTATTTATACTCGCAAAAATGAAACTGCCGATGAACGGATTGAAAAGTTAACAAACGAATTAAAGGGAAGAAAAATACAAATATATGTAGCTACTTCCGATATGACAGAGCAAAATGTAGTTTTTGGGAATGGTGCACTTCGAAAATCTGCCCGAGAATTAGAAATAGAGATGGAAATTATACGATTAAATATCTCGGCAGAAGTAAAAACAACACACGAAGAAAAGCCGAAATCTAGAATTGCTCTATCAAAAGAAGTTGAACTAGCTTTTGAGAAATGGAGACGGGGTTTGAAATAACTGATTGACCGATATTTTCCATTTCCGTTATACTGTTCGTATTAGAATATCGAACGTTACTGGGGTGAGGCCGTTGCTAAAAGGTAGTCAAACACAAGTGTTACAACGATTTGAAGATCTATCGGATGAAATGCTTGTTGAGCAAGTACATCAAGGTAATACCGAAGCGTTAGATTATTTAATTACGAAATATCGACTGTTCGTTAAAGCGAAGGCACGCTCTTATTTTTTAATTGGAGCAGATCGGGAAGATATTGTCCAAGAGGGAATGATAGGTTTATATAAAGCGATAAGAGATTTTAAGGGGGACAAGCTTTCCTCATTTCGCGCGTTTGCTGAGCTTTGTATTACACGTCAAATTATTACGGCTATTAAAACGGCAACGCGTCAAAAACATATTCCTCTTAATTCCTATGTTTCTCTTGATAAACCAATATATGATGAAGAATCGGATCGCACGTTAATGGATGTTATTACGGGCTCTGAATCAGAAGATCCTGAACATTTAATGATTAACCGTGAAGAATATTCACGGTTAGAAGAAAAAATTGGCG
This sequence comes from Bacillota bacterium, assembly GCA_023405135.1. Lineage (GTDB taxonomy): Bacteria > Bacillota > Bacilli > Bacillales_A > Planococcaceae > Ureibacillus. The sequence goes on along the minus strand of JAEXYZ010000067.1, from coordinate 43,700 downwards.
AAATATTAAGTGAACTCGAGCAGCAAGTGCTTGCATTGTATTTAGATGGGCAATCTTATAACGAAATATCAGAAGAGTTGAATCGTCATGTGAAATCAATTGATAATGCCCTACAAAGAGTGAAACGTAAACTAGAACGTCATCTTGAAATTGGTGAAATTGGTTAAGCTATTATGACCGCTTGTTGACATCATAGATATTAGGTGTTAGTCTTTAAAAGATAAAATGCCGAAATAGGTGAATTTCAATATGGCAAAGAAAATTGTTTTATGCTGTGAGAAATGTGGATCGAGAAATTATTCATTCAATGAAAAAGAGAGTTCAACAACACGTCTTGAATTAAAAAAGTTTTGTTCACATTGCAACGAGCATACCGTGCATAAGCAAACACGATAACTTTATTCATCAATAACATTGGAACATAGAATAGATGATTTTTTCGGAGGTTAAGCTAGAATGGGCAAGATTAAACAATTTCTGCATGACGTAATGTCGGAAATGAGAAAGACAAGCTGGCCAAAAAGTAAAGAGCTTACAAAATATACAGTTGTCGTAGTCTCAACAGTTATTTTTATGGCGATATTTTTTGTGTTAGTTGATTTAGGCATTTCGAAATTATTCCGTTGGTATTTAGATTTATAATTCATGCAATGTTAATATTTTGAAAATAGCCCGTCTTGGAATTTACGGGTTTTTTTCATTTGTTTTGTTAAATGTTGAAATTTGTGATAAACGTAAGAGTAAAAAAGTTTCGTAAGTACACATGCGTCAAGTGAAGGAGGGACGGACGAAAGGTCCGAAAACAATATGGAGAAAAGATGGTATGTAGTTCATACTTACTCAGGTTATGAAAACCGCGTAAAAGCAAACCTTGAAAAACGTGTTGAAACGATGGGGATGCAAGATAATATTTTCCGAGTTGTAGTTCCAGAACATGAAGAAACAGATTTAAAAGATGGGAAAAAACGTACAGTAATGCGTAAAGTGTTCCCTGGTTATGTGTTAGTTGAAATGATTTTAACAGATGAATCATGGTATGTGGTACGTAATACTCCAGGAGTAACAGGCTTTATCGGTTCATCAGGTGGTGGTGCGAAACCAACTCCGCTATTACCAGAAGAAGTAGATCGCTTATTACGTCAGATGGGTATTACAAAGAAAGCAGTTGGCGAGTTAGACATAACTGTTGGGGAAGTTGTTGAAGTGCTTGATGGCCCATTTGCACATTTCCAAGGTAAAGTGGAAGAAATCGATGCGGACAAAGGAAAAGTAAAAGTTACAATTGATATGTTCGGTCGTGAAACGAAAATGGAATTAGATTTCGAGCAAATTCAAAAAATCTAGTAGCAATTATGATATAACCTATTTTAGAAACAAGTAATATTTATACTTGCTTATATAAATTAAAAGTGGTATCATTTCAAAGGTCAGACTGTCAAATAGATAGCCTGTCATATAAATTAATTTTTTAATGTTATCGGCAATTAGCTGACAGACAGATATTGAGTGGGAGGGGCAACCCAATTACCACATCACGGACTTAAGGAGGTGTGTCTCGTGGCTAAAAAAGTTATTAAAATTGTAAAACTTCAAATCCCTGCTGGTAAAGCTAACCCAGCTCCACCGGTTGGTCCTGCACTAGGTCAAGCAGGTGTTAATATCATGGGATTCTGTAAGGAGTTCAACGCTCGTACTGCTGATCAAGCTGGTTTAATTATCCCAGTTGAAATCACAGTTTTCGAGGACCGTTCTTTCACTTTCATTACAAAAACTCCACCTGCAGCAGTATTACTTAAAGTAGCAGCAGGTATCCAATCTGGATCAGGTGAACCAAACCGTAAAAAAGTTGCAACGGTTAAACGTGATAAAGTTCGCGAAATCGCTGAACAAAAAATGCCAGACCTAAACGCTGCATCAGTTGAAGCAGCTATGGCGATGGTTGAAGGTACAGCACGAAGCATGGGTATTGTTATCGAAGACTAATTCCCATTTACTTGATGATGTTTTTGTTTTTGGAGGTTGCGGTAAGTTCATATTGAACTCTCGCAACCTCTATTCGTGGGAGGAATATCCGCTACAACCACAATCAAGGAGGAAACCGCAATGGTAAAAAAAGGTAAAAGACTGCAAGAAGCAGCAAAATTAGTTGACCGTTCTAAATTATATACTGCTGAAGAAGCAATTGCTTTAGCAAAACAAACTAGCACTGTAAACTTCGACGCAACAGTTGAAGTTGCATTCAAACTAGGTATTGATACTCGTAAAAACGACCAACAAATCCGTGGCGCAGTAGTGCTTCCAAACGGAACTGGTAAATCTCAACGCGTTTTAGTTTTCGCTAAAGGTGAAAAACTTAAAGAAGCTGAAGCTGCTGGCGCTGACTATGTAGGCGATGCAGAATACATCAACAAAATCCAACAAGGTTGGTTTGAGTTCGACGTAATCGTTGCAACTCCAGACATGATGGGTGAAGTTGGTAAACTTGGTCGTGTATTAGGACCTAAAGGTTTAATGCCAAACCCTAAAACTGGTACTGTAACTTTTGACGTAACAAAAGCAATCGAAGAAATCAAAGCTGGTAAAGTAGAATACCGCGCTGATAAAGCTGGTATTATCCACGCTCCTATCGGTAAAGTTTCTTTCGATGCAGACAAATTAGTAGAAAACTTCTTAGCTGTATTTGATGTTGTTCAAAAAGCTAAACCAGCTGCAGCTAAAGGTACTTACATGAAATCTGTAAATGTTACAACAACAATGGGACCATCAGTGAAAATTGATGCTTCTAGCGTAGTTGTTAAATAATAAATTTTAAAACTGTTGACAACGACCCTCTTCCTTGGTAAGATGGATGTCGTTGTGAATATCCATTTGTACCGTAGACAGTAGGGGTGCTTGTCACTTAATGATCCTACCGAGGACATCGAAATCGGATTCTTTTTAGATGATGAATCTTCAGTCTCTAGTCTACATTTGGCTAGAGGCTTTTCTTTTGTCGGTATAAATGACCCATTCTAATAGGAGGTGTCAATCATGAGCAATGCTATTGAAACGAAAAAAGTTCAAGTACAAGAAATCGCTGAAAAATTCCAAGCAGCTTCTTCAGTAGTGGTTGTTGATTACCGCGGTTTGACTGTTGCTCAAGTTACAGAACTTCGTAAACAACTTCGCGAAGCTGGTGTTGAGTTTAAAGTTTACAAAAACACTTTAACTCGTCGTGCTACAGAAATCGCTGGTGTTGAAGGAATTAACGAATTCTTAACTGGTCCAAATGCTGTTGCGTTCTCTAACGAAGACGTAGTAGCTCCAGCAAAAATCATTAACGACTTTGCTAAAAAGAACGAAGCGCTTGAAATTAAAGCTGGTATCATCGAAGGTAACGTATCTTCAGCTGATGACGTTAAAGCACTTGCAGAACTTCCATCACGCGAAGGTATACTTTCAATGCTTTTATCTGTACTTCAAGCTCCAATGCGCAACTTCGCACTTGCAACAAAAGCTGTTGCAGAACAAAAAGAAGAACAAGGTGCTTAATAGTAGCCTAAACTTCAAAATTAACATTTGGCAAGTAGCCTAAAAATAACAATATCATATCCATATAGGAGGAAAATAAAATGAACAAAGAGCAAATCTTAGAAGCTATTAAAGCTATGACAGTTCTTGAATTAAACGATTTAGTAAAAGCAATCGAAGAAGAATTTGGTGTAACAGCTGCTGCTCCTGTAGCAGTAGTAGGTGGCGCTGGTGCAGCTGCTGCTGAAGAAAAAACTGAATTTGACGTAGTACTAGCATCTGCTGGTGACCAAAAAATTAAAGTAATCAAAGTGGTACGTGAAATCACTGGTCTTGGCTTAAAAGAAGCTAAAGAAGTAGTAGATAACGCTCCAAAACCATTAAAAGAAGGCGTATCTAAAGAAGAAGCTGAAGAAATTAAAGCTAAACTTGAAGAAGTTGGCGCTTCAATCGAAGTTAAATAATTTCTCACTTACCTTATTTTCAACTAATTAAGAAAGCTCGTCTATTTTGACGGGCTTTCTTCATTTCTTTGGCGGATAATCTAAGTCTAGTGGTATCCGTAAAGATATGACATCGATTTTCGCATAAGCGATAAGTCGTGTTTTTCTAAAGGAGGGCACTTAGGATGTCTGAACATTATTATTCAAAGAAGCCTCAAACTGAAAGTAAACCACGCCAATGGAAATTTACATTACTTGGATCAACGTTTTTGTTTGAAACGGATACAGGTGTATTTAGTAAAAGCGAAGTAGATTTTGGATCCCGTGTGCTAATTGAAACATTTGAATTGCCTGATGTTGAAGGAGCGATTTTGGATGTTGGTTGTGGGTATGGCCCGATAGGACTTTCGATTGCGAAGAAACATCCTGATCGGCTCATATGTATGATGGATATTAATGAACGAGCTGTTGCGTTGTCGCGAAAAAATGCGCAATTAAACGGAATTCAAAATGTACGAATATTTGAAAGCGATGGTCTTGCTGCGGTTGATCATGAATTACAAGTAGCCGCAATTTTAACAAACCCACCAATTCGAGCTGGAAAAGAAACTATCTTTAAATTTTATGATGGTGCGTTTGAACAGTTAGTGACTGGTGGAGAGTTGTGGGTTGTTATTCAAAAGAAGCAGGGAGCGCCATCTACATTAAATCATTTAGAAGAGAAATTTGCAGAAGTCGATATTGTTGAAAAGAAAAAAGGGTATTGGATTATACGTGCGAAAAAATAATCCTTACTTTACCCCTTAGCTGTTAAGATACGAAAGGTATATGGTGTTAAGTCCATAATTTGATTAATTATAAAATATTGACTTGACAAATGGGCTATGATAACATAATAAAATGCAAAATTATTATTTTGTGGGAGTGTGCCCTTTTGTATGCAATGCTGTTGTGCTGGGTATACTTGCCATGAATAAGTTTAGTTTAACCGAAAATGACGTCTAAGGAAAGACTCGTTTTCTTTTTGGTAGAAAAGAAAGTGGAAACTTCCTTTTCTACATAACTGCAACTAAGGCTTATCGTTTAGTAATAAGCCAAGTTTTCTAATCTTTCGAAATCATACACCATTTAGATGATTTTGCAAAGACCTATTATCGCTTTAATGAGGGGTGAATGAGTTGACAGGTCAACTAGTTCAGTACGGACAACACCGCCAGCGTAGAAGCTTTGCGCGTATTAAAGAGGTGCTGGAGCTTCCGAATTTAATTGAAATTCAAACAGCATCTTACGAGTGGTTCCTTGAAGAAGGGTTGCGTGAGATGTTCCGCGACATTTCTCCAATCGAAGATTTTACAGGCAATCTTTCACTTGAATTCATCGATTATACTTTAGGTGAGCCAAAGTATGATGTTGATGAATGTAAAGAACGTGACGTTACTTATGCTGCACCTTTACGTGTAAAAGTACGTCTCCACAACAAAGAAACAGATGAAGTAAAAGAGCAAGATGTCTTCATGGGTGATTTCCCATTAATGACGGAAACTGGCACATTTGTAATTAATGGTGCCGAGCGCGTTATCGTTTCACAATTAGTACGTTCACCAAGTGTTTACTTCCATGATAAAACTGATAAAAATGGTAAAAAAGGCTTTGGTGCAACTGTAATTCCAAACCGTGGTGCTTGGTTAGAGTACGAAACAGATGCGAAAGACGTTGTTTATGTTCGTATTGATCGTACACGTAAACTACCAGCTACAGTATTATTGCGTGCTTTAGGATTCGGATCAGACCAAGAAATTATCGAAATTCTTGGAGATAACGAGTATTTACGTAATACGCTTGAAAAAGATAATACTGATAGCACAGAAAAAGCGCTATTGGAAATTTATGAGCGTCTACGTCCTGGTGAACCACCAACTGTAGAAAGTGCTAAAAGCTTATTATATTCTCGTTTCTTCGATGCTAAACGTTATGATTTAGCAAACGTAGGACGTTATAAAATGAACAAAAAGCTTCACATTAAAAATCGTTTATTTAATCAAACGATTGCAGAAGCTCTTGTAGATCCTGAAACAGGAGAAATTTTAGTTGAAAAAGGCACTGTTCTTGATCGCCGTACTTTGGATCGTATTATTCCTTATTTGGAAAAAGGAATCGGATTCCGCACGTTATCACAAGTTGGTGGCGTACTAGAAGAAGATGTAACGATTCAATCAATTAAAATTTTTGCACCAAATGATGAAGCGCAAAAAGAAATTAATATTATTTCAAACGCTTATATCGATGAAGAAGTAAAGAACATCACACCAGCTGACGTGATTGCTTCTATGTCTTATTTCTTCAATCTATTACATGGCGTAGGAAATACAGATGATATTGACCACTTAGGTAACCGTCGCTTACGTTCTGTAGGTGAATTGTTACAAAATCAATTCCGTATTGGGTTATCTCGTATGGAACGTGTAGTACGTGAACGTATGTCAATTAATGACACAGCGTCTATCGTACCTCAACAATTAATTAATATTCGTCCTGTTATTGCATCAATTAAAGAGTTCTTTGGTAGCTCTCAATTATCGCAATTCATGGACCAAACAAATCCATTAGCAGAATTAACGCATAAACGTCGTCTTTCTGCATTAGGACCTGGTGGTTTAACACGTGAGCGTGCTGGTATGGAAGTACGTGACGTTCACTACTCTCACTATGGTCGTATGTGTCCGATTGAGACTCCAGAGGGTCCAAACATCGGTTTAATTAACTCACTTTCTTCGTTTGCCAAAGTAAATAAATTTGGTTTCATTGAAACACCTTATCGTCGTGTTGATCCTGAAACTGGTCAAGTAACGGATCAAATCGACTACTTAACAGCTGACGAAGAAGATAACTACATCGTTGCACAAGCAAACTCACCATTAAATCCTGATGGTACATTTGCGAATGAAGAAGTATTAGGACGTTTCCGTGGTGATAACACAGTCTTCAAAAGAGAACGTGTTGACTACATGGACGTATCTCCTAAACAAGTCGTTTCTGCTGCGACTGCATGTATCCCATTCTTAGAAAACGACGATTCAAACCGTGCGTTAATGGGTGCGAACATGCAACGTCAAGCTGTTCCGTTATTAAATCCTGAAGCGCCATTCGTTGGTACAGGAATGGAACACGTAAACGCTCGTGATTCTGGTGCTGCTGTAGTAAATAAATATCACGGTATCGTTGAGCATGTTGAAGCACGTTCAATTCATGTTCGTCGAATTGAAGAAATCGATGGTAAAGAAGTAAAAGGTGAATTAGTGAAGTATAAACTTCAAAAATTCACTCGTTCGAACCATGGTACTTCAATTAACCAACGCCCAATCGTAAAAGTTGGAGATCGTGTAAAACCAAAAGATATTTTAGCTGATGGTCCTTCTATGGAAAAAGGCGAACTTGCATTAGGTCGTAACGTATTAGTAGCCTTCATGACTTGGGAAGGTTTCAACTATGAAGATGCCGTAATTATGAATGAACGTCTTGTAAAAGATGATGTATATACTTCTGTTCATATTGAAGAATATGAATCAGAATCTCGCGATACAAAACTTGGACCTGAAGAAATCACTCGTGATATTCCAAACGTAGGTGAAGATGCACTTCGTAACTTAGACGACCGTGGAATTATCCGTATTGGTGCTGAAGTTCGCGATGGCGATATTCTAGTAGGTAAAGTTACACCTAAAGGGGTAACGGAGTTAACTGCTGAAGAGCGTTTATTACATGCTATCTTTGGTGAGAAAGCTCGTGAAGTTCGCGATACTTCATTACGTGTTCCTCATGGTGCGGGCGGTATCGTTCTTGATGTAAAAGTCTTCAACCGTGAAGATGGCGATGAGTTACCACCAGGTGTTAACCAATTAGTTCGTGTTTATATTGTTCAAAAACGTAAGATTCGCGTTGGGGACAAAATGGCCGGACGTCACGGTAACAAAGGGGTTATCTCTCGTATCTTACCAGAAGAAGATATGCCATTTATGCCAGACGGAACTCCTGTTGATATCATGTTAAACCCACTTGGGGTACCATCTCGTATGAACATCGGACAAGTATTAGAGCTTCATTTAGGTATGGCTGCTCGTTACTTAGGTCTTCATATGGCTACACCTGTATTTGATGGAGCAAATGAAGAAGATGTTTGGGAGACAATGGAAGAAGCAGGTATGAACCGCGATGGTAAAACAATTCTTTATGATGGACGTTCTGGTGAACCGTTCGACAACCGTGTATCTGTAGGGATCATGTACATGATTAAACTTGCTCACATGGTTGACGACAAACTTCATGCTCGTTCAACTGGACCATACTCACTTGTTACACAACAACCACTTGGCGGTAAGGCACAATTTGGTGGTCAACGTTTCGGTGAGATGGAGGTTTGGGCACTTGAAGCTTATGGTGCTGCTTACACACTTCAAGAAATTTTAACAATCAAATCCGATGATGTTGTTGGTCGTGTGAAAACTTATGAGGCGATTGTTAAAGGTGAAAGTGTACCAGAACCAGGTGTACCAGAGTCATTCAAAGTATTAATTAAAGAACTTCAATCTTTAGGGTTAGATGTGAAAATGTTAACGATTAACGACGAAGAAGTTGAGCTTCGTGATTTAGATGATGAAGATGAACTTCAACCGACAGATGCGTTAAACATCTTACCTGCAAGTGATAAAGAAGAAGATGCAGTAGAAACTTTTGAATAATCTTGAATTCGGGCAGGGGAAATCTGCCTGCCCGTTACTTTTAAAATATTTAAGCAAAACGTTTAACTTTTGAATTAATTGTTGAGCTTCGGAAAGTCGTTAGAGGACTTATACTAAAGGGAGGTAGGCTCCTTGATAGACGTTAATGAATTTGAATATATGAAAATTGGTTTAGCTTCACCTGATAAGATTCGTTCTTGGTCATATGGGGAAGTTAAAAAACCAGAAACAATCAACTATCGTACTTTAAAACCAGAAAAAGATGGTCTGTTTTGTGAACGTATTTTTGGACCTACAAAAGACTGGGAATGTCACTGTGGTAAATACAAACGTGTACGCTATAAAGGTGTAGTTTGTGATCGTTGTGGCGTTGAAGTAACACGCGCTAAAGTTCGCCGTGAACGTATGGGTCACATTGAATTAGCAGCTCCTGTATCACACATTTGGTACTTCAAAGGTATTCCAAGCCGTATGGGACTTATTCTTGATATGTCTCCGCGTGCTTTAGAAGAGGTAATTTACTTCGCTTCTTATGTAGTTATCGATGCAGGTGCTACATCATTAGAAAAGAAACAACTTCTTTCTGAGAAAGAATATCGTGCATACCGTGAAAAATTCGGTAATGATTTTGAAGCTGCTATGGGAGCAGAAGCAATTAAAAAACTTCTTGAACAAATCGATCTTGAAGATGAAACTGCTTTATTAAAAGAAGAATTAAAAACTGCTCAAGGCCAACGTCGTACACGTGCGATTAAACGCCTTGAAGTAATCGAATCATTCCGTAACTCTGGCAACAAACCAGAATGGATGATTTTAGATGTACTACCTGTAATTCCACCAGAGCTTCGTCCAATGGTGCAATTAGATGGTGGGCGTTTTGCAACTTCTGACTTAAACGACTTATATCGTCGTGTAATAAACCGTAACAATCGTTTAAAACGTTTACTCGATCTTGGTGCACCAAGCATCATTGTACAAAACGAAAAACGTATGTTACAAGAAGCGGTTGACGCTTTAATCGATAACGGTCGTCGTGGTCGTCCTGTTACTGGTCCTGGTAACCGTCCGTTAAAATCTCTTTCACACATGTTGAAAGGGAAACAAGGTCGTTTCCGTCAAAACTTACTTGGTAAACGTGTTGACTACTCTGGCCGTTCGGTTATCGTAGTAGGTCCTAACCTAAAAATGTACCAATGTGGTCTTCCAAAAGAAATGGCAATCGAATTATTCAAGCCTTTCGTTATGAAAGAACTTGTTGAACGTGGCCTTGCTCATAACATTAAGAGTGCTAAACGTAAAATTGAACGTTTACACAATGAAGTTTGGGATGTTTTAGAAGATGTAATTCGTGAGCACCCAGTTTTACTAAACCGTGCACCGACATTACACCGACTTGGTATCCAAGCGTTCGAGCCTACATTAGTAGAAGGTCGTGCAATTCGTCTACACCCATTAGTATGTACAGCTTATAACGCTGACTTTGATGGTGACCAAATGGCGGTACACGTTCCATTATCTGCTGAGGCACAAGCGGAAGCACGTCTATTAATGTTAGCGGCTCAAAACATCTTGAACCCGAAAGACGGTAAGCCAGTAGTTACACCATCTCAAGATATGGTATTAGGGAACTACTATTTAACGCTTGAACGTAAAGGTGCTCGTGGTGAAGGTTCTATTTTCTATGGTCCGGACGAAGTGTTAATTGCATACCAAACTGGTAAAGTTCATTTACACACTCGTATTGCCATTAAAGCGAGTTCGTTAAACAATCAAACGTTCACAGAAGAACAAAATAATCAATTCTTATTAACAACTGTTGGTAAGGTGATATTTAACGAAATTCTTCCTGAATCGTTCCCATATATTAACGAACCAACAATGGTTAACCTAGAGAAAGAAACACCAAAACAATATTTCACTACTTTGATAGACCCAGAACTAGAAAAAGAAGTGGAAAATTCAGAAGGATACAACGAACTTTCTGAAAGAGAGCAAATTGAAGCAAAACGAAAAGCGGTGTTGAAAAAACACTTCGATTCAGTTGAGCCAATTAGTCCGTTCCGTAAGAAGTTCTTAGGAAGTATCATCGCGGAAGTATTTAAACGATTCCATATTACAGAAACGTCTAAAATGCTTGACCGTATGAAAGACCTAGGATTCAAATATTCTACAAAAGCTGGTATTACAGTTGCGATTTCAGATATCGTCGTATTACCAGAGAAAAATGAAATCTTAGAAGAAGCACAGAAAAAAGTAGATAAAGTAATGGTTCAATTCCGCCGTGGTTTAATTACGGAAGAAGAACGTTACGACCGTGTAATTTCTAGTTGGTCTGCTGCAAAAGATGTAATTCAGTCGAAACTGATGGACTCTTTACCAGATACGAACCCAATCTTCATGATGAGTGATTCTGGTGCCCGTGGTAACGCATCGAACTTTACTCAGCTTGCAGGTATGCGTGGTTTAATGGCCAACCCAGCTGGTCGTATTATCGAACTTCCAATCAAATCTTCATTCCGTGAAGGTTTAACAGTATTGGAATACTTCATCTCTACTCACGGAGCTCGTAAAGGTTTAGCCGATACAGCTTTAAAAACTGCTGACTCTGGTTACTTAACTCGTCGTTTAGTAGACGTAGCACAAGATGTTATCGTTCGTGAAGATGACTGTGGTACAGATCGCGGTTTAACGATTGGTGCCTTAATGGAAGGTACAGAAGTAATTGAAACATTAGAAGAACGTATTGTTGGTCGTCATACGAAGAAAACAATTCGCCACCCTGAAACAGGTGCGGTTATTTTAGAGCGCGATCAATTAATCACTCAGGATATTGCTCGTGAAATTGAAAACGCGGGTATCGACGAAGTGACAATTCGCTCTGCATTCACATGTAATACAAAACATGGTGTATGTAAAAAATGTTACGGTATTAACTTAGCAACAGGTGAAGAAGTAGAAGTTGGAGAAGCGGTAGGTATTATCGCTGCTCAATCTATCGGTGAACCTGGTACACAATTAACAATGCGTACATTCCACACAGGTGGGGTTGCTGGTAACGATATTACACAAGGTCTTCCACGTATCCAAGAGATTTTTGAAGCTCGTAATCCAAAAGGGCAAGCGGTTATCTCAGAAATTTCAGGTATTGTATCTGAAATCGAAGAAATTCGTGAAGGCTTGAAAGAAATTACAATCCAAGGTGAAATTGAAACTCGTAAGTACCAAGCGCCATATAATGCACGCTTAAAAGTACAACTTAACGATACAATTAAACCTGGTCAAATTCTGACAGAAGGCTCTATTGATCCAAAACAACTATTAAAAGTTAAAGATGTTGCCACTGTTCAAGAATATTTACTAAAAGAAGTGCAAAAAGTATACCGTATGCAAGGGGTAGAAATTGGAGATAAACATATCGAAGTAATGGTACGCCAAATGCTTCGTAAAGTACGTGTAATCGAAGCGGGTGATACAGATGTATTACCAGGTTCATTACTTGATATTCACCAATTCTCAGAGGCGAACAGAGAAGCAATTCTAAGCGGTAAAAATCCTGCAATATGTCGTCCTGTTATCCTAGGTATTACAAAAGCATCTCTTGAAACAGAATCATTCTTATCTGCTGCATCATTCCAAGAAACAACTCGTGTGTTAACGGATGCTGCAATTAAAGGTAAACGTGATGAGCTTCTTGGTCTGAAGGAAAACGTAATTATCGGTAAACTAGTTCCTGCAGGTACTGGTATGCAACGCTACCGACAAATTCGTATTGAAGAAGACGCTGTAGAAGCTACAGAAGAATTTTCTTCTGCTGAATAATAATAGTAAAATCACTCGGGGAAGCATCCTTCTCCCGAGTGGATTTTATAAAAAATATTGACAGTTTAAATTGATAGTGATAATATACTAAAGGTTGATAGTTAACTGTCTGTACTTCGGAGGATATGAAAATGTCTTATGAAAAAGTAAAACAGGCCAGTAAAACAATCATAGGTACAAAGCAAGCAGTGAAAGCAATCCGTGCTGGTCAAGTGACAGAACTTTTTGTAGCACTTGATGCAGACAGTTGGGTAACCGATCCAGTCATTGTTCTTGCAAAAGAAGTCGGCGTACCAGTGAGTCTCGTTGAGTCTAAAAAAGAACTTGGCAAAGCTTGTGGTATTCATGTTGGAGCTGCGGTTGTTGCAATCGCTGTAAGTTAGTTTTTGTGTGTGAAACACAAAGACTTTGTTTTTACCCAAAAAATGAACCACCTGGATGTGTGGTATTACAAGGAATAAATGAAGGGAGGAAAAACCGATGCCTACAATTAACCAATTGGTACGTAAGCCTCGTAAATCCAAAGTAACGAAATCAAATTCACCAGCGTTAAACAAGGGATATAACAGCTTTAAAAAATCTTTAACAAATGTTAATTCTCCTCAAAAACGTGGTGTTTGTACTCGTGTAGGTACTATGACACCTAAAAAACCAAACTCAGCATTACGTAAATATGCTCGTGTACGCTTAACTAACCAAATCGAAGTTACAGCTTACATTCCTGGTGAAGGTCATAACCTACAAGAACACAGCGTAGTATTAATCCGCGGTGGTCGTGTAAAAGACTTACCAGGGGTACGTTACCATATCGTTCGTGGTGCTCTTGATACTGCTGGTGTAAACGGTCGTATGCAATCACGTTCTCTATACGGTACAAAACGTCCAAAAGAGAAAAAATAATTTAGTTTTCTGAAATGACACATGCCTTTGTAATTTATATCGGTTATGAATTCATATGAAATGTGCGCACGATTCAAAACCTAAATATATAAAGTACAATTGGCACCTGATTATATAAAAGAGATAATTATTTGAAAGGAGGAAAACACATGCCTCGTAAAGGTCCTGTTTCCAAACGTGACGTGTTACCAGATCCAATTTATAATTCAAAACTAGTAACTCGTTTAATCAATAAAATGATGATTGATGGTAAAAGAGGTACTTCTCAAAAGATTTTATACGGTGCGTTCGAATTAGTAAAAGAACGTTCTGGTCAAGATCCACTAGAAGTATTTGAAGCTGCTCTAAATAACGTAATGCCAGTTCTTGAAGTACGTGCTCGCCGTGTTGGTGGTTCTAACTACCAAGTACCAGTTGAAGTACGTCCAGAGCGTCGTATTACTTTAGGTCTTCGTTATTTAGTTAACTATTCTCGTCTTCGTGGTGAAAAAACTATGGAAGAACGTTTAGCTAACGAAATTTTAGACGCATCTAACAACACTGGTGCATCAGTTAAAAAACGCGAAGATATGCACAAAATGGCAGAAGCAAACAAAGCATTTGCACACTATCGTTGGTAATTTAGACTACGTGCTAGCTGCGTGCTAGTACGTAGATTTAAATATATAATCAACAAAAGTCTATACCCAATATGGAAGGAGAAAATTTCCTATGAAACGCGAATTCTCACTAGAGAATACACGTAATATTGGGATCATGGCTCACATTGATGCTGGTAAAACAACAACAACTGAGCGTATCCTTTATTACACTGGTAAGATTCACAAAATCGGTGAAACTCATGAAGGTGCCTCTCAAATGGACTGGATGGAGCAAGAGCAAGAACGTGGTATTACAATCACTTCTGCTGCGACAACAGCTCAATGGAAAGGTAACCGAGTAAACATCATCGACACACCAGGACACGTAGACTTCACTGTAGAGGTTGAACGTTCATTGCGTGTACTTGATGGTGCAGTAACAGTACTTGATGCTCAATCTGGTGTTGAGCCACAAACTGAAACTGTATGGCGTCAAGCTACAACTTATGGTGTTCCACGTATCGTATTTGTTAACAAAATGGATAAAATCGGTGCAGATTTCTTGTACTCAGTGAATACTCTTCACGAGCGTTTACAAGCAAATGCTCACCCAATTCAATTACCAATCGGTTCTGAAGATGAGTTCGAAGCAATTATTGATTTAGTTGAAATGAAAGCAATCTTCTACGGTAACGACCTAGGTACTGATATCCAAGAACGTGAAATTCCAGAAGAGTATAAAGCTCAAGCTGAAGAATACCGTGAGAAGTTAGTTGAAGCTGTAGCAGAACTTGATGAAGAACTTATGGAGAAATATTTCGCTGGTGAAGAAATCACTATCGAAGAGCTTAAAGCGGGTATCCGTAAAGCTACTTTATCTGTAGAGTTCTACCCTGTACTTTGTGGTACAGCATTTAAAAACAAAGGTGTTCAATTAATGCTAGATGCTGTAATTGACTATCTACCTGCTCCAACAGACGTAGAAGCAATTAAAGGTGTAGATCCTGATACAGGTGAAGAAATTGTTCGCCATTCTAGCGATGAAGAACCATTCTCTGCATTAGCATTTAAAGTTATGACTGACCCTTATGTTGGTAAACTAACTTTCTTCCGTGTGTACTCTGGTATTTTAGAATCAGGTTCATACGTTCAAAACTCTACAAAAGGTAAGCGTGAACGTGTTGGACGTATCCTTCAAATGCACGCGAACTCTCGTGAAGAGATTTCAAAAGTTTACGCAGGGGATATCGCAGCTGCTGTAGGTCTTAAAGATACTACAACTGGTGACACTCTTTGTGACGAGAAAAACCTTGTTATCTTAGAGTCTATGGAATTCCCAGAACCAGTTATTGATTTATCATTAGAACCGAAATCAAAAGCAGACCAAGATAAAATGAGCCAAGCTTTACAAAAGCTTCAAGAAGAAGATCCAACATTCCGTGCTTATACAAACCAAGAAACTGGTCAAACAATCATTTCTGGTATGGGTGAACTTCACCTTGATATCATTGTTGACCGTATGAAACGTGAATTCAAAGTTGAAGCTAACGTAGGTGCTCCACAAGTTTCTTACCGTGAAACATTCCGTGGTTCAGCACAAGTTGAAGGTAAATTCGTTCGCCAATCTGGTGGTCGTGGTCAATTCGGTCACGTTTGGATTGAATTCTCTCCAAACGAAGAAGGTAAAGGATTCGAATTCGAAAACGCAATCGTTGGTGGGGTTGTTCCTCGTGAATATATCCCAGCAGTTGAAGCTGGTCTTAAAGATGCACTTGAAAATGGTGTACTTGCTGGTTTCCCAGTAATCGATATCAAAGCGAAATTATTCGATGGATCATACCATGATGTTGACTCTAACGAAATGGCATTCAAAATCGCTGCTTCTATGGCACTTAAAAACGCAGTTTCTAAATGTAACCCAGTTCTTTTAGAGCCTGTGATGAAAGTAGAAGTAGTAATTCCTGAAGAATACCTTGGGGATATTATGGGTAACATCACTTCTCGTCGTGGACGTGTAGAAGGTATGGAAGCTCGTGGTAACGCTCAAGTTGTTCGTGCAATGGTTCCACTTTCTGAAATGTTCGGATATGCGACTACATTACGTTCTGCAACTCAAGGTCGTGGTGTATTCTCAATGGTATTCGATCACTATGAAGAAGTGCCAAAATCAATTGCTGAAGATATCATCAAAAAAAATAAAGGTGAATAATTGAAATTTCATCTTGTATCAAGTATAAATAATTTGTAAGCTATGATTGACTGGCTGAGAAGGGCCCTTATCAGCCAGCAGTTGTAACATAAAAAAATAATAAAAACACATATTAGGAGGCTAACTCTAATGGCTAAAGAAAAATTTGACCGTTCGAAAACGCATGCTAACATTGGTACAATCGGACACGTTGACCATGGTAAAACTACATTAACTGCTGCAATCGCTACAGTTCTTTCAAAACGTCTTGGTGGGGAAGCAAAATCTTACGACCAAATCGATAACGCTCCAGAAGAAAAAGAGCGTGGAATTACAATCAACACTTCTCACGTAGAATATGAAACTGAAACTCGTCACTATGCACACGTTGACTGCCCAGGACACGCTGACTATGTTAAAAACATGATCACTGGTGCTGCTCAAATGGACGGCGGTATCTTAGTAGTATCTGCTGCTGACGGCCCAATGCCACAAACTCGTGAGCACATCCTTTTATCACGCCAAGTAGGTGTACCTTACTTAGTAGTATTCTTAAACAAATGTGATATGGTTGATGACGAAGAGTTATTAGAATTAGTAGAAATGGAAGTACGTGACTTACTTTCTGAATATGATTTCCCAGGTGACGATGTTCCTGTAATCAAAGGTTCTGCTCTTAAGGCTCTTGAAGGTGAACCAGAATGGGAAGAAAAAATCGTTGAGTTAATGGACGCTGTTGACAGCTACATCCCAACTCCAGAACGTGACACTGAAAAACCATTCATGATGCCAGTAGAGGACGTATTCTCTATCACTGGTCGTGGTACAGTTGCAACTGGTCGTGTAGAACGCGGTCAAGTTAAAGTTGGTGACGTTGTAGAAATCATCGGTTTAGTTGAAGAACCAAAATCAACTACTGTAACTGGTGTTGAAATGTTCCGTAAATTATTAGACTATGCTGAAGCTGGTGACAACATCGGTGCTTTACTTCGTGGTATTGCTCGTGAAGAAGTACAACGTGGACAAGTATTAGCTAAACCAGGCTCAATTACTCCACACACTACTTTCAAAGCTGAAGTTTACGTTTTATCAAAAGAAGAAGGTGGACGTCATACTCCATTCTTCT
Source organism: Bacillota bacterium (assembly GCA_023405135.1). Taxonomy (GTDB): domain Bacteria; phylum Bacillota; class Bacilli; order Bacillales_A; family Planococcaceae; genus Ureibacillus. Next base: position 26,397 of record JAEXYZ010000067.1, on the reverse strand, counting down.
CAAACTACCGTCCTCAGTTCTACTTCCGTACAACTGACGTAACTGGTGTTATCAACTTACCAGAAGGCGTAGAAATGGTTATGCCTGGTGACAACATCGAAATGAACGTAGAATTAATCTCTCCAATCGCTCTAGAAGAAGGTACAAAATTCTCTATCCGTGAGGGTGGCCGTACTGTAGGCGCTGGTGTAGTAGCTTCTATCCAAAAATAATTTTAGCATTTAGATTTCTTAAACCAATTCGTGGGGACGCCCATGAATTGGTTTTTTATTATACATTTATTTCAATTTATAAAAGAAAGCCAATAGTTTTAGAAAATGCAGCCGACAACGCAAGCTATAAATATGGAAAGTTTGAAAGTAAAAAGTGATTGTAAGCGTGCCTTAACAAAAGCATGATACAAGTTGTAAAGACAACAAGTTAGCTCTGCGGCATGTGTGCTTATCCTGCTTACCAAAAATCATTAAATTTGAATTTTGATAAGAAAATCTATTTAGTTTTTTATAATTAATTAACTATTGTTAATTATTACCTTATAATTCTTGCTCAATGTTACAATAGGAGAGAGGAGTGGTGATATGTTGACGAAGGTATTATTAATAGAAGATAATCAATCAATTTTTGAAATGATACAGGAACGATTTAAAGGGTGGGACATGCAGGTTGTTGGCCCTCCTGACTTTCAGAAGGTGATGGATTATTTTATAGAAGAAAACCCTCAATTAGTAATAATCGATATACAATTACCGGCTTATGATGGATTTCATTGGTGTAGAGAGATACGGTCTGTTTCAAAGGTACCAATTATCTTTTTGTCTTCACGGGATCATCCTTTAGATATGGTAATGGCAATGCAAATGGGGGCGGATGATTTTGTACAAAAACCATTTAATATGGAAGTTTTGTTAGCGAAGGTACAGGCGATTTTGCGTCGCACATATGATTATACTGAAGAACATAATGAACTAACTCGTTGGAATGGTACTACGATCGATTATGGAAAAGGTATTATCGTTTTAGGGAACAATTCTGTTGAATTAACAAAAAATGAGCTTTATATATTACGTATATTAGTTCAACAAGTCGATAAAATTGTTTCGAGAGATGAACTTATGCGAAAATTGTGGGATGATGAGCGTTTTGTCAATGACAATACGTTATCTGTTAATGTAAATCGATTACGAATTAAGCTTGAAGAATTAGGATTAGATAATGTAATCATCACTAAAAAAGGTCTTGGCTACATGGCGATTACAAAGCAGAGGTGAATCATGTTTGGTTTGTTTATAAAAGAACGCAGTGCATGGCTAGGTTTTATAGTTTTATTGCTTCTTTGCATTAATCTTTTGTTTTACCTTGATCAGGGATTTTCTGGAGTATCTATTAGCTATTTTAATATAGTCACTATAAGCATCTTTATTTTATTCATAATATGGCGTTATTTAAAGGAAAAACGGCAGCTCAATAATTTCCTGGGAAATTTGTCGAATCAAACAGATTTATTATTTCCTAAAAACATATCACTTTCTCCATTCCAAAAAAAATATGTTCAAGAGGTACTTAAAATAATTGAAGAAAAAGAAACACTTTTAAATCAATTAAAGGTTCAGCTTCAAGAGGATTCTGAGGATATACTAGCATGGGTACATGAAATGAAAACACCTTTAACTGCAATGAAACTAATTATTGAACAGATAGAGGATCAGAAAATACGAAAAAAAATTGAAAATGAATGGATGCGTATTCATTTATTGCTTGATCAGCAACTTCATAGTACGAGATTGACTTCCATCGAAAAAGATAATCGACTTGAGAAAATTGTGTTAAGATCTATTGTTTATAATGAAATTCGTGAGTTTCAATCTTGGTGTTTAGAAAAAGGAATAGGATTTGAAATTGATGAACTTGAAGAGGTTGTAGTATCCGATAAAAAATGGTTAGCATTTATTGTTCGGCAAATATTATCAAATGCAATTAAATATAGTCGAGAACATGATGAAATTAAAATCTACACTGAGTTAAGTAAAAACGGGCTGCAACTTCATTTTCAAGATTATGGAGTAGGGATGCTTCAAGAAGATTTACCAAGAATTTTTAATAAATCTTATACGGGAACTATTGGAAGAGAATCTGTTCAGTCGACAGGAATGGGGCTTTACCTCGCACAAAACGCTGCACGGAAACTTGGCATTCAAATTTTAGTTAGCTCTACAATTAATGAGGGATCTCGCTTTACTCTACAATTCCCTAATCAAAATGAATATCAAAATATATTCGGTAGATGACAAAATTGTCACCTACCATTTTATTTTGTCATCTAAATCGAAGGTAGTATTAAAACGACCATTGTAGAATGAAACTAGTGATTGAAAGGAGCGAAATTTATGGCTGTCTTAGTAGGGAGAAAAATCCGAAAAATATATGGTAAAAAATCAAATGCACAAGAAGTATTAAAGGGTATTGATATAGAAGTAAATAAAGGAGAGTTTGTTGGGATCATGGGGCCATCTGGTTCCGGAAAGACCACATTATTAAACGTTCTATGCTCAATTGATCACCCTTCAGAAGGAATTGTTGAGATTAATGGACAAAATTTGCGTTCAATGAAAGAGAAAGAATTAGCAAATTTCAGAAGAGAACAGCTAGGTTTCATATTTCAAGATTACAACTTGCTAGACACATTAACGGTTAAAGAAAACATTCTTTTACCATTTTCAATTAGTAAGCTTCCAAAAGCTGTTGCTGAAAGTCGTTTAAAAGAGTTAGTCGAATTACTTGGAATTACAGATATACTAAATAAATATCCAAATGAAGTATCGGGTGGTCAAAAACAAAGAACCTCTGCCGCTAGAGCTCTTATAGCAAATCCTTCTTTAGTGTTTGCGGATGAGCCAACCGGTGCACTTGATTCAAAATCGGCTACAGCGTTATTAACGAATTTGGAAACCATCAATAAGGAGAAATCCTCAACGATTATGATGGTAACTCATGATTCAGTTGCTGCAAGCTTCTGTTCTCGCGTGTTATTTTTGAAAGACGGTAGAATCTATACAGAATTATATAGAGGAGATAAAACACGCCAGCAATTTTTCCAACAAATATTAAATACACAAAGTGTGCTAGGCGGTGACGGTTATGACGCTTAGTCGATTAGTTTTTCGAAGTATGCGGAAAAACCTCAAACAATATTACTTATATTTCTTCGCGTTAATTTTTAGTGTAACACTTTGCTTTTCCTTTACTACGCTACAATATAATCCAAGCGTAATTGAGGCATTAGAGCGTAGTGGTACAGCTTCAACGGGATTTCGTGCAGCAAGCTATGTTTTATATGTAATTATTACTTTGTTTGTACTTTACGCCAGCCAGCTTTTTATGAAAAGAAGAAGTAAAGAAATTGGACTATATCAACTGATAGGAATGACAAAGGGTTTAGTTGTTCGGTTGATTGCACTAGAAAATATCTTTTTATTTGTAATGGCAGTTTGTATAGGGATGATTATTGGATTTTTCAGTTCTCGCCTATTTGCTATGATATTAATAAAAATGCTAGAAATTGATATGGTTATTCATTTAACCTTTTCGCTGGAAGCATTTAAACAATCAGTTATAATCTTTGCTATTCTCTTATTAGTCATTATATTGCAGCTAGTTTGGATGGTACGTCGCGTATCGCTATTATCACTATTTAGTGCTTCAAAACAGGCAGATGAACGTGTAAAGCGATTCAGTATTTTCCAATCAATAATGGGTTTATTAGGTCTACTTTTGATTGCCTTTGGATATTACCTATCAACATTTTTATTTGATGTTAAATCAAGTTTCTTAAATAATCTATTTTTAAATATGATTATAATATTAGCCTCTACTATGTTAGGTACTTTTCTTTTCTTCCGTTATTCAGTTTCGCTTATTATGAATCTAATACGTGTGAAAAAGAAAGGTCATTTGAAAGTAACTGATGTGTTAGCGGTAACGCCAATAATGCATCGAATGAAAGGGAATTCTAAATCATTAACATTAATCACGTTACTTACAGGATTAGCTGTAGGGATTATGAGTTTGTCGTATATTGCATATTATTCATCGGGAACAAATGCAAGACAGGCTTCACCTTATGACTATATTCTATTAAATAACAAAGGAACTGAGTTTATAGAAAAGTTAGATATTGAAGGAATTGACTATGAACAGGACACATATAAAATTTCAAGTGTAATGCTTAATATTGGGGATTTAGTATCTGAACATTTAGAAGAACTTACTTTATTTGATGGGGAATCGCAAACTACTGTTGTTTCTTTAAGTGATTTACAACAAATACAGCCAAGTTTACAGTTAGCTGATGGGGAAGCTTTATTAACTAGTTATGTTAATGTCTTAGCGGAGATATTACCTCTTAAATCCGGAAAAGAAATCACAGTCAAAGCAGGGGAGACTGAGATTCCGTTATATATTAAAGAAATACGAGAAGACTTTTTATTATCGGAACAAGTAACTCTAGGGAGTCCGGTTATAGTTGTAACGGATAAAATGTTTGAAGAAATACAGTCAAATAATATAGAAGAAACTGATTTCACCTCTCAAATTGGCATAAATTTAAAAAATGAGAAAGATAGAGCAAAAGCCGAAGAAATATATACTAATTTTGCTGATGAGAGAGAATTGATTGATGAAGAGAGTGGTCACAGTTTTATTCAACCATCCTATGAAGAAATAAGAAAACGTAATGTTACTTCTCTAGGTTTAACCATCTTTGTAACAGCCTTTTTAGGATTAGCCTTTTTATTAACAACGGGAAGCATTCTGTACTTTAAACAAATGGCAGAAGCAGAGGAAGAAAGAGAATCATATGTTATTCTACGAAAAATTGGATTCTCAACATCTAACATCATGAAAGGAATTTATGCAAAACAAGCTTTCAACTTTGGTGTTCCATTATTGATTGGTCTACTTCACAGCTATTTTGCAGTTAAGTCTGGATGGTGGTTGTTCGGTACAGAATTAGTAGCACCGCTTGTTATTACGATGTGCTTATACATTATGATGTACACTGTATTTGCAGTACTCTCAACTCAATATTATAAAAAGGTTATAAAAGAGTCATTATAATAGAAGAAAGTCACTGTATATTCCGAAAATTCTAGGAATAAACAGTGGCTTTTATTTACATTGACTTTCCTTTTAACTCATTATAGACTTTAACAAGTTAACATATTAGTAAAGGAAAGTGAATTTGTAATGAATGCAGTAATTATCGCTGTTGTCGTAATGCTTATATTGAGTGTTTTACGGATCAACGTTGTATTTTCATTAGTAATAGGGGCTGTTGCTGGTGGTATCACTGCAGGGATGTCTCTAGATGATACATTAATCGCTTTTGTAGAAGGTTTAGGTGAGGGGGCAGAAGTTGCTCTAAGTTATGGAATGCTCGGTGGTTTAGCAATTGCTATTTCTAAAACGGGAATATCGGAATTGCTTGTCGTAACTATCTTGAGATTAGTTCAACGTGAAGGAGACTCACAAAAAAAAGGTTTAGTTAAATCACTATTATTCTTTGTTATTTTATTAATGTCGATTTTTTCACAAAACTTAATTCCAATACATATTGCCTTTATACCGTTATTAATTCCGCCGATTATTAAAATTTTAAATATGCTAGAAATTGATCGTCGTTTAATCGCTTGTATTTTAGCATTCGGATTAATTACACCATATATGAGTTTACCTTTTGGTTTTGGGTTAGTATATCAAGGCATCGTAGCGGATAATATAACAGCAGCTGGTCTTGAAATATCAAAATCTGAAGTTTATGGACCGATGTTAATCCCAGCAATAGGAATGATTGTTGGATTAGTAGCAGCATTGTTTATTTTCCGTAAACCAAGAAAGTATGAAAATAGACAAGTAGAAACAGAAATTAAAGTAACAATAGAAAAGAGAAACGTGATATTTACCATTATCGCTCTTTTAGCAGCGGTAATTGTTCAAATTCCAAGTATCGTTCCGCTTACTTCAGGCTCAATGTTCCTGGGAGCACTTGTTGGAGTTGTAATTTTATATGTTACAGGTGCATTAAAATGGAGCGAGGCTGATCAAGTATTGACAGATGGTATGCGCTTAATGGCCTTTATCGGGCTAGTAATGATTGCATCTAGTGGTTTTGCTTCAGTAGTAACTGCAACAGGACATGTTGATCAATTAGTTCAAGCTGCGAATAATATATTAGGTGACAACAAAGGTTTAGCAGTATTAATCATGCTATTAATCGGTTTACTTATCGATATGGGTATTGGATCATCTTTTGCAACTATACCTATTATTGCTGCAATATTTGTACCAATTGGTTTAGGTTTTGGTTTAAGTACTGCAGGAATAATTACTTTAATTGGTACAGCAGGAGCTTTAGGTGATGCAGGATCACCAGCTTCAGATTCTACATTAGGACCAACTGCTGGTTTGAATGTAGATGGACAACATGACCATATACGTGATACATGTATTCCGACGTTTTTCATCTTTAATATTCCGCTCATTATTTTTGGATGGGCTGCCGTTATGTTCTTTTCATAATAATTAAGAAAGGTGTCCTGAATTTTAGGACACCTTTCTTCGTGTATTAAGTAATAGAAGAAATCGATATTGCGTCGAGAAGAAACATAATCAAATGGTGCCATAAATAACCACACATATTTTGTTGATATTAATGAATAGATTCATTATATTTAAAAGGGCTTTAAAAGGAATTGTAGAAAAGCGACTATTTATCATAACAATTTAAAAGAATATAGCAAAAACACTTGCTAATTCTTTTTTTATTGTATATAATTTTGAATGTTGGTCTTTGACTGCGATGAAGCGGGAGGTTGCCGACACACCCGGCCGCTTTGCCATGGCGAGCGTGTGGGAAATTTCCGTGGAGAATGTCTAGAAAATAGGCGAGAAGGAGGGAAAATAATGGCAAAACAAAAGATTCGTATCCGTTTAAAAGCGTATGATCACCGTGTTCTAGATCAATCTGCTGAGAAAATTGTGGAAACTGCTAAACGTTCAGGTGCAAGTGTATCAGGTCCGATTCCGTTACCAACTGAAAAGTCTGTGTACACAATTCTTCGTGCGGTTCACAAGTACAAAGATTCTCGTGAACAATTCGAAATGCGTACGCATAAACGTTTAATCGACATCATTAACCCAACACCACAAACTGTTGATGCGTTAATGAAACTTGATTTACCATCTGGCGTTGATATTGAAATCAAACTTTAATGGTAAAAACAAATAGAACTTTTAAATAATCACAGGAGGTGTGACAAATGACTAAAGGAATCTTAGGTAGAAAAATCGGTATGACTCAAGTTTTCGCTGAGAATGGCGATTTAATCCCAGTTACAGTTATTGAAGCTGCTCCAAACGTAGTGCTTCAAAAGAAAACTGTTGAAACTGATGGCTACGAAGCAATCCAAATTGGTTTCGAAGATAAGCGCGTTAAGCTTTCAAACAAACCAGAACAAGGTCACGTAGCAAAAGCGAATACTGCTCCTAAGCGCTTCATTCGTGAATTCCGCAACGTAAACGTTGAAGAATACGAAGTTGGTCAAGAAGTCAAAGTAGAAATTTTCGCAGAAGGCGATGTAGTAGATGTAACAGGTGTTACTAAAGGTAAAGGTTTCCAAGGTGTAATTAAACGCCACGGACAATCTCGTGGTCCTATGGCCCACGGTTCTCGTTACCACCGTCGTCCTGGTTCAATGGGTCCAGTAGCTCCGAACCGCGTATTCAAACAAAAAGCTTTACCTGGTCAAACTGGTGGTAATGTAGTTACAATCCAAAACTTAGAAATCGTAAAAGTTGATGCAGAACGTAACTTACTATTAGTTAAAGGTAATGTTCCTGGTTCTAAAAAAGCATTAGTTACAGTTAAATCAGCTGTAAAATCTAAATAATTTCTCGAAGAAAGGAGGAAACAGGAATGACAAAGGTATCTGTACTTAGTCAAACAGGTGCTTCAGTTGGTGAAATCGAATTAAACGACGCAGTTTTTGGAATTGAGCCAAACGAAGCAGTATTATTCGACGCAGTAATCGCACAACGCGCTTCTCTACGTCAAGGTAATCATAAAGTTAAAAACCGTTCTGAAGTTTCTGGTGGTGGTCGTAAACCATGGCGTCAAAAAGGAACTGGTCGTGCACGTCAAGGTTCTATCCGCTCTCCACAATGGCGCGGTGGTGGTATCGTATTCGGACCAACACCACGTAGCTACAGCTATAAATTACCGAAGAAAGTTCGCCGCTTAGCTCTTAAATCTGCTTTATCAGCTAAAGTAGTAGAACAAAACTTCGTAGTTCTTGATGCATTACAATTAGATGCACCAAAAACTAAAGATTTCGTATCAATCTTAAACAACTTAAACATTGATAAAAAAGCTTTATTCGTTACAGCTGAACTAAATGAAAACGTAGCATTATCTGCTCGTAACATCCCTGGTGTAACTGTTTTAACGGCTGCTGGAATCAACGTTCTTGATCTTCTAGGTCATGATAAAGTTGTATTCACAAAAGCTGCAGTAGAAAAAGTTGAGGAGGTGCTTGGATAATGGAAGCACGTGATATTATTAAACGTCCGGTCATTACTGAGCGTTCTTCAGAACTTTTGGCTGACAAAAAATATACTTTCGAAGTAGATGTTCGCGCAAACAAAACTCAAGTTAAAGATGCTGTAGAAGCTATCTTTGATGTAAAAGTTGAAAAAGTGAACATTATGAACTACAAAGGTAAATTTAAACGCGTTGGTAAATTTGGTGGTTACACAAACAAACGCCGTAAAGCAATCGTTAAATTAACTGCTGATAGTAAAGAAATCGAAATTTTTGAGATTTAATATCTTAGAAGATATAAAGTGAACAATTAAGAAGGAGGGAAAACAAATGGCGATTAAAAAGTATAAACCAACCTCAAATGGTCGTCGTAACATGACGTCATCTGACTTTGCGGAAATTACAACTAATAAGCCTGAAAAGTCTTTATTAGAACCAATCAAACGCAAAGCTGGTCGTAACAACCAAGGTAAAATTACTGTTCGTCATCATGGTGGTGGTCATAAGAAGCAATATCGCGTAATTGACTTCAAACGTCTTAAAGATGGAATTCCAGGACGCGTTGCTACTATCGAATATGATCCAAACCGCTCTGCGAATATCGCATTAATCAATTACGCTGACGGTGAAAAACGTTACATCTTAGCTCCAAAAGGATTAGAAGTTGGTCAAACAATCGTTTCTGGTCCAGATGCAGACATTAAAGTAGGTAACGCTTTACCATTAGCAAACATTCCAATGGGTACTACAATCCATAACATCGAGTTAAAACCTGGTAAAGGCGGACAATTAGTACGTTCTGCTGGTACTTCTGCGCAAGTACTTGGTCGTGAAGGCAAATACGTAATTATCCGTTTACAATCTGGTGAGGTTCGCTTAGTGCTTGCAACTTGCCGTGCTACAATCGGTCAAGTAGGTAACGAACAACACGAACTTATCCACATTGGTAAAGCAGGTCGTACTCGTTGGTTAGGTAAACGCCCAACTGTACGTGGTTCTGTAATGAACCCTAATGATCACCCACACGGTGGTGGTGAAGGACGTTCTCCAATCGGACGTAAATCTCCAATGACACCATGGGGTAAACCAGCTCTTGGTTACAAAACTCGTAAGAAGAAAAACAAAACTAATAAGTTAATCATTCGTTCTCGTAAAAAATAATGTGATTATACTACGGTTCGTGTTCAGAGCCGTGGTGGAGTCACGGAGGGAGGTTCCTAAATGGGTCGCAGCTTGAAAAAAGGACCTTTTGTGGATGATCACTTAATGAAAAAAGTTGAAGCACAAGAAGGTTCAGAGAAAAAACAAGTTATTAAAACTTGGTCACGCCGTTCTACTATCTTCCCGAACTTCATCGGTTTAACAATCGCTGTATATGATGGACGTAAACACGTTCCTGTATACGTGACAGAAGATATGGTAGGTCACAAATTAGGCGAATTCGCACCAACACGTACTTACAAAGGTCACGGTGCAGATGACAAGAAAACAAGACGCTAATTTTGAGAGGAGGTAAATCCTAATGACACAAGCTAAAGCTATCGCTCGCACAGTGCGCATCGCTCCTCGTAAAGTACGTCTAGTAGTAGACTTAATTCGAGGTAAGCAAGTTGGTGAAGCAGTTGCAATTTTACGTCATACTCCAAAAGCGGCGTCTCCAGTCGTTGAAAAAGTATTGAAATCTGCAGTTGCTAACGCTGAGCACAACTATGATTTAGATGTAAACAACCTAGTTGTTTCTGAAGTATTTGTTGACGAAGGTCCAACATTAAAACGTTTCCGTCCACGTGCACAAGGACGTGCAAGCGCAATTAACAAACGCACAAGCCACATTACTCTAGTGGTATCTGAGAAGAAGGAGGGTTAATCCGTGGGTCAAAAAGTACATCCAATAGGACTACGAGTTGGTATTATTCGTGACTGGGAGTCAAAATGGTACGCTGAGAAAGACTATGCTGCTCTTTTACACGAAGATATTAAAATTCGTAAATATATCGAGTCTGCTTTAAAAGAAGCTTCAGTTTCTAAAGTAGAAATCGAACGCGCTGCAAATCGCGTAAACATTACAATTCACACTGCGAAACCAGGTATGGTAATCGGTAAAGGCGGTACGGAAGTAGAAAACTTACGTAAATACCTTAACGATTTAACTGGTAAACGTGTACACATAAACATCGTAGAAATCAAAAAAGCTGATCTTGATGCTCGTTTAGTAGCAGAAAACATCGCTCGTCAACTTGAGAACCGCGTTTCATTCCGCCGTGCTCAAAAACAAGCAATCCAACGCACAATTCGCGCTGGTGCAAAAGGAATTAAAACACAAGTATCTGGTCGTTTAGGTGGCGCTGATATCGCGCGTGCTGAACATTATAGCGAAGGAACTGTTCCACTTCATACTCTTCGTGCTGACATCGACTATGCTCATGCAGAAGCTGACACTACTTATGGTAAATTAGGTGTTAAAGTATGGATTTACCGTGGTGAAGTCCTTCCAACGAAGAAGAACTCTGTGGAAGGAGGCAAATAATTATGTTATTACCAAAACGCGTTAAATATCGTCGTGAACACCGTGGTAACATGCGTGGTGAAGCAAAAGGCGGTAAAGAAGTAGCATTTGGTGAATGGGGCTTACAAGCAACAACTGCAAGCTGGATCACTAACCGTCAAATCGAAGCTGCCCGTATTGCAATGACACGTTACATGAAACGTGGCGGTAAAGTTTGGATTAAAATTTTCCCACATAAACCTTACACTAAAAAGCCTCTAGAGGTACGTATGGGTTCCGGTAAAGGTTCTCCAGAAGGTTGGGTAGCAGTAGTAAAACCAGGAAAAGTTATGTTTGAAGTTGCTGGTGTATCTGAGGAAATCGCTCGCGAAGCACTTCGTTTAGCATCTCACAAGCTTCCTGTTAAATGTAAAATTGTTAAACGTCAAGAAACTGGTGGTGAATCTAATGAAAGCTAATGAAATCCGTGACCTTGCCACTTCAGAAATTGAATTAAAAGTGAAATCACTGAAAGAAGAGCTTTTCAACCTTCGCTTCCAATTGGCGACTGGTCAATTAGAAAACACAGCTCGCATTCGCGAAGTTCGTAAAGCGATTGCGCGCATGAAAACTGTGATTCGTGAAAGAGAAATCAGCGCAAATAACTGATAAGGAGGTTTGAGAGAATGACTGAGCGTAACCAACGCAAAGTTTACACAGGCCGTGTCGTTTCAGATAAAATGGACAAAACAGTTACTGTTCTTGTTGAAACTTATAAGAAACACAAATTATACGGAAAACGTGTAAAATACTCTAAAAAGTTCAAGGCTCATGATGAGTTAAACGAAGCGAAAATCGGTGATATCGTACGTATCATGGAAACTCGCCCGCTATCAGCTACTAAACGTTTCCGCCTAGTGGAAATCGTAGAAAAAGCGGTTATTATTTAATAACATTTCGGAACATACCTATTTCCGAAGGGAGGTAACCTAAGTGATCCAACAAGAAACTCGTATGAAAGTTGCTGACAACTCAGGTGCACGTGAAGTTTTAACAATTAAAGTGCTTGGTGGTTCTGGCCGTAAAACTGCTAACATCGGTGATATCGTTGTTTGTACAGTTAAGAAAGCAACACCAGGAGGCGTTGTCAAGAAAGGTGACGTTGTTAAGGCTGTTGTCGTTCGCACAAAATCTGGTGTACGCCGTAAAGATGGTACTTATATTAAATTTGACGAAAATGCTTGCGTAATCATCAAAGACGATAAGTCACCACGCGGAACTCGTATTTTCGGGCCTGTTGCACGTGAATTACGTGATAGCAACTTCATGAAAATCGTTTCATTAGCTCCAGAAGTTCTTTAATTTCATGATAGTACCAATCAAGGAGGTGCGACACATAATGCATGTAAAAAAGGGCGACAAAGTAAAAGTTATTACTGGTAAAGATAAAGGTAAAGTAGGTGTAGTTCTTGCTGCTTTCCCAAAACAAGACCGTGTTCTTGTTGAAGGTGTAAACATCGTGAAAAAACACGTTAAACCTAACCAGTTAAACCCACAAGGTGGAATCGTAAGCCAAGAGGCTGCAATCCACGTATCGAACGTAATGCTAATCGATCCTAAATCTGGCGAGCCGACTCGTGTAGGTTACAAAATCGAAGATGGCAAAAAAGTTCGTGTTGCAAAAAAATCAGGTGTAGTAATCGACTAATAAGTAAAATGAGAAGGGAGGTACGAACATGAGCCGCCTAAAAGAAAAATATTTAAATGAAGTTTCTCCTGCTCTAATGAGCAAATTTGAATATAAATCAGTAATGCAAGTGCCTAAAGTTGAAAAAATCGTTATCAACATGGGTGTTGGTGATGCAGTACAAAACTCTAAAGCATTAGATGCTGCTGTAGAAGAATTAACAATCATCACTGGTCAAAAACCAGTTGTAACTAAAGCAAAAAAATCGATCGCAGGTTTCCGTTTACGTGAAGGTATGCCAATCGGTGCGAAAGTTACACTACGTGGTGAACGTATGTATGAATTCTTGGATAAATTAATTTCTATCGCACTTCCACGTGTACGTGACTTCCGCGGTGTTTCAAACAAAGCATTTGACGGACGCGGTAACTACACACTAGGTGTTAAAGAACAATTAATTTTCCCTGAAATCGATTACGATAAAGTTTCAAAAGTACGCGGTATGGACATCGTGATCGTAACAACTGCGAATTCTGATGAAGAAGCTCGCGAGTTATTGACACAATTCGGTATGCCGTTCCAAAAGTAATAAAACAAGGAGGGCGAAAACGTGGCTAAAAAATCAATGGTCATTAAACAACAACGTAAGCAAAAGTTTAAAGTTCAAGAATATACACGTTGTGAACGCTGTGGTCGTCCACATTCTGTATATCGTAAATTTAAACTTTGCCGTATTTGTTTCCGTGAACTTGCATATAAGGGACAAATTCCTGGCGTTAAAAAAGCTAGCTGGTAATCCCCTAAATTGGGAAGGAGGTAAAATTTATGACAATGACAGATCCGATTGCAGATATGCTAACACGCATTCGTAACGCGAACATGGTTCGTCACGAAAAGTTAGAAGTACCAGCTTCCAACTTAAAGAAAGAAATCGCTGAAATTTTAAAGCGTGAAGGTTTCGTTCGTGATGTTGAGTATGTTGAAGATAATAAGCAAGGTATCATCCGTATCTTCTTAAAATATGGAAGAGATAACGAACGTGTTATCACTGGTTTAAAACGTATTTCAAAACCAGGCTTACGCGTATATGCTAAAACAAATGAAGTGCCAAAAGTACTTAATGGTTTAGGTATCGCTTTAGTATCAACTTCTCAAGGTGTATTAACTGATAAAGAAGCACGTGCTAAAAAAGTTGGCGGAGAAATCTTAGCTTACATTTGGTAATAAGTAATAAATGAATGGAGGTGCAACTAAATGTCTCGTGTAGGTAAAAAACCAATTGAGGTTCCAGCTAACGTTACTGTGACTGTTGCTGAAGACAACACAGTTACTGTTAAAGGACCAAAAGGCGAACTAACTCGTCAATTCAACAAAGATATGAAAATCGAGCAAGAAGGCAACATTATTACTGTTGTTCGTCCTTCCGAATCAAAAGAACACCGTACTATTCACGGTACAACTCGTGCCTTACTAGCAAACATGGTAACTGGTGTTTCTGAAGGATTCTCTCGTTCTCTAGAACTTATCGGTGTAGGTTACCGTGCGCAACTACAAGGTAAAAAACTTGTTCTTAACGTTGGTTACTCTCACCCAGTAGAGTTTACACCAGAAGAAGGTCTAGAAGTCGAAGTTCCTTCAAACACAAAAGTAATTGTTAAAGGCATTAGTAAAGAACGTGTTGGTGCTTTCGCATCTAACATCCGTGACGTTCGTCCACCAGAGCCATATAAAGGTAAAGGTATTCGCTATGAAGGTGAATTCGTACGTCGTAAAGAAGGTAAAACAGGTAAATAATGCTGTATAAAGCGTTAGAAAGGAGTGACCTCTGTGATTACGAAACAAGATAAAAATCAAGTTCGTAAAAAACGTCATGCGCGTGTTCGTTCTAAAATTACGGGTACTGCTGAGCGTCCACGTTTAAACGTATTCCGTTCAAACAAGAACATCTATGCGCAAATTATTGACGATGTTGCAGGTGTAACACTTGTTAGTGCATCAACTCAAGAAAAAGGTTTTGAGGGTGCAGGTAGCAATGTAGAAGCTGCGGCAAAAATCGGTGAAACAATCGCTAAACGCGCTGCGGAAAAAAATATTACTGCTGTTGTATTTGACCGCGGTGGTTACTTATATCATGGACGTGTGAAAGCTTTAGCTGAAGCTGCACGTGAAAACGGCTTAGAATTTTAATAAGAAGGAGGGACATACTTCATGAGTCGCATTGACGCAAACAAACTAGAACTTGAAGAACGCGTAGTTACTATTAACCGCGTAGCTAAAGTTGTTAAAGGTGGTCGTCGCTTCCGCTTTACAGCACTAGTTGTTGTAGGTGATAAAAACGGTCATGTAGGTTTCGGTACTGGTAAAGCTCAAGAGGTTCCAGACGCGATCCGTAAAGCTGTTGAAGACGCGAAGAAAAACTTAATCGAAGTGCCACGTGTTGGTGGAACAACTCCACATGATGTAGTTGGTCACTTTGGAGCAGGTAAAATTTTAGTAAAACCTGCTGCTCCTGGTACTGGAGTTATCGCTGGTGGTCCTGTACGTGCCGTACTTGAACTTGCTGGTATTACTGATATTCTTTCAAAATCTCTAGGTTCAAACACACCTATTAACATGGTGCGTGCAACTATTGCAGGTTTAACTGAACTAAAACGCGCAGAGGACGTTGCAAAACTTCGCGGAAAATCAGTGGAAGAACTATTAGGATAAGGGGGGAATTATAATGGCTAATAAATTAGAAATCACCCTTACTAAATCGTTGATCGGTACAAAGCCACAACAACGTAAAATTGTTGAAGCTTTAGGTTTACGCAAAGTTAACCATACTGTAGAACAAGCTGACAACGCAGCTATTCGTGGTATGTTAGATAAAGTAGCTCACTTAGTTACTGTAAAAGAAAATTAATTTTCAAACATTGAACAAGGAGGTGCCACCCATATGAAACTTCATGAGTTAAAACCAGCAGAAGGATCTCGTAAAGAGCGTAACCGTGTTGGTCGTGGTATCGGTTCTGGTAACGGTAAAACTGCAGGTAAAGGTCATAAAGGTCAAAACGCTCGTTCTGGCGGCGGCGTTCGTCCTGGATTTGAGGGGGGTCAAAACCCACTTTTCCGTCGTTTACCAAAACGCGGCTTTACGAACATCAACCGTAAAGAATATGCGATCGTTAACCTTGATGCATTAAATCGTTTCGAAGACGGTGCAGAAGTAACACCTGCATTATTACTAGAAACAGGTATTGTAAGTAACGAAAAAGCTGGAATTAAGATTTTAGGTAATGGAACTCTTAATAAAAAGCTTAACGTGAAAGCTCAAAAGTTCTCTGCTTCTGCTAAAGAAGCTATTGAGAACGCTGGCGGAACTACTGAGGTGATTTAATGTTTCAAACAATCTCAAACTTTATGCGCGTTCGAGATATAAGAAATAAAATCATTTTCACCCTTTTAATGTTAATCGTTTTCCGTATCGGAACATTTATTCCGGTACCAAACGTTGACGCTGATGTATTAAAGGTTGCCGATCAATTTAATTTAATTGGTTTCCTTAATACATTTGGCGGTGGTGCATTGTCGAACTTCTCTATCTTTGCATTAGGAATTATGCCTTACATCACTGCTTCTATCATTGTTCAATTACTACAAATGGATGTTGTTCCAAAGTTTGCCGAATGGGCAAAACAAGGTGATGTTGGTCGACGTAAGTTGGCTCAGGTCACACGTTATTTAACAGTTGTTTTAGCATTCATTCAAGCTTTCGCTATGTCTTTTGGTTTTAATCAAATGTACGGTGGTACGTTAATTACAGATACAAGTGTAATGTCGTATGTTACAATTGCGATTGTGTTAACTGCGGGTACTTCCTTCCTATTATGGTTAGGTGAACAAATTACTGCTCACGGTGTTGGTAACGGTATTTCTGTCGTTATCTTTGCGGGGATTGTTGCTGCAATTCCAACATCAGTGAACCAAATTTATGCACAACAAATCGAGGATGCTGGAGATCAGTTATTCATTCGAATCGCTATCTTAGTATTACTTGCTTTAGTTATGCTAGCAGTTGTAGTTGGAGTTATTTACATTCAACAAGCGTTGCGTAAAATTCCAATTCAATATGCAAAACGAGTTGCGGGTCGTAATCAACAAGTTGGTGGACAACAAACACATTTACCGTTAAAAGTAAATGCTGCAGGGGTTATTCCAGTAATCTTTGCGATTGCGTTTATTGTTACGCCTCAAACGTTAGCTACGTTCTTCGGCCAAAACAGTGTCACTTCATTCATCCAAAAGACGTTTGATTATACACACCCTGTTGGAATGATTATATATATTGCATTGATTGTGTTATTTACGTACTTCTATGCATTTATTCAAGTGAATCCTGAAAATTTGGCAGACAACTTGAAAAAACAAGGTGCATACATTCCTGGTATCCGTCCAGGTAATGATACACAAAGTTACTTAACAAAAGTGTTATACCGTTTAACATTCGTTGGTGCTTTATTCTTAGTCGCTATTTCTGTATTGCCAATACTATTCATTAATTTCATGAATCTACCTGCTTCGGCACAAATTGGTGGTACTAGTGTAATTATCGTAGTTGGTGTTGCATTAGAAACGATGAAACAACTTGAAGCACAACTTGTAAAACGTCACTATAAAGGCTTTATGAAATAATTGCGGGTTTTAGGAAACGTCTAAGTTTCCTAAGCCAGCTAGTTTTAGGGGGAGTCATTACGTATGAATATCGTTTTAATGGGTTTGCCTGGTGCTGGTAAAGGTACACAAGCAGACAAAATTGTTGAGAAGTACGAAATCCCTCATATTTCTACAGGCGATATGTTCCGTGCAGCAATTAAAGATGGCACAGAATTAGGTTTACAAGCTAAATCGTTTATGGATCAAGGTGCTTTAGTACCTGATGAAGTTACGATTGGCATCGTTCGTGAACGACTTGCTCAAAAAGATTGTGATAAAGGCTTCTTATTAGATGGATTCCCACGAACAGTTCCTCAAGCAAAAGCGTTAGACAGCATCTTAGACGAACTTGGGAAGAAAATTGAACATACAATTAATATTCAAGTTGAAAAAGATGAACTTATTGCACGTCTAAGTGGTCGTCGTATTTGTAAAGTTTGCGGCGCATCTTATCATTTAATTTTCAATCCACCAAAAGTGGAAGGTAAATGTGATAAAGATGGTGGCGAATTATATACTCGTGCGGACGATAATCCTGAAACGGTGGCAAACCGTCTGGAAGTAAATATGAATCAAGCTCAACCTTTACTTGATTTTTACGAAGCTAAAGGTGTTTTAACAAATATTGATGGTCAGCAGGATATTGATAAAGTATTTGCTGATTTAAACGCTCTATTACTACAGGGCAGCCGCAGCTGATACCCGGCATTAGGCGAAAGTCAACTGCTTTTCGCGGGAGATTGCGGGTGCAACAAAAAAACAATTTATTTTGAGAGTTGCAAAAGCATAATGTGCCCGGTATACACTTAAATGCAATAGATAGGTATCTATGTAGTAAGTGTAATGGGTTTCGTGGAAGCATCTGTGTAACGGGTATGAATCTCTCATTCAAGACATTCCGGCTATCGTGAATAACATAAGGAAGGCAAGTTTCCTTAACCGGATCTAGTCCATTCCCTGGATTGTGTGAAGCGAAACCAGACGAGCGTCTTTCGAACATCTCTCATACAATCCAAGCATATGTTGATGGAGTTGCTTCTTATTTGAAGAAAACAGTTGCATAGATTCTCTGTTTCGTGTATGTTAGAGAATCGGAAAAACGCATATAGAAGGGAGACAGGATTGATGGCGAAAGACGATGTAATTGAAGTCGAAGGAACAGTTGTTGAGACTTTGCCAAACGCGATGTTTAAGGTAGAATTAGAAAATGGGCACACGGTGCTTGCACACGTATCTGGAAAGATCCGTATGCACTTTATCCGAATTTTACCTGGAGATAAGGTTACTATCGAGTTATCTCCTTATGATTTAACTCGCGGTCGTATCACATACCGTTTTAAATAATCTTTTGCACTCCGGACTACTAAGGAGGTTAGGTTAGATGAAAGTGAGACCATCTGTGAAACCGATCTGCGAAAAATGTAAAGTAATTCGCCGACGCGGTAAAGTAATGGTAATCTGTGAAAATCCTAAACATAAACAAAAACAAGGATAATTAAAAGGAGGTGCACTAAGTACATGGCACGTATTGCTGGTGTTGACATTCCTCGCGACAAACGCGTGGTAATTTCATTAACTTACATTTACGGAATTGGTAAAACTACATCTCAAAAAGTATTAGCTGCTGCTGGTGTTAACGAAGATACTCGCGTGCGCGATCTTACTGAAGATGAATTAAACAAAATCCGTGAACAATTAGATAAATACAAAGTTGAAGGTGACTTACGTCGTGAAGTTTCACTTAACATTAAACGCTTGATGGAAATCGGTTCTTTCCGTGGTATCCGTCACCGTCGTGGTTTACCTGTTCGTGGTCAAAATACGAAAAACAATGCGCGTACGCGTAAAGGTCCTCGTAAAACTGTAGCGAACAAGAAAAAATAATAAGTAAAGGGGGTTCCTTCTTAACATGGCTCGTAAACAACAAACTCGTAAACGTCGTGTGAAAAAGAATATCGAATCAGGTATTGCACACATCCGTTCTACATTTAACAATACAATCGTAACGATTACAGATATGCAAGGTAACGCAGTATCTTGGTCTAGTGCTGGTGCGCTTGGATTCAAAGGTTCACGTAAATCTACTCCATACGCTGCTCAAATGGCTGCTGAGGCTGCTGCAAAAGCATCCCTTGAACATGGTCTGAAGACGTTGGAAGTAACTGTTAAAGGTCCTGGTGCTGGTCGTGAAGCTGCTATTCGTGCACTTCAAGCTGCTGGTCTAGAAGTAACTGCAATTAAAGATGTTACTCCAGTTCCACATAACGGTTGCCGTCCGCCAAAACGTCGTCGTGTGTAATGGGTGCATCTCAAAGTACTTTTGAGTTCATCATTGCTTGTACAAAACAAAAATCTTGTGCAATTTTATAAAGTCAACAATTTTTGACTATTATGATGGTATGAACCTATACATTCGATGTTTTGAAG
Source organism: Bacillota bacterium (assembly GCA_023405135.1). GTDB lineage: Bacteria > Bacillota > Bacilli > Bacillales_A > Planococcaceae > Ureibacillus. Next base: position 6,510 of record JAEXYZ010000067.1, on the reverse strand, counting down.
GAGGGTAAATTGAATGATCGAAATTGAAAAACCAAAGATTGAAACTGTTGAGATCAGCGAAGATTCCAAATATGGCAAGTTTGTTGTAGAACCGCTTGAACGCGGATACGGAAACACTTTGGGTAATTCTTTACGTCGTATCCTTCTGTCTTCATTACCAGGAGCTGCTGTTACATCTATTCAAATTGATGGGGTTTTACACGAATTCTCAACTGTAGAAGGTGTAGTAGAAGACGTTGCTTCAATTATTTTGAATATCAAAAAACTTGCACTTAAAATCTACTCTGACGAAGAAAAAGTGATTGAGATTGACGTGAAAGGTGATGCAACGGTTACAGCTGCTGATATCACACATGACAGTGACGTTGAAATATTAAATCCAGATTTGTATATTGCAACAATCGCTAAAAATGGTCATTTACGTATGCGTATGTATGCTCGTCGTGGCCGTGGTTACACTCCTGCTGATCAAAACAAACGTGAGGATCTTCCTATAGGCGTGATCCCGATCGACTCTATTTACACTCCAGTTTCACGCGTTAATTTTCAAGTGGAGAACACTCGTGTTGGACAGAATTCTGATTTCGACAAGTTATCACTTGATGTGTGGACAGATGGAAGCATCGGTCCAAAAGAGGCGATTTCGCTCGGAGCTAAAATTTTAACTGAGCACCTTAATATCTTCGTAGGCTTAACTAATGAAGCACAAACAGCTGAAATCATGGTCGAAAAAGAAGAGGATCAAAAAGAAAAAGTTTTAGAGATGACGATTGAAGAACTAGATCTTTCTGTTCGTTCTTATAACTGTTTAAAACGCGCTGGTATCAATACGGTATTAGAACTTGCGAATAAGTCAGAAGACGACATGATGAAAGTACGTAATCTTGGTCGTAAGTCACTAGAAGAAGTAAAAGCAAAATTAGAAGAGCTTGGTTTAGGATTACGCAAAGAAGACTAAGCAAGTGAATGAATTTTATAAAGATCAGAAATAAAGGAGGGAACGTCCATGGGTTACAGAAAACTTGGTCGTACAAGTTCTCAACGTAAAGCGTTATTACGTGATTTAGCTACTGACTTAATCATCAACGAACGCATCGAAACAACTGAAGCACGTGCTAAAGAATTACGTTCTGTAGTTGAAAAAATGATTACTTTAGGTAAACGTGGAGACTTACATGCTCGTCGTCAAGCGGCTGCATTTATCCGTCGTGAAGTAGTAACAACTACTGATGCAGAAGGTAACGAGTCAACTTCATTTGCACTTCAAAAGTTATTTGATGATGTTGCACCACGTTACGCTGATCGTCAAGGTGGTTACACTCGTATCCTTAAAGTAGGACCTCGACGTGGAGACGGTGCACCTGTAGTTGTAATTGAGTTAGTATAATTTATTTATATTACGTATCAAATAAAACTACTGGTTAAAGAGGGTGTCCGGTTCACCGGTTGAACCCGGACCCCTCTCTTTTTATAAAAACTAAAATGATTTATACGACAATAAAATGGCTTGAGCGTTATAATGAGCGGGTCACTTGTGTGACGGCGTCTCGTCTAGCTCTCCGCACCTCATTCATAAGAACACGGAAATGAGCAGCCGTGTTCTTGTTTCTAAATGTATTTTGCGCATTTCTCTGAATGAGGTGCGCGCTTTTTTATTCTCTTAAAATTGGCAAAGTATGCCAACTTCATAGTTTTACCAAATTTTATACATATACAAAAATAAAGTACGTTTCAATATTTAATTTGTAAACGTACCTTATTTTTATATATGTAGCACAATAGGCAATTACACCTAAAATGGTAGCAATGGACTTAAAAACAGTGTAAGTTAGTTAGTAGAGTGAAGTTCGAGAGGAGATAAGCAAGTGACTGAGATTTTATCGTTTAACAACGTAAGTTACTCATATACTCCAGATGACCCAAATGCCCGCAAAGCTGTTCAAAACGTTTCCTTCTCTATTCAGGAGGGAGAGTGGATTGCAATTGTCGGCCATAATGGTTCTGGAAAATCAACGATGGTTAAAATGGTCAGCGGATTACTTTTCCCTCAGGAAGGAGAAGTCCGTTTTATGAAAGATGTATTAACTGAAGAAAACCTTTGGAAAACCCGTTCAAACATCGGTATGGTTTTCCAAAATCCTGATAACCAATTCGTTGGGGCAACAGTTCAGGATGATGTTGCATTTGCCTTAGAAAACAACGGAGTCCCGTTTGAAGATATGGTTAAACGTGTCCATACTTCCCTTGCACAAGTAAAAATGGACAAGTTTTTAAATCATGAACCCCATCATCTATCAGGTGGTCAAAAGCAACGTGTTGCAATTGCTGGTGCTATTGCTATGCGTCCAAAGTTACTTATTTTAGATGAGGCGACATCAATGCTTGATCCTCAAGGGAGAGATGAAGTATTAAAAACTGTACGTGCATTAAGGGAAGAATTTGGTTTAACAGTACTATCCATCACCCATGATGTAGAAGAGGCACTATTTGCTGATCGTATTTTATTTATGAATGATGGAAAAAAATATGCTGAAGGTACACCAGCTGAAATATTTGCACTTGGGGATAAGCTTATCGAATTTGGACTAGAGTTACCTTTTGCGATGAGAATGACTAAGCTTTTCCAATCAAAAGGTATACAACTAATGAGGAAACATATGACAGAAGAAGAGTTGGTGAATGATTTATGGACATCAAACTTCAACAAGTAAGTTATGCTTATTCAATGGGAACACCATTTGAAAAGTATGCTTTATTTGATGTAGATTTAGCCATTCCGTCGAAAACATATCAGGCAATTATAGGGCATACTGGTTCAGGTAAATCAACCATTTTACAGCATTTTAATGGTCTATTAAAGCCGTCTAAAGGACAAATACATATTGGAGAACGAGTGATTGAAGCTGGTAAAAAGGCAAAGGAATTAAAACCAATTCGTCAAAAGGTTGGGATTGTCTTTCAGTTTCCTGAGCATCAATTGTTTGAAGAGACCGTTTTAAAGGATATTATGTTCGGTCCGATGAACTTTGGCGTTTCTGAGCAGGAAGCAGAACAACGTGCTAGAGAGCTCATTAAATTAGTAGGCCTTCCAGACGGTGTTCTAGAAAAATCTCCTTTTGATTTATCAGGTGGTCAAATGCGTCGGGTAGCAATTGCTGGCGTTTTGGCGATGGATCCTGAAGTCATTGTATTAGACGAGCCGACAGCAGGCTTAGATCCACGGGGTCAGCGTGAAATAATGGATATGTTTTATCAACTTCATAAAGAGCGTGGGCTGACGACAATACTTGTTACCCATAGTATGGAAGATGCGGCACGTTATGCAGACAATATTGCCATTATGTATGAAGGACACAGTGTATTAAGTGGAACGCCTAGAGAAATTTTTTCAGACGCAAAAACGCTTGAAAATTATCGATTGGAATTACCACATATTGTTCGCTTCCAACAAAAGATTGAAAAAATGTTAAATCAGAAGTTATCAAAAATCTGTTTAACAGAAGAAGAGCTTGCTGAAGAAGTTGCCCGTGCAATAGGAGAGGGGCGTGAAGAGTTATGATGGAAAAAATGATTTTTGGTCGTTATATTCCTGGAGAGTCTTTTGTCCATCGTTTAGACCCACGTTCAAAGCTTCTTTTTGTATTTGCCTTTATTGTTATTGTCTTTTTAGCTAATAATGTTGTAACCTATACTTTTATTTTAGCATTTACATTATTCGTCATTTTAATGTCTAAAATACGTTTATACTTTTTAATTAACGGATTAAAGCCGATTATTATATTATTAGTATTTACGTTCCTCATACATATTTTCTTTACTAGAGAAGGCGATATTCTGTTGGATCTTGGCTTCATGAGGATATATGAGGAAGGATTAAGACAAGGGATTTTCATTTCAATTCGTTTCTTAGTACTTGTATTTATGACATCAATTTTAACGTTAACGACTTCACCTATTTCGATTACAGATGGTATTGAAGTATTATTGAATCCGCTAAAGAAGGTGAAGATGCCTGTACATGAATTAGCATTAATGATGTCAATTGCACTTCGTTTTATTCCAACGTTAATGGATGAGACAGATAAGATTATGAAGGCACAGATGGCTCGTGGTTCAGATTTAAGTGCAGGACCATTAAAAGATCGACTTAAAGCAGTTGTACCACTTCTTGTACCACTGTTTGTCAGTGCGTTTAAACGGGCAGAGGATTTAGCAACTGCAATGGAAGTGCGTGGTTATCGTGGTGGAGAAGGACGAACACGCTATCGACAACTAAAATGGGATTGGCGGGATACATTATGTATCGTCCTGTTAGTCGTGATTACAGCTATCTTAGTATTTTACCGTAGCTAATGCGAGGTGAAGAATATGAGACGTTTAAAAGCAACGATTAGCTATGATGGTACGCTTTTTGCAGGATATCAGGTCCAACCTGGTGAGCGTACGATACAATTAGAACTAGAAAATGTATTAACAAAAATGCATAAAGGTTCGAGAGTGAAAGTAACTGCGAGTGGGCGCACAGATGCACGAGTCCATGCAACGGGACAAGTCATTCATTTTGATACAAACCTCTCTATACCACTAGATCGTTATAAAAAAGCATTAAATGTGCAACTACCTTCTGATATTCGGATATTGGAGGTTGAAGAGGTACCGAATGATTTTCATGCAAGATTCAGTGTAACCGGTAAACGATACCGTTATATATGGAATTGTAATGAAGTACAAAGCCCTTTTCGTAGACAATATACAGTTGATACAAAGGGTGTTAAGCCTGATGTAGAGAAAATGTTAGATGCTACACAGTTTATTGTAGGTACCCATGACTTTTCATGCTTCTGCGCGGCTAATACGAGCGTTGTAGATAAAGTGCGTACGGTGCATTCTTTGACCTTTGAATGGCATGGACAAGAACTACATATGGTCATTGAGGGAAATGGCTTTTTATATAACATGGTACGAATCATTGCAGGAACATTATGGGAAGTCGGTATTGGCAAACGTAAGCCGGATGATTTGCAAGAAGTTGTTGTTTCAATGGATCGTGGAAGGGCAGGGAAAACCGCGCCAGCACACGGTTTATACCTTGAAAAAGTGTATTATTAATAGCTTAATTAATCATCACGACTAAAAAACAACCTTTCCAGGTGTTCAACAAATTTGCTTGACTTATTTTGAAATTTATTATAAGATGACATATGGTATTTTCATTACCAACCACAAATAAGCCCCGAAACTTATAAGTGTATACTAATGAAAAATAACGGTAATCGAATCGATTAGGAGGATATATAAATGCGTACAACATTCTTGGCTAAAGGTCACGAAGTAGAGCGTAAATGGTTAGTAGTTGACGCAGAAGGCCAAACTCTTGGACGTTTAGCTTCTGAAGTAGCTTCAATCTTACGCGGTAAACATAAACCAACATTCACACCAAACGTTGATACAGGTGACCACGTAATCATCATCAATGCAGACAAAATTGAATTAACAGGTAACAAATTAGAAGGTAAAATTTATTACCGTCACACTCAATTCGCAGGTGGTTTAAAACAACGTACTGCTGGCGAAATGAAAGAAAAATACCCAACACAAATGCTAGAATTAGCGGTAAAAGGTATGCTTCCTAAAAACTCTTTAGGTCGCAAAATGTTCGGTAAACTTCACGTTTACGCTGGAGCAGAACACCCACATGCAGCACAAAAACCAGAAAGCTATACGCTTCGCGGATAATTAATTAGAGGAGGATATACCCTTGGCACAAGTTCAATATATCGGCACAGGTCGTCGTAAAAGCTCAGTAGCTCGCGTACGTTTAGTACCAGGCGAAGGCAAAATTGTTATCAACAATCGTGATGTTGAAAATTACGTACCATTCGAAACATTACGTGAAGTAATTAAACAACCATTAGTAGCAACTCAAACTTTAGGTAGCTACGATGTATTAGTAAACGTAAACGGTGGTGGCTTCACTGGTCAAGCTGGTGCAATCCGTCACGGTATTGCTCGTGCGTTACTACAAGTTGACCCAGATTTCCGTCCAGCACTTAAATCTGCAGGTTTACTAACTCGTGACCCACGTATGAAAGAACGTAAAAAATACGGTCTTAAAGGTGCTCGTCGTGCGCCTCAGTTCTCAAAACGTTAATATTGCGTTATATAAACGTTTTAAACCCTTTCTCGGATTGCCGAGAAAGGGTTTTTTTATTGGTTCTATAATAATTGTTGGGGTTTTCATACAATTTATAAAAAAGGAAAATGCACAACATCACCTATTTTTACTATACTTGAATTGTTGAGAAACAAGTTAGTAAAGGTGAGTTGTGCTGTATGAATTTTAACATGGTTTTACCAGGATTTAAAGGTGTAAATATTGAGGATGGATTTGGCAATTAAAAAATGACGTTTTTGGTATTTAATTTTGTATCACTGCCAACAGTCCCATTTTGCATTAATTTCTCAAGGTAGATTCACGATAGCGGTAGCTTTCACCAGTGAAAATTACCA